>NVVG01000122.1 GCA_002402125.1 Moraxellaceae bacterium
TTTCAACGAGATTTAATATTGAAAGAAGGCAAACTATGGTTAAAGCACGACGTCTTCGAAAAGTGGTTGCCGCTCTATTCCGTGTGGAGTTTAAAATACTACTCCATCGCATTACAGCCCTACTACTTAACGGCTGACCAGCGAAAAAAAGAACGAGCCACTAATCGCCAAAGAGAAGGTCAGCGCAAAAAACAAGCCGAATTACTCGATCAACGAACGGTATTTCTTCCGGACCATCACCCTTCGATCGAAACTCGCCATCAAATAAACCTTCAAAAATCCACCGATGAAGAGGGCCAAATCCTGCACTCTCAAGTGGATTTGAGCGCCGATATCTACCGAGGGAATTTTTTACTTTCCGCTCAAGCCGCTGAATCTGAATTATTGTCCACATCAGAACTTAGCTTCTGGCGATACCAAAAATTAAATGGAAAACGCTACTACCTATTCGATGCAGGCTATACCAACAGTAATAGCGATTTATTAATCAGTTCTTTTAACTTAAAAAATGGCGTTCGAATCGATCAAATAAAAAAACACAAGGGTGCCGGTAAATTTGAACACATCGGCCATACCATCTCAGGCTCCGAAGTAGACGTCTACCACAATGGGTTTCTCATACTTAGCACAGTCGCTGATAGCTCAGGGCGCTATCAAATCCCCGCCACCTTTTCCGCAGGAGGAGACAATTTCACACTGAGGTTTTATCACCCCGATGGGTCAGAAACCAACGAAACCATAAGAATCGCCCCAGATAATTCCAAGATTCTTAAACCCAAACAATGGGATCACCAATTAATCTTCGGGCAGCTCAGTCAAAATACACAACAAAGCTATGGCCAAATCACAAGCCGCTATGGCGTTAATCAATCCATTTCGCTCGGCGCTCACTTGGTCAGCCTKCCCCGCCTTTCCGGCACTGAAAAAAGCCCCACTACTAAGCTAGACCTCGCCTGGCGAATTGTCGATGGCATCAACCTCTTGACCGAAAGCTATGYCCACTCAGAAGGATTGGACTGGAGCTCACAGATGGATATCGTAATGTTTAACCGGCACAACTTACAGATCATTGTCGGCTTTTTCTCCGACCAATCACCGCTTCTTGAAACCCCCGGAGTCGCAGACAATAGCAGGAAACGCGGCTCGTTCATTCACTCAATGCAGCTSGGTCGATGGCGAACATTGGASTCAATACGCAGCTCCGAATCAGGAACACAATTGTCCTGGAAATTAGACAGAAGAATCAATCGATTGATGAACTTGTCGTCTCAAGCAGACTATAACCAACCCGTTGATAGTGATAATAGCTATTCGATCACCTTGGAAAACACCACCGACTTTTCAGAAACACTCAATTTAGGTGTCAAATTAAATTCCAGCAAATTAAGCTATCAAGCCTCTGGATTACTCAGAAAAAAGGCCGCGCCCGGGGGGAAAATTAGTTTTGCTGTGGGCTATTCCATGTCAAAAGTGGAAGACCCTCTTTACAGTTTAAGCGCCACGTGGAAAATTGCTAAAAACGTACACTCAAGCATCAGTGCGCTGAACGATAGCGTCGTCGTTAACATTAGTTGGCGCAATATCTGGGCCTCCAATGTCAAACGCAAGCCTTGGCAAGACTTCTCCACAGGAAGCGTAGTGGGCACAGTCATGTCCCCTAAAGACGAAAACGGTGACCGCCAACCTCTTGAAGACGTTTCCATTTGGGCGGGCAGTAAAAAAGCCCTTACCGATCAAAATGGCCGTTACCAAATAACCGGGCTACCCCCCGATCAAAAAATTCAGCTGCGAACCGACCCCAATACATTAGATGCGACAATTGCGCCGATAGAAAAATCCAAACTGGTACGACTTCGCCCCGGATCATCCTACGAATACTCACCGGAATTGACCTGGACCGCSGGCATGGACSKCRWGGTTTTCAATCGAAATAAGCTATCCATCGACGCCAAAATTCAGGTCCTGGATGAAAGCGGAACTCCCGTGCAAATAGTGACCCTCGAGGAGGACGGCTTCTTTCTCGCTGAAAGTCTAACGCCCGGAAAATACACCTTGGTCATTGTCAACGGAGGGCTAACCACCCCCCCTCTTGAAATCACAATTCCGGAAAATACTGATTGGTTACCGTCGGTAGAATGGCATCTAGACTAAAACCCCTTTAACTCGGCAATGAAGCGATCAATTCCGCCATGCCTTTTTGTCTTATGACATCTGCGAACTGACTACGATAAGACTTCACCAACCCCACCCCCTCAATAACTGCGTCATAAACCATCCATTGRGARTCGTTATATCGAAGACGATAATCGACGATAATGGAAGCAGAACCTTCCATTTTAATTTCACTGCGCACGATGGCTTTACTGCCATCCTTATTAAATTTGGGGGTTAAAAATACAATTTCTTGGCCGTCAAACGCAGCAAATGCGTTGGCATAGGTGCGAATTAATATTTTCTCAAACCCCAATGTAAACGCTTCTTGTTGGCTCGGGGTGGCCTTTTTCCAGTTTWTCGCGAGCACCAGTTTAGCCATACGGTTAGTGTCAAAAATTGGCAATAATACCTCTGCCACTAATTTTTCAACATGCTCGGGGTGCTCCTTAATGACYGTTTTATCTTGGGTRAGTCGACTGGTCAATTCCGTAGCGGCCGTYTTGGTGACGCCTAATGGGTCGGTTGGANNNGCNGNNGCCRYCGCGAGAGAWTGAAAAACTAAACTTGAAATTGCCAGMAAACYTAAAAGAAACCGATTGCCTAGAGCCACTTTTCCAATAGTTATATTTTTATACACCCTTATTTCCTCTTACGTTAACTGGTCAATAATCGTCTGATCCAAACCATTATAATTCAATAATCTACTATTCAAATAAGCCTACTACGTCCCTAACCATCCTTCAACTTAGCAGACCACCTTCCTTAGACACGCTATATTACCTAGAATGGCTAAAAAACAGACAATCGAAGATCGTCTTAATAAAGAAAACAGCAATACCGAGAATTAACTATTGTGGAAAGCTGGATCGAACAAATATTCAATTTAGGGGGAATCAATRCTGACCACATGAACTGGCTTGTCCCCATTGTGCGAGGCAGCGCAGTCATTGTATTAGCCCTCGCCGCCAATTTAATCACCCATAAGTTTCTTTTTAAAGGCATTCGCTATTTAGTGGCTCAAACTCGCACTGTATGAGACGACATTMWAYWGYTYWSACNACYGTCAAAGTACAAAATTGGGACAAAACCATCAGCACCATTCCCACTCAAGCATTCATCAATGAGTCATTTAAGAATTGGCGTGGCATGGAGGAATCGGAAGGCCGTAGAATTAAGCGAGCCATCAGCATCGATATGGACAGCATCCGCTTTTGCAACCACGATTTTTTAGCTAAATTATCCAATTCAACCGTCATCGGTGATTACATTCGCAAAAAACAACAAGAAGTGAAGCGTTACAATTCCGAAAAAGGCTTGCCCATTGAGATATACGTATTTTGTAGGGATCAACGCTGGGCGCATTATGAAGCGATCCAAGCGGATATTTTCGATCATTTAATCGCGGTACTGCCAGAATTTCACTTACGAGTTTACCAAAACCCCAGCGCAGCCTGTTTTGATCAACTAAAGGTCTAGTCGATAAAGCCCCCCTCCAACCCCGCTTTCCCCCAAAATATGTCTACAATYAATCCAGAGACTACTGCGGCCCCTGGTATTTAATCGTCACCCCAGCCCTTGACGATATTAGGAGCCACCACTCGATCTGCGGCTAAAATACTATCGGTTTACTCATGGGAAAATATCGCAGCTGGGGTCATTACCCCGCGACTCAACAACAAGGCGAACACTTACCGCTCGACGCTCAAGCCTTTATTAAAAAAAACCAAACCAGCCTGTTGCCCTTTGGCAACGGGCGCAGCTACGGCGATGTGTGTTTAAACCCCAAGGGTAAAGTAGTCGACAGTAATTCACAGGATTGCTTTCTTAGCTTTTGCCCCGAGTCAGGACAAATAGAATGCCAAGGAGGAGTATTATTAGCGGACGTGCTCGACCTGGTGATTCCTAAAGGATGGTTCCTAGCCGTCACGCCCGGTACGAAATACGTCACTGTCGGTGGAGCAATTGCCAACGACGTACACGGCAAAAACCACCACAACATGGGCAGTTTCGGAAACCACCTAAGTGAATTTAAATTACTAAGAAGCAACGGCGACATTCTAAATTGCAGCGACAATGAAAACAGTGATTATTTTAGCGCCACTATCGGGGGGCTGGGGTTAACGGGAATTATACTGTCAGCGAAATTCCAACTAATGCCCCTCTCCAACCCAGACATCATTCAAGAAACCATCCGTTTCGAAAATCTAAAACAGTTCTTTAAGCTCGCATCGAAATCGGAACAAAGTAATCAATACACCGTGGCTTGGGTAGACTGTCTTGCAACGGGTACGCATACCGGGCGCGGATTATTTATGCGTGGCAATCACAGCACAGCACAACAAAAACATCACCCACAATTGCCGGAACTTTTTCCGCATTATTTAGTGGGTTACTCGTTGAGACGAACCCCAACTCTTCACGGGCACTCGTCAACCATTCACAATAATTTTCCCACAACCCTTCACCCTGTAACCCTGCGCTCTGTAACCCTGAACAGTGAAGAAAGTTTGTTGCTACAACCTCGAAAAAATAGTGGTTCGTCAATGGCAAACCATAAGGAAAAAGGTCGGAACCCTCTCGAGTTTGTAACACTTGCTGAAGTTGATGCTTCTGAGAGGTGAGCAACATCGCCAAACTGTCCAAGCTTTGCTTTATGCTCTCGCGCAATTTATTTGCCGCCAACCGCTGTGTAGTCAGATCTTGCGCCGCAAAATGGATTGCGATGGGTCCTGGGATCAACCCATCGTGACGGGCTTGCCCGCGCTCATCAAGCTGTCCAGAGAACTCGATACGCTCATCTTGAAGGCAAACAATTTTATACGCGACGCCTGCCAAAGGAACCGGCACTTGATGCGCCGAAGTAGCAGGAAATCGATACGTTATCTGCACCTCGTGATGGTTAGGGATATCCTTCGTCAACCAGGTAGACAAACTTGATCCGTATTGTTTACGCGCCAATGGGTTCGACATATCTATGAGCTACCTCTATGTAGGTTGGCACTATCGCCAAACACTAAATAGACATTCCACGAGTAAATGTTTCACGGGTTCTTGGATATTAAATCCACCCAAAACAAGATCGGACACCCCACTAGGCTCGTGACTAAATAAAGTTCAGCATCACGCTAAATCCGTCTTTTTCAGTCAAAATATCCGTAGATTTTACCAGCCACCTATTGATAGGCCCTTCATATAACTATATCTACAAAATGCGCTCCAAAAAGCCCATTATTCACCACAAATAATCTAGAGGAGCCACAAAAAAATACTGACAGGCATCCTCGCTATTCGTTATATTGAGTTTTCATCTTAGAACTGATTAATAGCTGATTTTTATGGTCGATTTTGAGTACGATTTACAAAGATATCGGCGGAAAATGGATGAAGGTTTTAAAAACCTTTCTTTTTCCCCAGATATGGAGGCTGAGTATGTTGCCCAGTACTTCAAGCGCAATATCGTAAAACAGCGATTGGCGCTTTGTATATCTACGACTCTAGTTTTACTACTCACCCCTTTTGACTTAGAGGTGTTATCAGGCGGGCCAGAAACATTCTATCTGGTCACTCGCTTTATGGCATTACTCCCAATATTAATCATAGCTTTTGCCTTCACCTACAATCCAATGGCACAAAAACACTTCCAAACTATGGCATTTACCATGGTGTTAGCTATCGGCCTTACATCCAATATTTTTGTCGCTTACGCAAATAGCATGGGGCAACCCATGCCTTCCGAAATCCTAATACTGATTATCTTTATCGGTTTTTTGTTGGCGGGCATGCGCTTTCGGCAGTCTCTCGCCTGTGCGGTGGTGCTGTTTTTGAGCTATTTCTTGCTAGCGTTATTCTATATGCCTATGCACTTCCAAATAATGCATGACATAATCTTCATCTTTAGTAGCTGCCTCATCGGCGGGGCCACCGCGTTCACCCTGGAATACCAAACAAGGTTAGGTTTTTTACAAAAGGGCGCCTTACGCTCTGCCGCCAAAATTGACCCATTAACCCATTTACTTAATCGAGGCGCAATCAATCAACAACTCGACCTCATCATGGACCTCGCCTACAGAGAACAAAAATTCGTCACCTTAGTACTATTGGATGTTGATTATTTTAAAAACTATAACGATAGCTATGGACACATCAAAGGCGACAACTGCTTAATAAAAGTAGCTAAAGAGCTTTCAAAAGGCTGCCGACGATCGCTAGATTTTGCCGGACGCTACGGCGGCGAAGAGTTTATTTTAGCCTGGTACGATACCAAACCCGAAGAAATGATTGACCTAAGCGAGCAAATCGCCAATAACATCCGCAAGCTCAACATCCCCCATGATAAATCCAAGGTATCCAATCTGATATCCTTATCCGGTGGAATGGTCTCAGGTATACCCTCAGCGACCATCAATTCTCAGGTACTTATTCAGCACGCCGATGATTTGTTATATGCCTCCAAAAATCAAGGGCGTAATAAAATCATTAGCTTTACATTTCCACAGGAAGAAATCGCCGAGAAGAAAGTGCTCGCAAGTTAGTTTCCGTTTGCTAAGACCGCGCTTCCCGCCAGAATCATATGCAACTGCAACTTCAACTTTTGCTCTAGCTTTTTTCGTCCGGTTTTCGGTAAATCCAACGCTTCGATGCCGCCTTGAAACACCAGATTCACCATCATTTCTGAAATAATAGGATAATGCCCGGGCAGTGCGTCGGTATGCTCATCGCTTGCAATATCTATCACCAACTCATCAACAAACCGTCGCTTCTCTTTGAGAGTTGCCTCACGAAATGCCTGCGGCCCACTCATCAAGGCACCCATCAAAATACGGAAAAGCTCGGGGTTCTCGTCCAGGAATTGCATAAAGATCTCAAGGGAGGTCTCGATGGGGCTGCCCCCCATACGAACACGCTTACGGGCTTGGCGCATAAGTTGACGAAGTGCCACTCCGATATGATCAACGAGCGTTAAACCAAGGTCTTCCATGTCGGTGAAATAGCGGTAAAAAGTCGCTGGAGCAATGCCAGCCTCCCCGGTGACTTCTCGCAAACTAAGTGCGTGCAGTCCTTTTGCCGCACTTAAGCTCAGTGCGGCTTGAATAATAGACTGCCGTGTTTTTTCCCGCTGTTCCGAGCGTGTTGCCATCAGGTGTTCGCCATATACAAAATTAGCATGTTAGCCATATTATCAACATATGGCAGCCTATTAAACTGCCTACATACAGCCAATATATGACAATTTTCCAATGACTCCTATTAATACCCGCAATTTAGTACACATAATGCGAGTTATTTTACAAATATTGGTGTTTTCTCTACAATTTTGAACCTTTACTTCACTTTCATTTCACCGACCACAATGAGAAACTACACCTACACCTACACCAGCACCAAACACTGGCCTGACAAAATGACCTCTGCCTCCCCCGCCTCAAGCTATAACATTCCCGCCTCCAGCGTTGAGTCCATCTATGAGATTAAAAAGAGTCGCTTCATATCTCGAACTGGGTACATTACCAATAAAGGCGATGCTAAAGCCTTTCTAGCACAAGCAAAGAAGGATTATCCAGACGCCAGGCACCATTGTTGGGCATACCAGTTCGGCCCTCCACATTCACCACACAGTGCCGCCATGTCCGACGCAGGAGAACCCAGCGGCACTGCAGGCAAACCCATACTCAACGTATTACAACATAAAGATATTGGAGACATTATGGTTGTGGTAATACGTTATTTTGGCGGCATTAAACTCGGAGCAGGTGGATTAGTAAGAGCCTATTCTCACGCCGCCCAATTAGCCATCGAAAATTTAACTATCGAAAATAGAACCGCAACAACTTCGATTATTATTGAGTGTGATTTTAGCCAAGAACAAACTGTCAGACATTGGTTAAACAAAAGTAACGGTCAAAATATTCAGGCCAACTACCAACAAAAAGTAGATCTTAGCGTGGAGTTGCCATTAGATCAATTGAGTTCCATTGAGCTACAGTGCAAAGCCCTTGGTATCAACATCCGAGAAATCTAAGCCTTTTTGTCTCTAGTCCTTTTTATCAATAGTTATCTCAATCGTCTTTGTTTCTCCCGCATACCATTTTTGCACATACAAAGTACCAACAATTGGCGCCGAACCCTCTTCAGGAACTTCTTTAAAACGCACACTATTTTTTGTCGCTTTCTCGTATTCAAACTTAACTTTTTTTACTGACATGACTTTTCCYTTACATTAACGTTTACCACTAGCACMAAAAGATGTCGATCAATACACTATAGTGTTCCTACAGATCWCCYAAAAACCCTCCGCTCTGATGTTGCCATAGATGAGCGTATAYTCCCCCAGCCGCTACCAGTTCTTTGTGACTACCCTGCTCAACAATAACCCCTTCATCTAGCACAATTAACCGGTCCATCGCAGCAATAGTTGATAATCGATGGGCTATTGCAATAACGGTTTTATCTTTCATGAGCTTATCAAAATTCTCCTGGATGGCAGCTTCAACTTCTGAATCTAACGCAGACGTTGCTTCATCCAACAACAATATTGGAGCATCTTTTAATAATACACGGGCTATAGCAATTCGCTGMCGCTGCCCTCCGGATAACTTTACTCCACGCTCGCCAACTTTTGCATCATAACCAGTATTTCCATTCAAATCCGTTAGGCCTTGAATAAACTCATGTGCCTGGGCTTTTTTGCACGCATCTATTAGCTGAGCATCTGTTGCATCAGGGTGGCCATACAGTACATTCTCCCTTACCGAACGGTGTAACAATGCAGTATCCTGCGTCACCATACCTATCTGTTCTCGCAGACTRTCTTGGGCAACAAGATGAATACTTTGTCCATCTATATGAATGCTTCCATCTGCCAGGTCATAAAAGCGCATCAATAAATTTACCAGCGTTGATTTTCCCGCACCAGACCGCCCTACCAAACCAATTTTTTCTCCAGCCTTAATATGCAAATCCAAATCATCGATCACTCCACTCGATTTTCCATAGTGAAACGCTATGTGATTAAAATCGATAGCACCTTCGGTTACCACAAGTGGTTTGGCATCTTTATCATCAACAACATCCAGGGGTTTAGATAAGGTTGCCATGCCGTCCACAACAGTACCAACATTCTCGAACAGGGCACTCACTTCCCACATAATCCACTGGGACATGCCATTTAGACGCAACGCTAGGCTAATGGCAATTGCAATGGCCCCAACCGTGATCGAATCATCCTTCCACAGCATAATAGATAATGCTGCCACGCTAAAAACCACGCAGTAGTTAATCATGTGAACACTTACATTTAGCCCGGTTGCCAACCGCATTTGCTTATGCACGGTAAGAAGAAATTTATCCATACCCTCTTTAGCATAATCAGACTCTCGCTGGCTATGAGAAAACAATTTAACCGTGGCTATATTGGTATAGCTATCAACTATCCTTCCGGTCATATCTGATCGAGCATTCGCCTGCTCTGACGATATTCTTTTTAACCTCGGTATGAAGTACATCTGCAGCAACACATACAATACAAACCACACCAACATTGGCAACATCAAACGCATGTCTGCACTGGCTACAATAAATAACATTGCGCCAAAATACACCGTAACAAACATCATGACGTCCAGCAGTTTGATGACAGTTTCACGAACGGAAAGGGATGTTTGCATTACTTTAGTGGCAATACGACCAGCAAAGTCATTTTGATAGAACTCGACACTTTGTCGTAACAGATAGCGATGTGCCATCCAACGAACCGACATTGGAAAATTACCCAACAACGTCTGGTGAACAATTACCGCATGCAACATTGTCAATATAGGCATGCCCACCAATAACAAAAAGCTCATCCACAATAAAGTGGCAGACTCATCCATGAGTAAAGTATCTTTATTTTTTGTAACTAGCCAATCAACCAACTCACCCATAAAGCCGAATAAAGAAACTTCTAAAACTGCCAACATTGCCGTGATTATTGACATGCAAATAAGCGGCACTTCCATACCCCGCGTATAATGTCGGCAAAAAGCCACCAATGACGAAGGTGGTTGTTGGGGTGCCTCTGGAGGAAAGGCATTAATTAACCGTTCAAAAAAACCTAACATTAAGCGCTAATCCTGTTAATAGAAGTGCCCGGAGGGGGAAGCGGTGGACATTGTAATGCACTAGCTGTTCAGTGACCAGACAACGACTGACTCGCTAACATTTCTATATGGGGTATTCCATCTTCATCATAGACATCACCCACCTGTACAAAGCCGTAACCATGGTAAAAACCCTGCAAATGTTCTTGTGCCGAAATTCGTATAGGTTGGCCTGGATAAGCTTCGGTTATAAGCCGCATGACTTCTTTCATCAGCCGATGGCCCAAACCAACACCTCGGTGACTTGAACGGATTAACAACCTGCCAATAGAGCATTCTTCATACTTGGCATCCGCATCAACCACTCGCAAGTAAGCTATAGCGGCACGACCCAAATCACCGCGCGAGTCGCTAACTAAATCGCCCGAACCAGACCAACCAATGAGATGCCAGGAACAGAGGTCCAATGCATCCGCATCCAAATAGGGGCAGTCTTGCTCTACCACAAAAACCGCTTGCCGAAGACTTATCACATGGTGCCATTCCTTGACCGACAGGTCTTCTAAGCGCACCCACGCCCATTCTATTTCTGCATCCACATTCATTCCCCACAATGGTTACCTCGATGGCTATTTTGGACTAGACGCCAGCCTTTGTCATGTGTATCCCGAGATGTGATAAGATAACGAGCATACCGGAACCCCTATTTGTTACTTATTATCAATTCCACCCCTATGACAAACAAAGCCAAAACACCTGCCCTCTCAAGAACACGCATTATTAATGCCGCGTATCAACTCGCCAAAAAAGATCCGATTAACGCCCTTAGCATGAGAAAGATTGCGACAAAGCTCAAAGTAACACCGATGGCAATATATAAGTATTTCGACGACAAAAATGCACTGACTACTGCCGTTATCGACATGCACCTGAAAAAAAGTAACCTTATCCCCATGGATATTGACCCGGAGTCTGATTGGCGGGCTTGGATAAAATCTTCATTCTTACGCATGTGGGATGCCTACGATAGCGCCCCCGGCATGATTCAATATATGAGCAACGCTACCAGCCTTGGCCCCGCCGTACTGGATTGGCAAAATGAAGTGCTAAAGGTTTTGATCAATGCTGGATTCACACCCCAGCAGGCGGGTATCGCTCACATAGCGATGACCGAGTTGACAGCGGGCAGCACCATTCTAGCGCCGATTCGCAAACAGAAGATTGAACAGATTTTTCCTATCACTTGGAACGCCACAACTGATACGCGGCTGACTCAATCTCAACCTGACAACGCCTCCAGCGAGGATCCAACGGTAGAATACCCATGGTTACTCATGTGTAAAGATGCAGTGATAGACTATATGGAAAGTAGTCGCATCACTTTTTCTAGCGAACTTGATTTGATACTGAATGGCTTGGAAGCAAGTCATTCAGCCAACAACAGTTAGGCTTCACCCTTTCTCGGACGCCTTATCTAACTCTCTACCCAGCTCTTTACTTAGCTCTTTACTTAGTAACAGACTGCCTTATTAATTGGGTATAAAATCGTACTGCGTCGCTATAATGCGCCACAGAAATCCTTTCATTCAATCCGTGCAGACGATTAATATCCTCAGGTTTATATTGCAACGGGGAAAATCGATAAATATTTTCAATGAGGTCCGCATAATGTCGAGAGTCCGTTACCCCCATCACCAATCCAGGAGCGACAATCACGCCCGGGTATATTTGATTAATAGTTTTTTGAACAAGCTGAAATCCTCGCGATGAAGTTTCCGAAATATCTGAGGGTTCCTGAGCAAACACTCCCTTTTGGCGAACCAACACACTAGTGTTGCCGATGACGGTGTTAACATGTTCTATCACTCCCGCCAAATCATCACCCGGAAGGATGCGAAAATTCACAATGGCCTTGGCTTCAGTTGGCAAGACATTATCTTTAATGCCTGCATTAAACATGGTCACTGCAGTCGTTGTACGCAGACTCGCATTAATGGCTTTATTCTCTGCCAGCTTAGGTTCCAATATTGGCCTAAACAACCATATATTAGAAAATAGAATTTGGTTCTTAAAAATCATTTCCGGGGCTATGTAGTCAAATGTCTGGGCAACGACACCACTAAATTTTCCCGGCATTTGATTTTCTTCTAAACGTTTTATTGCCGCACTTAACACACCAATTGCCGTATGCGCGGGTGGCAGTGAGGAATGCCCGCCTTCCCCAGTTACCGACAGCTCCAAACTTAAATACCCTTTTTCTGCAATGCCTATTATTGCAACTGGCGTAGGTACAGGAACAATGCCTTCACTGATCACCAACCCTTCATCAATTCCATATTCGAAGGTTATATTTCTGGATTTCAAAAGTGCTGCGATCTTTTTCGCGCCATTTCGCCCACCCACCTCTTCGTCATGACCAAATGCAAAGACCATCGTGCGCAGGGGTTGAAAACCTTCCCTCAGCAATAATTCAACCGCCTCTAACATACCCATTACGCCCACCTTATTATCAAGCGCTCCTCTACCCCAGATAAATCCATCTGCAATTTTTCCACCAAACGGAGGCTGCTGCCAATTCATTAACCCATCGGAGGCCACAGGCACAACATCTTGATGAGCCATTAAAAGAATGGGTTTCAACTCTTGATCTTGCCCTCGCCAAGTAAACAGAAGGCTATAATCAGCGACGACCTCTTTATTAAGTTTTTGGTGAACTTTTGGAAAGGTCTTCTCAAGATGCTGATGAAAAGCTAAAAACTGCGCCCCATCTACCTTCTTCTCATCCGAGTGAGAAATCGTCTTGAACGTTAGCGCCTTTGCAAGATTTTGTGCGACAACTTGCTCTTGAATATTGATTGGCTCGATAACGTCAACCGCAATCTGCTTACTAGTAAATCCCAAGGCATTAGTTAAAACAATAGCTACCAGAACACATAATATAATAACAATGCCATATAAACTTTTTTTCATTAATGAGCTCTCTTATTGTTCTTATAAATTGTTGCTCTTATCACTTTTTGTTCTGACCTATAAAACCAAAAAAGCATATTATTTCATTTCCTTATTACCTTACACTCCTTTTACCGCGGAAAATATATAAAAGAACCCAAATTCTAAATCCAACAGTAATAAGAGATACATATTGGAACGGATTATAACAATAGAAGCCAGGTAATTTTAACGCCTTAAAGTCATACTATTACCAAATAAAAATAAAAGAATTCGATAAAAACACCAACAACTTACAACGGCGACGTAACGCTAAAACATTAGCCACTAACACACTCAGGAACCTGATACACGGAACCCAAAAACTATGCTGGCAACCCACACCATTGAACAACGAAAATATATTCGCCACCCCGCCGAAGGGGATGTGATAATTACCTTTAAGAGCAGTGACATTTCCTACCAGGGCCAACTGAAAGATATTAGCAACAGTGGCATATTTGTAAATTTGGATGAATCGTCTGAAGGAAGCTGGATCAACGCAAACGCTACCATACAAATAGTATCAAACACTGATGATCAGACGCTGATAATTAACGGTAACATCCGAATTATTCGCACTACTTCCAAGGGC
>NVVG01000123.1 GCA_002402125.1 Moraxellaceae bacterium
TAGTGTTAAAACAAGTGATATTTGCCTCAGGATAATCCTGTAGGTAATGTGTTAAAAAAACTCCCCCCTGATTCAACAATTCCTTGGCATCGCGTATTGAACAGTCAGGGGAAATTATCGTTTCCTGAAGGTAGCGAACCCTGGTTGCGGCAAAAACAGCGGCTTGAATTAGAAGGGATACTTTTCCTCAATGGAAAAATCAGCCTAAGCCACTATCTCTGGCAACCGTAGCTACCGCTTAAGCAGTATTCATTGCTGCTTTGATCTCTACCCTTTTTTCTCGCCACATCAAATATATTGCCAATATAATGGCAGGTATGCCCAATACCGAGGCATAAACAAAAAACCACTGGTAACCACTACCATCGACTATTACGCCGGAAAAACCACCAATGAATTTTCCGGGCAGTGTCATAATTGAACTAAATAGCGCATATTGGGTTGCGGTATAACTCTTATTGCACAGACTGGATAGGTATGCGATAAACACCACATTAGAGATGCCACCCGCAAGATTATCCGCACTGATAACGGTAGCTAACAAAGCCAGATCATGGGGTTGCCCAGCCATCCAGGCAAAAACTAGATTTGTTACCGATACCATCACTGCACCAATCACCAACGGCTTAAACAATCCAAAATGCACTACCAGCACCCCACCTATAGCGGAACCTGCAATGGTCATGAAAAAGCCAAATATTTTAGCCACCGATGCAATTTCCGTTTTTTGGTAACCCATATCTAAATAAAACGGGTTAGCCATCACCCCCATGGTAATGTCACTGATGCGGAACACCGAAATAAATAATAAAATCAATAATGCGTACCAACCGTTGCGCTGGAAAAATTCTACAAACGGGGTAACTACCGATACTAAAAACCAGGTGATACGTTTTTTAGGAAGAATATAGGGTATAGAAGGAAAACGATCCGCAAATTTCACCACCCTTTCTTCTAGCTCATGGGTTTCCTTCTGTTCCTCAACAATAGGCTCTTTCACCACCAAGGTGGTTATAATTCCCACTAACATAAAGCCTGCCATAACCAAATAGGCGGTTTCCCAATCCGCCCAATCTGCAATGTAAAACGCACCAGCTCCCGCCACCAACATAGCCAACCGATAACCAAAAATATACGTCGCCGCCATAGAGGCTTGATACTCAGGCCCCACAGCCTCAATGCGATACGCATCAATACAAATATCTTGCGTTGCAGAACAAAGTGCAACCAATACTGCGAGTTGAACAAATGTCTCAAGGTGATTTACCGGGTCTATCATTGCCATACTGGCTATACCAGCTGCAATACCAATCTGAGCAAATAACATCCAGCCACGTCGCTGCCCTAACCATCGTGTCAGAATTGGAATAGCCTTACTATCGACAACGGGAGCCCAAAAAAACTTAATCGAAAAAAGAATACCAACCCAACTAAAAAAACCAATGGTCGACCGACTAATGCCCTCATCCCGCAACCATGCTGATAGTGTTGAAAAAACCAGCAAATACGGCAAACCTGCAGAAAATCCAAAAAACAACATCGCAATAACACGGGGGTGCTTATAGGACAGTAAGGACTGTCGCCAACTTAATCTATGTTCGCTCATTCAGCATTACCCACAACCAATGAAACCTCAAAAAAACCGCTACTAAAGATAGTACGCCAAGTAACACCGCTCCATCCTATAGGAAAAACACCATATCACCAAAATTCTACTAATAATCAGAGACCTACTTCGCACTAACAATTCACTAAACTGCTATTATCCAGCTAGACAGATAAGCATCTATCTACCACACTACCTACCAAACGATAGTAAACTTAAACAACGAATTGATTTTATGCCAAACGCAGACCTTCCGATTATGGTTGTTGACGACGCCCGTTTTAGTGGCGCCGTTATCACCAGAACAATAAGAGCCGCTGGGTACAAAGATGTTAGGACTGCCAATAGCGCAATAAATGCACTTGCAGCATTAGAAGACCGCCCCGTCAGTGTCTTAATCGCAGACTGGCTGATGCCAGAAATGGACGGTTTAGAGCTTGCTGGACGCGTCCGTCAGCTTGATGAGGCGACCAATCATTTCACCTACATCATATTGCTGACAGCCAAAGAAGGTTCCAAATTCCTTACCCAAGCCTTTGATAACGGCATCGATGACTTTATTAACAAATCCGTAATGAACCAACAGTTATTACCACGGGTATATGCCGCTGATCGTTTGGCAGGCATTCAAAACAGGTTGTTACGCGAAAACCAATTATTGATTGAATCCAATCAGCGACTGAAGAAAAACAGCATACTGGACCCGTTAACGGGCTTAGGCAATTTACAATATGCTGTGCACCGCTTAGATGATGCGATGAAACATTCAGAATCACGGGGTGGGGCTACCTGTTTTTTGCTTATCAACATTGATAATTACGCCGAATTAAAACGAACCCATGATAAGCAAATCCTTAGACAAATAATTGTTGCTGTTGGACGTCGACTACGCCAACTGGTAAGACCACTTGATATTGTCTGCCGTACCGCTACCGATGAGTTTGCAATAATCACTCACCAAGATGATATTCAGCATTGCAACGCAACAACCTACCGCCGTATTTATGATGCCCTAAATGTAAAACCCATTAAAACATCAAAAGGTTTTGTGTCTATTAAAGCAGCAATGTGTATGTCCGCCGCGGACGAATCTACATCTTTCCCTAAACCGGAAAAGATGATTGCTGTCACCAAACACCAAATCAACCAGGCTCGTAACACAGGCCGTTTGATGGTGATAAAATGGCGCTCTCCAAAAAAAGCGGATAACCACAATAATACGGTATAATTAGCTGTCTTTTATTCCTTATTACCCGCTTCTCCTCATAGCTAGGAACTCATAGCCAGAGTCAGTTCGCTTATGCTTATTTCTATATGCTAGACAATCACTGGTATATTCTCGGCGCCGGCTCTATTGGTTGCCTATTTTCCTGCATGTTTCAACGGGCCAATATTCATTCGACACTTCTTGTTCGACCCCAGCTTGTTCAACCCCCAATAGCTCGGCACAAAGCGCAAACTCACTCACCACCCGTTGCTAAAAGCACAAAAGCAATCTCTTTTACCTTTCTTGATGGTAGTAGTCAGTGCATTTCGGTCGACACACAAGCAACCGATTGCACCCAACCGCCAATACGCCAACTACTACTCACTACCAAAGCACACCAAAGCCAGCAAGCCATTAACGATATCAAGTCCCGACTAACCAAGGATGCAATTATCGTAGTCATGCAAAATGGCATGGGAGTAGCCGAGCAATTACAAGCGCAACTACCCCACTGCACGATTATTGTTGCCACCACCACTGAGGGAGCCAATCGCCCCACAGAAAACGCGGTGATTCATGCAGGCAGTGGGGAAACGTGGATAGGTAATCTCGTATCATCTAATCAACCTGACGACATAGCGCTAAGCACTGCCCACAACATTGCCCACAACATTGACCAGAGTTCAGCCCAAAACATGTCGCAATGTATAGTCCAGCAATGGCAAAGAACAGGCTTATCAATCCAATACGACCAGAACATTTCGCTGCGGATATGGATTAAACTCGCCGTTAATAGTGCGATCAACCCATTAACTGTCAAATACCAATGTGCCAACGGAGCCCTACTGGACAACCCAGAAGCCCTGGCGCTGATGCAAAAGATCTGCCTAGAATTAAAAGATGTTATGACAGCGAAAAATATTCCCATCACAACCGACCTGTTTTCTACTGTAAAACAGGTCGCTCGAAACACCCAAAATAATATCTCGTCAATGCTTCAGGATCACAGAAATCATCGCCCTACAGAAATCCATTATATTAACGGTTACGTCGTTACCCAGGGGCAGCGGCTGAATATCCCCACCCCTATTAACCAAGCACTAATACAAGAAATCGACAATATGGCATACCAAAAAAGCTAAGGTGCGCAGCTAACCAACGTCATCATAACTAGGTTGGTCATATCCACCGCCAAACCCATAATAAACATCGGGTGGATGTATTTCTGTTAGCCGCTCAATTGCCTGCTGTGCGTAGCGCTGACACGATTGCTCTAGACTCGCCCTATTGTCTTGTCCAACACAAAGCACATATACAACGTTCGCAGTGGCTTCCTGCTGGCCCAACACATACTCTTCGTAGGCCTTCCCTCTATGGGACAATGCCGTGCTCACCGACGCATCCAGCAATGCCTTTAGCTGATCTTCATGTATTTCCATACTCTTTAATCTATTCAAATTATCCATACTATTTATATGACCCATATGATCCATTGCCTCATCTTTAACCTATAGATGAACACTACTCGAGAACATCGTAAATTTATTTAGGACATCTCAAAAATGATTTTTTACCGTGATAGCGTCGTCAGTTTATTGCTACCACAAAAAATTTCTAATTTTTAGAGGTGCTCTTTATTACGTTCCTAAATTCAATAAACCCAAAACAGGCCGCCCAACAATCTACCCCAATTAGAGCGCTGTGATAAAATTTCATTGATACATTTTTAGCTTTACATTTTCAGCTTTACAACTCGCTCAGTTCAACAACTCCAGCAGCCCTCTCCTATAACTACACCAATTAGGCTGCTGCAAATTTGACCCTGAACAACTTAACCCGTACAGTGCCAGCCATCAACAATTAATGCTCAATGGGGACTACACATGGGTCATCGTCTTTCAAAAATATACACACGTACCGGCGATGACGGAACAACCGGTCTAGGTGACGGCTCCAGAATTGAAAAAGACAACGTAAGAGTAGAAGCATATGGCGCCGTTGACGAATTAAATAGTTGCATTGGTATGGTAATTTCACAATTATTTTCTTCTTTGATGGATAATTGTTCTTTCCCTCTACAGGATTGGTTGTCGGATATACAACACGATCTTTTTGACCTTGGCGGCGAACTCAGCATCCCCAATCACACCTCGCTAACCGCCAATCCAATCGACCAGTTAGAAGAACAAATTGACACCATGAACAAGCAGCTACCCATGTTAAAAGAGTTTATCTTACCCGGCGGCAACCAGGCCGCAGCTACCTGCCACTTAGCAAGAACCGTTTGTCGTCGAGCAGAACGCAATGTTTATACACTGTCTAAAAGTTCAACAGTTAACCCTTTTAGTTTAAAATATTTAAATCGCTTATCCGATTGGTTATTTGTTGCCGCTCGCATCATTGCCCGCTTGGATAATGGCACCGAGGTCATGTGGAACCGTCAACGCTAATGCGCGAATTAATACTTGGCGGCGCACGCTCAGGCAAAAGCCGAATGGCGGAATTAAAAGCAAAAAACAGTGGCCTTAGTGTTACCTATATTGCCACCGCAACAATCTACGATGACGAAATGCTACAGAGAGTGGATCGCCACAAAAACGACCGCCCCAAAAACTGGACATTAATTGAAGAACCCATTTATTTGGCAGATGCAATTTCGTCCATTGCCTCTCACCACTGCGTTATCATTGACTGCCTTACTCTGTGGGTTACCAACTTACTGATGAAAGAGGATGACGCATTATTTGCTGAGCAAAAAATAGCGCTAATAGATGCTTTTCGCAACAGCCAATGCCACCTGATACTGGTGAGCAATGAAACGGGTATGGGAGTAATACCATTAGGCCAAGTCACACGGCGTTTTGTGGATGAGTCCGGTTGGTTGCACCAAGAAATTGCCAGCATCGCCGATCAAGTAACATTATCGGTCGCAGGACTGCCACTTATTTTAAAGCCGTAATTAACAACACCTATTGAGTAACGAGAATTTACTATGCCATCTAATCCTGCGCATGAAAACATATTGAACAACAACACTGATTTTCGCAATCCCTGGTGGCAGGAAGCTGCTCTTGCCATCGATGCGACGATCACCGAACAAGCACAGGCACACCAAAACAACCTAACTAAACCACAAGGTTCTTTGGGTCGATTAGAGGAAATCGCCATTCGATTGGCTGGCATTCAACAAAAAACCTTACCCGTAATTGAGAATGTGGGCGTGTATGTATTTGCCGCAGATCACGGCATCATGGATGAAGGGGTTTCTGCCTTCCCCCAAGCGGTTACCGCAGAGATGCTGAAAAACTTTGTCGCAGGTGGTGCAGCCATCAGTGTACTGTCAAAAAGTCTTAACGCCGATCTTGTAGTGGTTAACGTAGGTTCTTTGGCGGACGAAGAGATCCTACCCGACGTGGTACACCGAGTTGTTAACAAAAGTAGCGGCAATATCGCAAAAGAAGCCGCCATGAATAGTGAAGAATTTGAACAAGCCATGGGGGTTGGCTCAGAAATGGCCGAAAATGCTCGATTCCACCACCAGCATTTATTGGTGGGTGGTGAAATGGGCATTGGCAATACCTCCGTGGCCTCAGCACTAATCTGCCACTTCACTAACAAAACTGCCGCTGACATTGTTGGCCCCGGCACAGGTTTAGATGCAGCGGGCATTCAACATAAACAACGTATTGTTGACCAAGCGATTACAACCCACAAAGATGCTATTCAATGTCCCGAAGATGCACTGATGTGTCTAGGTGGCTTCGAAATTGTCGCTCTAGTTGGCACCTATATTCGCGCAGCACAGCTAGGCATTGCGGTGTTAGTCGATGGTTTTATTTGCACCGCTGCAGCGCTGGCGGCTACCCGTATAAATCCAGCGGTAGCGCCTTATTTATTCTACTGTCATCAATCGGCAGAGCCTGGACACCAAGCCGCATTAACTGCGTTAGATGCCAAACCATTATTAGACATGCAGCTGCGTTTAGGAGAAGGTAGTGGCGCAGCACTTGCAGTACCACTCTTCCAACACGCTGTGGCTTTGCATAACAATATGGCCACCTTTGCCGACGCCAGTGTTTCCGATAAGCTAGATGCATAGCAATAAAAAAAAACCGACAGACCAAACTCAACAATCGCCAGGCATGGTCATATTAGATTTTATTCGTCACGGAGAACCTGAAGGTGGCACCCGATACCGTGGCAGCCAAGATGATCCTTTGTCCCCCTTAGGCTGGCAGCAGCTTCGATCATCAACCCAGCAAGCCCTAACACAAGGCGCGCAGTGGCAAGAAGTAATCGCCTCACCCATGCTACGGTGCAGTCGCTTTGCACATGAACTCAGTGAACAACATAATCTTCCTATCACTGAACAGGTCGATTTACGCGAGCTGTCCTTTGGCGACCTTGAAGGCTTAACTCCACAAGCGGCATGGGATAAGTACCCAACACTACTGGCAAACATGTGGAAAAACCCCGAAGCACATACACCACCTAACGGCGAACCATTTATCCAGTTCTCGGATCGTGTTGAACGGTCATTGAAAAATATCATTCTAAAACACCTTGCAGGCACGCACAAAAAAACACCTCACCTGTTACTGATTGTACATGGCGGAACCATCCGCGCTATGTTGCACCGTTTACTGGGCATACCCGCCAGTGCAACATTTCAGTTTGACGTACCCTATGCAGCGATCACACGCATTATTGCCTATAAAGATGATGATACCTTTACCGTGTCACTAAAAAACTTAAATGGCGTTGTTCCAGTCCACATTAATCCAGACAACATTGGTCCAAGCAACATTAGCCCAGACAACATTGGCGACTTATCTTCATGTTAAAATCTCAGCCCCTAAAACCTTTATGGTTTGCCATTCTATTTCTAACCCGTATTCCGATTCCGAAAACGTGGCAACACTTTGACGAGAACACCCAAAGTCAGTCGATATATTGGCATCCCGTGGTAGGGCTACTTATTGGCCTGATTCTGCTTGGGTTTTATCTGCTGCTGCAATCCACCGGGCTGACCAACTTCCCCATACCCTGTGCCGCATTAGTGGTATTGATGTGGATATTAATCACAGGCGGGCTGCACCTGGATGGACTAGGAGATTCCGCCGATGGTTGGCTCGGTGGATATGGCGACAAAGAGCGAACCTTAGCCATTATGAAAGATTCTCATAGTGGTGCTGCTGCCATTATCGCAATTGCTAGTATATTAATGATTAAAGTAAGTGCCATTGCGGCGGTATTAGTAATCAATGCCAATTGGTTACTAATAATACCTGCCATGGCACGAACATGCAGCTTGATACTTTTTAGTACCACTACCTACGCTCGTCAAGAGGGCTTGGGAAGCCCCTTCTCGCAAGGATTAAACAAAGCTATAGGCTTTACTCAATATCTGCTTTTCACCCTAGTAATTATTGGATGTACTGGGGCTGCAGGTTTTGGCCTATGCCTGTGCCTATTAATATTAACCTATGCATTACGCCATCTGATGCTACAACGCATTAGTGGCGTCACTGGTGATACCGCAGGTGCCACCWKCGRAWTAKYTKAWKYWTTTAGTTTTATTTTTATTTTAATGTTTACTAACTCGCTGTGATAAAGCAATCATAAAAACCAAACCTCGCTGTTATTTYCCCCTAATTAATCTTGTAATTTRTCATTCAATTTATCACYTAATTTATCGACCATAATTGTAAATTACAAAACGTACAGTACAATAGGATACTGAAATCAAGCTTATTGTTATCCTATTAAAAAGTAAGCAGTCTTTGTATTTAGTGATAGAAATCCCCGCAGTCTAACCCGTTACATCCGTTAAGAATCAAACAATAAGTCTTTTCAAACGTCAAACTTTATTAAAGATAAGCTTTATTAATATGAGTTTCATCATCAACAAGTTTAACAATGGATTATGGCTAAATTATGACTACGTCAACTATCGAAGCCCCTCCTGGTATTCAACAGCAAAAAAATAAAGTTCCTACCCTCTCAGAACTCGCCAGCATTGAAATCGAGGAATGGTATCGCGTCTTTCACCAATGGACCAGAGGACTGTGCCCAAACGATGAGAGCTATGTACGYCCAATCTATGATGCATTAGCCGACGATTTCCGCGTCGTGCTCACCAACGGTGAYATATTAAAAAAGGCGGAATACTGGTCGCGTCTGCGTAAACTCTACGGAGCTAGAAGCAAAGACCAGCCTTCTCACACTGTCAATTTAAACCTTATGCCGATAGAAGAAAACCACCTACTCGCGGCCTTCGATTTATTCAAAGATGGCGTGTTGAAAAAAAAGGTCGATAGCGCATTAATGCGACGTTCGCCCTCCGCTGCAGGTGGCATTGAATGGGTATATGTTCATGAAAGTGCACACGATTTAGATATTTCGCCAATTATTAATTCACATTCCTTTTTATCCTCTAATCCAGAACCTCTAACTAATAGCTCTATGGAGTCATTATGAAACCTCTATGCCGAGTACTCAGTAGCAAAGGCACCTTTATGGCCAAAACAGGCCTTCCCTACCGCTTTGGCTTAACGGCAGAATCCGTTGGCGCCACGGGGCTAAGCATGCATGTCATCACCATCCCACCCGGTGGTCGCGCCATGGCACATAAGCATGAAGGCCATGAATCAATGCTTTTCCTTATGAGTGGTGAAGCTGAAACCTTTTCGGGTGACGACTTATCTGAACGGGTCATTCTAAAGGCTGGAGACCTACAGTATATACCCGCAGGTTGTGCGCATTTGTCTATCAACCTTAGTCAGACCGAAAGCTGCGTGGGTGTAGTTGCCCGGACAGATCCTAACGAACAAGAAAGCGTCGTCATGTTACCCGAGCTCGATACTCTAGTGGGTTAATAGTAGATCAATATCATTGGCTAAATAGCCCATACTAAGGGCCTGGTGCCACCGCAACATGCGGTGGCACCATTACTAGACTAGAAGGGAATAAAATTAAACAATACTCAGTCCAAACCTTCAGAAAAACCAACGTCAATCACCTGATTTATTATTCCATAAAAATGTCCAAGATTTATCGGTTTGGTTAGGTAAGCATGGAATCCAGCGGACAACCCCGCATCTATGTCTTTCTTGTAGGCTTCTGCGGTAAGTGCGACTACTTTGATATTTTTTGTTCTTGGTGAGCTTTTAAGAGACTTAAGGGCCCCAAGCCCATTAACACCTGGCAAAAAAATGTCTAGAATAATAATATCCGGCACATACCTTTCAGCCAGTTCCAAACCCAACTCTGCATTAGGCGCCACCAATAAATCCACCCCAGGCAACTTGTCCTCTATTATCATTTTCATCAATGAAATATCGGTGGGATTGTCTTCTACATACAACACTTTTTTAGTCCTGTCGGCTTGAGGTTCATCCAGAAAACACACACTTTCTATTCCGTCTTCCGCAACACCCCTAACAATATTATTTTCGTATCCCTCACAAGGTTTCGACAGGGGGATATCTATCCAAAAACGACTACCTTGATTTTCCTCACTGGAAAATCCGATATTACCGTTCATTAACTCAATCAGTTTTTTAGAAATCAGTAGACCAATACCGGTTCCTGCAACCGCCCCATTCTCCTGCCCCAGTCGGTTAAAAGCCTGAAATAGCTCACCATGCCTGCTCTTGTTTATCCCCAGGCCGGTGTCTTCAACAATGATCCGAAACCTTCTAGCCGAAATTAACTGACCTTTCACTATCACCCTACCTGCCGGCTTATTATATTTAATGGCATTGGATAAGATATTAAGTATAATTTGCTTAATACGAATAAAATCAGCGAACACTTTTCGCTCAAATATATCCCTATCTTGAATTTCTATGACAACATTATTTTTATCAGCAATCGATATCATACTGTCAACACATTCATCGATCACACCTAATAATAAAATATCTTGGATGCAAACTTCTATTTTTCCCGACTCAATCTTAGACAAATCCAGCACACCATTGACTAATGCCAGCAAGTACGAACCACTTTTTAATATATAGTGAACACATTCCTTTTGACGACTATTGATAAGACCATTTACACCGTCTTTTTCAAGTAGCTGCGAAAATCCAAGAATTGAATTCATCGGGGTTCGTAGCTCATGACTCATATGCGAAAGGAATTGCGACTTGGCCTGATTAGCGGCGTCTGCTTTTTTCTGTGCATCGATAAGAGATGCTTCTAGTCTTTTTTGAGCACTAATATCAATAACTGTAGACCGAGTCTCTATCGCCTTACCGTACTCGTCCAACACCGGCCGTACAAAGAGGCTTATCCAGATGCTGCTGCCATCTTTATGCTGCATTTGTAATTGCCAATTTTGTATATCATGCCCCTGCCCGACCACATCCAACACCTTTTTTGCTTTCTGCACACCGTGCTTGGTATTGGCATAACATTCAGCGATCTTTTTGTTCAACATCTCTTCAAGGCTATAACCCAGCAACAGACAAAATGCCTGATTGCAGCGTATTATGGCTCCATCGGTATAGCGAACCGACAGAAAAGCAGTTGGCGAATTTTCATAGAGATCTAGGTATTTGGCTTCACTCTTCTTTAGTTCATTTTCTGAACGCTTCCGAATAGAAATATCTTGGGTAACACCAATCACCCTCGCCTGCCCCAATACCTCGCAGGGAATGCCACGTACTAATATCGGAATAGAAGTTCCGTCTTTACGAATATCAACACTTTCTAAAGAAGCCTTACCCTCGCTCTCTAACTGCTGTTGAAAACTGCCCAGATTATGGTGGTTATCGGGATGAATAAAATTTGTAACCGGTTGACCTATGAGTTCGTCCTTCTCATAACCCAGCATTTCGCAATACGCTAAATTGGCCTCAACCACAATGCCTTCAGAATCAAGAACCGATACACCATCCCATAAATTATTGAAAATAGTACGGTATTTATTTTCGTTGCCACGAATGATGTTTAATTCTTCAATCAACTGCTTTTTGGTTTTATCCTCATCACACATTTCTTCATCAAGCATAGTTACTTTTTCCTTGTACCGTCACCCTACAAGTTTGAGAACTACGCAATGCTCAAAGATTTCTTTTACACAACCACGGCTTAAATAGGTAGTTAATATAAATAGTAGATAAAAAAACCAGGTTTCACACAATATTTCCCTATAAATATACGCCTCAGATCATAATACCAACAACTTCAATTAGCCTATCAAGATTCCGGTTCAACCCTATCCACGAAATAGATTTTCTATATCAACATGTTCTTCTAATAGGTCGGCTAAACGATCCAATTCAGCCTCCCTAAATGCTTGGTAATCAAAACTCTCTGGTTTTTCTAATCCCGCCCAACGCAAAAGTGCTTGGCAACTTTCTGGATGATCAAATACACCATGTAAATAAGTACCAACAATCTGTCCAGTTGGTGATAATACACCTTCTTTCGTGCCGTCACTCAAGATGATTAAAGGGTGCTGCAAATCCAGTCCTGTGGTTATTCCACAATGTATTTCATAACCCTCTACAAACGCATCATTAGTTAACAGCCGCCCTTCGACTTGGGTAAGTTTCTTCTCCGACTCCAATGTCGTTTCAATATCCAAATACCCTAACCCTTCACTGCTACCTGGATCACCTTCAATGCCTAGAGGATCGTGGACCGCTTTCCCGAGCATTTGATAACCACCACAAACACCCATCACCTTACCACCCCAGCGCAAATGCCGTGCTATGGCTTCTGTCCACCCGCCCTCACGCAACAGCTGCAAGTCTGAACGGACACTTTTACTGCCTGGCAATATAATAAGATCTGATGAAGGGATAGCCTGGCCTGGACGCACAAAGGTCACGTTCACTTGAGGGTGCTGCCGTAGTGGATCAAAGTCTGTATGGTTACTGGTGCGAGCTAACACCAATACAGCAACTTCTAATCTTGCAACACCACCATTGGTACTACCCCCCATGGAAAGAGAATCTTCTGATTCAAGGTGCAAATTCTGTAGATAAGGAATCACCCCAAAATTCGGTTTTTTTATGTGAGCCTCTAACCAATCGATTCCAGGTTGCAGTAAAGACACATCTCCACGAAAACGGTTGATCAAGGTTCCAATCGTACGATTCCTCTCTGTTTCAGACAGCAGCGCCAAGGTCCCAACCAGATGAGCAAACACTCCACCTCGATCAATATCTGCCACCAGCAATACTGGGCAATCAACCGCCTCAGCAAATCCCATGTTGGCGATATCGTTTTCCCGCAAGTTGATTTCTGCGGGAGAACCAGCACCCTCCACTAAAATCAGATCATATTGCTCGGACAAGCGGTGATAACTCTCTAATACTGCTTCACGCACCACCGACTTATATTCATGGTAACGCGCCGCATCCATATTACCGATGGCTTTACCATGTACGATGACTTGTGACCCCACGTCGCTATTGGGCTTTAACAATACCGGGTTCATATCAACCACCGGTGCCAGGCCACAGGCCATCGCTTGAACTGCCTGCGCTCGCCCTATTTCACCACCATCACTGGTGACTGCGCTATTTAACGCCATGTTTTGCGGTTTAAATGGCGCAACAGAGATACCCCGACGCTTGGCAATGCGGCACAAGCCAGCCACAACGGTAGATTTACCGGCATCCGAGGTGGTGCCCTGTATCATCAGTGTATGTTTCTTTCTATTGTTCATACTGCATTTCTTTGTTGCTGATTCGCGGATA
>NVVG01000124.1 GCA_002402125.1 Moraxellaceae bacterium
TTGCCACCTTTTTGAGAGCGACCAAGGAAAGCTTCTAGGATTAAATACCGAGTTCAGTTTGAACAAGGTATTAGACCTTATCGAGCTCGAGCAACCTTGTGTGGATATCTATCTGGCAACCGGTGACTTGTCTCAAGATGGTAGCGCAGAATCCTACCGGCGTTTTCATCGCCATATGGAGCGATTTTCTCAACCTGTTTATTGGTTGCCTGGCAACCATGATGTTATTAAAACGATGACTGTCGAGCAGGCTGCTGAGCGTTGTTGCCCGCTGGTTGTCGAGTTACAAGATTGGCGCATCATCCTGTTGGATTCCACTGTTCCCGGTAAGGTGCCCGGCAATTTTGCCGAAACTCAGCTTGAATTTTTGCAGCAGGCCTTAGAGCAGACTAAAGGTTATCATGTCATGGTGTGTATGCATCACCAGCCGGTAAAAGTGGGCTGTCCGTGGCTTGATGATCAGCTTATTGGTAATGCTGATGATTTGTTTGCCATACTGGATAACGTTGACCACGTTAGAGCCCTTATTTGGGGGCATGTACACCAGGTCTATGAAGGTGAGCGTAACGGCGTGAAATTATTCTCGGTGCCTTCTACCTGTGTTCAATTTAAACCTGATAGTGAAGACTTCGCTGTCGATGATACCGCCCCTGGTTATCGATGGATTGACTTGCATGCCAATGGCCAGGTAGAAACCTCTGTTTCTCGGGTAGAAGAGGTCAAATTTGAAATAGATTACACCATCAAGGGATATTGATCAGGAATCTATCGTTTAGTCCTTTTTACCCTGTTATTTCTCATCGACCTTTTTCCATCATTCTAAACGCCCTCCCACCTAAAATTCTACTCTGCATTCGCTGAAGTTATGCTAATATCTCAGCAGAGTAAAACCCTTATCATTGATGAGTAAGAACGTTAATTGACTGTGCCAAACCAGCTTTTTTATATTCATGGCTTTAACAGCTCGCCAAAATCGGCGAAGGCATGCTTGATTGCAGATTATCTGCAACAGCAAGGCTTGTCTGTCCGATACCAGGTCCCAGAGTTATCCTACTCACCATCCGTTGCAATAAGTACCTTAGAGGCTAATATTGTAGCTTGTCTAGCTGAAAATAAATCAGCAAAGATTGGTTTAATCGGTAGTTCAATGGGTGGCTATTATGGCACTTGGATAGCTGAAAAGTATGGCCTGTCGTTGGTGTTAGTAAACCCGGCTGTTAGGCCGTATAAATTATTACCGGAATACCTCGGTGAAAATGAAAACATCTATACTGGGGAAAAGTACCAGGTCACCGAAGCTGCCATCGATGAGCTAAAACAATTGGAGGTCGACCCGATTACCCGCCCAGAGCGATATTTATTGCTTACCCAGCAGGGTGATGAGGTGTTGGATTACCGTGAAGGTGTAGAGAAATATCAACAAAGCCGTCAAATCGTCCAGCCCGGTGGCTCCCACGGATTTGATGGGTTTGAATTAATGTTGCCAGAAATCATGGCATTCTTATTTGAATAGCAGTTTTATATAGAGCGCACAAAATATTATGGCAAACGACAATTATAATGCTGATTCCATCGAGGTCTTGTCTGGACTAGACCCTGTTCGAAAACGACCCGGCATGTACACCGATACCTCAAGGCCGAATCATTTGGCCCAAGAGGTTATTGATAACAGTGTGGATGAAGCGTTAGCAGGACATGCGACCAGCATTGAAGTGTTGCTTTTTAAAGATGGCTCGATAAAAGTTACCGATGATGGTCGAGGCATGCCGGTAGATATTCATCCAGAAAAAGGTAAACCCGGCGTCGAGGTGATACTTTGCACATTGCATGCGGGCGGTAAATTCTCTAACAAAAACTATCAGTTTTCCGGTGGTTTGCACGGTGTGGGTATCTCCGTAGTGAATGCCTTAACAACAATGTTAGAAGTCACCATTAAGCGCGGTGGTGAAGTGCATCGCATGGGGTTTAAGGATGGAGAAAAAGCCACCGAGCTTGAGGTGATTGATACTTGTGGTAAGCGTAATACCGGCACCTCGATTCGTTTTATGCCAAACCCTCAGTATTTTGATTCGCCGAATTTTTCTGTGCCACGCCTAGTTCACTTATTACGAGCCAAGGCGGTATTGTGTCCTGGTTTGGCGATTAAATTTGTCGATGAAAAAAGTTCTGAAACACATGAATGGTGTTATGAAAACGGTTTACAAGATTATTTAAAAGAAGCCAATCGCGGTTGGACGTTATTACCAGAAGAACCCTTTATTGGTTCGATGGCAGCAGAAACCGAAGCGGTAGACTGGGCTGTGCAGTGGTTGCCGGAAGGCGGTGAGTTGGTCACGGAAGGTTATGTAAACCTTATTCCTACCATTCAAGGTGGAACCCATGTCAACGGTTTTCGCACCGGCTTGTTAGAAGCCATGCGAGAATATTGTGAGTTTCGTAACTTGTTGCCGCGTGGGGTAAAACTCACTCCCGATGATATTTGGGATCGTTGTAGTTATGTATTATCGGTAAAAATGCAAGACCCGCAGTTTTCAGGGCAAACCAAAGAGCGATTGTCATCTCGGCAAACCGCAGCTTTTGTATCTGGCGTGGTAAAAGATTCATTCAGTTTATGGTTAAACCAGAATACGGATGACGGTGATTCGCTGGCAGAATATGCCATCAGTAATGCGCAAAGACGTATGCGCGCCAGCAAAAAAGTGGTGCGTAAAAAAATCACCGCCGGACCTGCATTGCCAGGTAAACTGGCCGATTGTACTAGCCAAGACCCAGCAGCCTCCGAATTATTCTTAGTGGAAGGGGACTCGGCGGGAGGGTCCGCGAAACAGGCCCGCGATCGAATGTTCCAAGCGGTAATGCCATTGCGTGGAAAAATTCTTAATACTTGGGAGGTGGATTCCACAGAGATATTAGCCTCTCAAGAAGTGCATGATATTTCTGTTGCCATCGGTGCTGACCCTGCAGCGGACAATATAGATAACTTGCGTTACCATAAAATCTGCATCCTTGCCGATGCGGATTCCGATGGTCTTCATATCGCAACATTATTGTGTGCGTTATTTCTACAGCACTTTAAACCGTTAGTAAAAGCCGGTTATGTTTATGTTGCCATGCCGCCACTGTATCGCATTGATGTAGCTAAGGATGTGTATTATGCCCTTGATGAATCGGAAAAGGAGGGAGTGTTGGATCGCATAAAAGCAGAAAAGAAACGTGGAAACGTCAGTGTCCAGCGTTTTAAAGGTTTGGGTGAAATGAACCCATTGCAATTGCGTGAGACCACTATGGCAAAAGATACGCGCCGTTTAGTGCAGTTAACCATCGAAAATGGCGATGACACTTATAAAATAATGGATATGCTACTTGCGAAAAAGCGTGCTGGTGATAGGAAAATTTGGCTAGAGACAAAAGGTAATTTGGCCGAGGTTTGATGACAATGCGCAGATAAAGTTGAACAATTCGGGGGTAAGTTGAGCGGGTTTTTGGATAAGTTTGAACAAAAGGGCTGGCAAACATTGTTTGGTAGCCCTAAACGACTTAGACTTCTGAAAGTCCTGTAATACGTGATCTCCAGCATCGTCTTGATTTAACTCAATAACCTTATGTCATGTTTCGAAGTGATGGCCATTGGATGGCTCTAGTATCCCTAATTGTAAGGGCTGGCTAAGGTCCCGTTGATTAACTTTCTATCATAATCCAGCTACACTGATTTCAAGGGCGCTTGAATAGTCACAAAGTTGGAAATGAAGTGCATCATTTCAAGATCATGATTTTTTTAATTGGTTTTACCGGCTTCGCTACAGCGCAGGGTGTGGAGATTGATCCGCTGTGGGACTTATCGTTAGAAGAGCTGCTTAATATCAATGTTACCGGGGCTACGCTGACAAGCGAGAGTTTATTATCGGTCCCAGCGGCAGTAACCATCTTTACCCATCAGGAAATACAGCATTTCGGTATTGATACCTTGAGCGAACTCCTTCTTTTGGTACCTGGTTTTCAATCTTTTCAAACAGATTCTCTTTCGACCGATATGGCAATTTCCTCGCGTGGCCGACGCATAGGCACTTCTTCAGCGGAAATTCTTATTTTACTAGATGGCCAACGAATGAATATCCCCAGAACAAGTGGTGTTTCAAACATTATTAACCGCATCCCTTTATCGAATATTCAGCAAGTAGAATTTATTCGTGGTTCTGGTTCAGCTATTTATGGTTCCAATGCCATGATGGGAGTGATCAATATCATTACTCGAAATCAGGTTAACGAAGTTGTGTTCGCTGCAGGTAGTTTTCAGCGTCGTGAAATTGGCCTGAGTACGGAGCAAATCATGAATGACTTTAACGTGTCGCTGGCCATCAATCTTACGACAGATGAAGGGGATGAGTATCAGGTTCCTGATAATTTTAGCCCTAATATCGTAAGAACTCGTGACCCTGTTGACTCGTTGGATCTGTTGTTTAAGGTGGAAAACGAAAATTATTATTTAAGTCTACAACACTATCAGGCGGTAGCAGATGAATTCTACGTAGGAGGATTTGTTGCCAACGATATTAATTATAATGAAGTGTCGATGTCCTACCTCACTTTAAAACGAAATTTTGAGACAGAAAATAGTCAATCCTGGTTGAGGTTGGATTATCAGCGTTTTAGTTCTCGAAGTGACACTCAAATAACCCCGCCGTTTTTTTTTGGAACGGTACTGCCCGCCAGTGAGCCGGCAAGCAATGAGCCTGTTTTGACGTTTCAGGATACTGATGATTTTAAGGAGGTACGCTTGCATTGGCATAGTGATTGGCGTTTCTCAGACAATGCGGATTTTCAGGCGGGTATAGAAGCAAGGTATTTGGATATGCCCGAAGTAATACTCAACAGTAATTTCGACCTAGCAGCACTGATCATGCAACAGTATCCTGTTAGCTATTTTTCTGGAGTAACTGGCGAGACATTACTGCAGGCTAGTTCTGAGCGAGCTGTTATAGGCCTCTATACTCAGTACCAACGATCATTGGGGGAAAGCGCTAATCTTACCTTGGGAATTAGATATGATAATTTTTCTGATATTGGTCATGAGTTAAGTCCCAGGGTGGCGTGGGTGCAATCCTTGTCAGAGCATCAACATCTCAAACTGATTTATGGTAGGGCATTCAGGGCGCCCACCGAAGTAGAATTGAACTTGGCTAATAATCCAGTATTAATTGGTAATGATAGATTACAGCCTGAGACGGTAGACAGTATGGAATTGATCTGGATAGGGCAATGGCAGGATCGCTTATTGTCGCTAGGTTATTTTGAAAGCCATTTTGATAAGGCCATTGCTCAAGTAGGTGTAGGCGGTGTGCAGCAATATAATAATGTAGATCAGGATCCCGTAAAAGGATTAGAGTTTGAATATACCGATCAGATTAACGATAACTGGTTAATACGAGGCTCTTATACCTATTTTATTGAAAATTCAGATTTAGCTTATAGAGAGGCTGATGAACTTGCATCTGTGATGATTAATTATCATAACTGGCGTTGGAATATTAATTTTGCCGCCAGTTATCAGGGTGAAAGAGAGACCTCTATAGGTGGTGATGACAAGATTCGACAAACACTGAAAGGCTATGTTTTACTCTTTTCCAAGCTCAGTTACAACTTAACACCAGATCAGAAATTATTTTTTCAGATTAAAAATATGTTAGGAGATSAAAATAAAGCGCCGGCATTTGCTGCTAATAATAGTGAWGGWGTACCRCAGCGAGGGCGAGAATTATTATTAGGTATTGAATGGGCGTTTGATTGACGGTTTTGAAATTTTGATAAGATTTCAATTTTATCGCATCAATACGAACCAACACCTCTCCAGTCAATCTGCAGGATGTTTCGACTGCCTCGAATGCATTTTTTTAATCATCCAGCGCTGATTTCATATCCTCGAAATATGTAATAGGATCATCTTCTCCATTGTAATCATTGCGCCACCATTCAAAACCCGAGCCAGGTAATTCTTTATGAAGCCGAGTCAAATATTTTTTATCGTAACGGTACGATAAAAAGCGGCACAAAATTCAATAAGTGAGCATTAAAAATATCACGATTATAACGTTTAGTTCTGGAACCCAGCATGAAGGGAATTAAGAATGGCGTTTTAAGAACTAAATATGCGGAAGAAACGTGAATAGTTAACTACACTTACAGGTAAGCGTGTCTTAACATAGAACATGTCGTATCTGATCTGCGAATTGCAAAGCATAAACGTTGGAAAAGTTTAACGTTAATCTTACGACAATTATATTAAGAATCAAGAACTCAAACATTAAAAATAGAGAACCAATTAGGATAATGATCTTGGACCTTTCTTAAAGAGAGGTCCCTTTGAACCACTAGCCTTTGAATTACCTGCTGGCGGCGTAATGATTACGCCGGGATAAAGGAGCTGTCTGATGGTTGTTCGTTCATGGACTGCGCTTGTTCGCAATCCGATAACGACAATAGTGTTTACTCTTTTGCTGTGCACCTCTGCACTGGCAGCGCCCGGTGGTGTGTCCGCCGATCTCCAATTGTGGCTAAAAGCCGATACCGGTACCAGCACTACTACCGATGGTGCCCTCATCTCTACCTGGACCGATCAAAGCCCCAATGCCCATAGTGTGGTGGCGGATGATGGCGACCCTACCTTTCAAAACTCTGGCATTGAAACCAATAACTTTTTTCCCTCCATCAAATTTGATGGTGATGACGACATGAAAATAACGTCAGGCATCTTTGGCACCAATACCTACGATGATATTTATGTGTTTGTCGTTAGTTGGACCGAGCAAGGCCCCCAAAGCGGGCGTGCTTTTTACGAAAAAGTCACACCTGATAGGGTGGAGGTTTATCCAATTCACACCAATAGCCTGACTTATTGGAATCCCGGTGATGATCATGCAGATTATCAAGTGAGGGGGACAGCAAAGATTGGGGCATACCAGCGTTATCTGCTGAGTTTAAGGGCGCACAACGGAACACCCGATTTTGTTGATGTGCGCTATGATGGTTTGTTAAATAAATCCGAAGCGGTAATGGGAGGTAGTGTTACCGGTATTAATAATGATTTTCATCTTGGTTCAACTGGGACTAGCAATCGAATCAAGTCAAACCTTTCAGAGCTTATCTTTTATTTAGCCAATACCGAGCAGACGGTTTTAGAGTTACAAAAGATTGAATCCTATTTGGCCTTTAAATATGGCATTGAGTTAGATCAAAGTATCCCGCAAGACTATTTGGCGTCAGATGGCACTACAGAAATGTGGGATAAAGATGCGACGAATGCATCAACGTATAATAGCGGCATTGCTGGAATTGGTCGTGATGATGGCTCACCATTGGTGGTAGTGCAATCCACTTCCGCTGAAAGAACTGCAATGCTTACGATTACCGCCGAGGGAGAAGGTACGAATATCAGCCCAAGTTTGGTAGATATTGCAGACTTGGAGTTTTTCTCTTGGGGGCATAATGGCGACGTTAGAGTGTTTGGTTCAACCGAGGTACCTGGCGGTGTAGACAACCGCCTTAACCGTGTGTGGTTGATGCAGGAAACCGGTGATGTTGGCAGTGTTAGTGTTACTTTTGAACTGGCTAACACCGGCAATACCGGTGACTATAAATTATTAATTGATGCTGATGGTGATTTTTCTAACGCGACGATAGTGGCGGTAACCCCATCCATTAGTGGTGACCAGATTACTTTCTCGGGCGTGACGGATATTGATGATGCTGAGTATTTTACCCTTGCCAGCACAATAGCCTCGGCGCGTATTAAGTTTGTTGGCGGTGCCTATGATATATCTGCTGCAACCTATGTCGGGTCTGGAGATGAGCTTCGAGTTTATGATGAAGAGGTTGCTGTTAACGGCATGGCATTTAATACCGATGGCAGCAAATTATTTGTTATCGGTACCAGCGGAGATTCTATTGTTGAATATGATCTTAGCAGCCCTTTTGATGTGTCAACTGCTGTTCATCTTGGCATCGGTGAAGAATTGAGTGTGTCGTCTCAAGAATCTAGTCCGATCGGGTTTGCCTTTAGCAGTGATGGTATGAAGTTGTTTGTGGTTGGAAGCAGTGGGGATGCCGTGGTTGAATATGATTTGGCTACCGCATTTGACGTGTCGACAGGAGTTTATGCGGGTGCGTCTGAAGAGTTTTCCGTTAAAGGGCAAGACAACGACCCGAGGGGATTAACTTTTACGCCAGATGGAAGCGCGTTGTTTGTGGCGGGGAATTATAGAGATTCGGTGTATCGATACGACCTAGGCGTGGCATATGATGTGTCAACGGCCGTTTACGCAGGTCTGACAAAGAGCTTGTATATCGGAGCTGAAGAGGCAACGTCAGAAGGTCTGGTCTTTCACCCCGAGGGTACTTATCTTTATGTGATTGGGTCGAGTGGTGACAATGTTGTTGAGTATGAGCTTTCCATTGCTTTTGACCTATCAACCGTCGTCTACGCCGGTGCTTCAGAAGAATTTCGAGTTGCCAGCCAAGAAAGTGCACCTAAGGGCGTGCAATTTAATGCCAATGGCAGTCGTTTGTATGTTCCTGGTACCTCGGGTGATGCGATTGTTGAATATCTTGTAAACCAAACCGGATATCCCGAGGCGTCAGCGAATGATGGCTCCATTGATAACACTAGTCCTATTGTCATCGAATTAACCAGTGACACATTTCAGGATATTGATGGCGATGATATTTTGGATGTTGGATCAGAAGTAACCGTTAATAATATTCCCGCAGGGTTAACACCGGTGATGGCATTGTCGTCAAGTGATACGGTGGCGACATTAACGCTAACGGGTAACGCCACTGATCATCAAAGTTATCATGATGTAGCAGACATCACCTTTGTTTTTGATGATTCGGCGTTTACCTCATCAAGTGCAGCGGATGTGATTGGTGGTAGTGGTACGGTTAGCTCGTACACCGGTATTAGCTTTAGCGACAACTCTACCTTGGTTTATGCGGAGTTAGGACTGAATGAGGTGGTCGCTAACGATGGTGAAATTCAAGGTAGTTTAGTGATGACTATTGTGAATGATACCTTTTCCTCCAACGTGGTGAGTTCCAATTTAATTACCGCATCAAATGTGCCTGCCGGGTTAACGGTAGACTTTAATCGCGACAATCAGATCCAAATTACCATGACACTTACCGGTAAAGCGACTAATCACGCTGATGTGAATGATGTGGCAAATCTCACGGTATCATTATTAGATGGTGCGACAGTAGATTCATCAACAATTGCTGATGTGTTGTTTAATAGTAAATCTGATTTGGTGATTAATTTTGATGATTCTGCTGTGTTGTCTTATTCCAACACATTGGCTGAGTCAACTCCTGCCTCGGGTATATTAAGCGGGGCGGTGACCATCAGCTTGTCGGGAGATACCTTTGCTGCCGATGTGGTGAGCAGCAATTATGTGAGTGCCAGTAATGTTCCTGCCGGATTAACGGCTGTTTTCTCTCGTGATACGGATTCATTAGTAACGTTAACATTAGCCGGTACCGCCGCTAGTCACGCTAATGCCGATGATATCGCAAATTTAACCGTGACCTTTGCCGATGGCTCGTTTGTTGATACTACGCTCGCATCCAACGTGGATAGCGCAACTAAGTCAGACTTAGTGGTGGATTTTGTTGATTCAGCAACGTTGAATTACGTTGGAAGTTTTGCCGAATCAACGGTTAACGACGGTAGTATTTCTGGCAGTATGGTGATCACCATTCCTGGTGATACATTTACCGCTAATGTGGTGAGTGGCAATTATATTCAGCTCTATAATGTACCCGCCGGGTTGTCTGCCAATATTGTGCGCGATAGCAATACGCAATTAACCGTAATACTGACGGGTAACGCGTTATTACATGAAGATGCGAACGATATAAATAATATTGCGATACTGTTTACGGGTGATGCGTTCACTTCTAACACTACTTCCACCATGGGTAATAGTAGCAAAATCGGTGTGTCAATTGATTTTACTGATCCAGCGAGTTTAGGTTATGTCGGTAGCTTTTCAGAAACTGCTGCCAATGATGGTAGCCTAAGCGGTTCGGTTGTTATCACCTTAACTGACGATACCTTGGTAGCTGATGCGGTCAGCGCCAGTCGTGTAACCGCCAGCAACGTACCCGCAGGTTTAGCCGCTAGCTTTGTTCGTGATAGTGCAATGCAAATTACCTTAACCTTAACCGGCAACGCTACAAATCATTTAAGCACGGATGATATTGACAATCTTTCAATCAGTTTTGCTGATGGGGCTTTTTCCAATACTACCGCTGCGTCAGATGTTATTGAAAGTATCAAGTCTGATGTGGCCGTAAGTTACTCGAACCCAGCCAGTGTAAGTTATAGCGGTAACTTCAGTGAGGCTGCGGCAAATGATGGCAGTATTACGGGTTCAGTAGTGATTACCTTAACTGGCGATACCTTTGTTGGCGATGTGGTAAGTGCTAGCCGAGTTGTTGCCTCCAATCTACCGGCGGGTTTGGCCGCTAATTTTGTGCGTGATGGTGCAACGCAAATCACCTTAACACTAACGAGTAATGCGACCAGTCATGTTGATGCGGACGATATTGCAAACCTAACCATAACCTTTACCGATGGAGCATATTCCAATACTAGCACTGCAAGTGATGTGACAAATTATTACATTGCTAATCGTGTTGTGGATTTTGATAACCCGGTTGCGTTGGAGTATAGCGGTAGCTTTACTGAAACCGCCGCGAATGATGGTAGTGTTAGTGGATCTGTTGCAATTAGTTTGTCGGGTGATACTTTTGTTGCAGATATAGTGAGTTCTAGTCGAATTGTCGCATCAAATATGCCAACAGGACTAACGGCAGTTTTTACCCGTAACAGTAATACACTGGTTACCCTAACACTAACGGGGAAGGCCGCCACCCATATTGATGCCAGTGACATCGCTAATTTAACGGTTACATTTGTCGATGGTGCTTTTGATTCGGTGGCAGTGGCGGCCAATGTCAGTGATTCGACCAAGTCAGATTTAGTTGTTGATTTTAACAATGCTACCAGTCTGGCTTATGTGGGAAGTTTTACAGAGGCAGTCGCTAATGATGGTAGTGTGTCTGGCAGTATCGTTATTACACTCTCGAATGATACTTTTTCTGCAGATGTGGTTAGCGGTAGTCATGTACAGGCATTTAATTTACCCGCGGGTTTAAATGCCGTATTTGTGCGAGATAACGCAACTCAGATTACGCTCACAATGTCGAGTAGCGCAGGTGCCCATACCGATGCCAATGATATAACTAACTTATCGGTGGTGTTTGCTGATGATGCATTTGTTACCAATAGCGCAACAGCGGTTAGTAACAGTAGTAAAATCGATATCGCGGTTGATTTTGATAATGCAGCAAATATAGGGTATGCCGGTAGTATTGCTGAGCTTGCGGTAAACGATGGTAGTGTCGGTGGCTCCTTAGTGCTTACTCTCAGTGTTGATACCTATGTGGGGGATGTGGTCAGTGCCAATCGCGTAACGGCCAGCAATATACCGATAGGATTAACCGCAAACTTTGTTCGTGATAGCGCTACACAGATAACACTTGTGCTAACCGGCAATGCAACCAGCCATGCCGATAGTAATGATATTAGTAATTTAACGGTGAATTTTTCCAATGGCTCCTTCAGCAATACATCAGTGGCGGCGAATGTCAGTAATAGCAACAAGAATGATCTACTGATTGATTTTATCGACCCCGCCGTACTTGCATATGCTGGGAGCTTTACAGAAATTGTTGCGAATGATGGAAGTGTTGCCGGTGCAGTGATTATGACGTTAGCAAATGACACATTTGTAGCTGATGTTGTCAGTGCTAGTCGAGTGCTCGCCTCTAATGTGCCAACAGGACTCACCGCGCTGTTCGTGCGTGATAGTGCATCCCAACTTACTTTGACATTGAGCGGAAATGCTACGGACCATACTAGTTTTTATGATGTTGCCGATTTAACGGTAAGTTTTAATAATGGATCTTTTGCTGGCGAACCACTAGCCGCTAATGTGCTGAATAGCACTCAATCAACTATTGCAGTAGCCTTTGATAATACTGCCAATCTATCATACTCCGGTAGTTTCGCTGAAAACGCGGCCAATGATGGTAGTGTTAGTGGCTCTGTTGTCATCAGTTTGAGTGGTGATACATTGGTGGGCGATGTGGTGAGTGCATCAAGACTCGCTGGCAGTAATGTTCCTGCGGGACTTGTTGCCAATTTTGTACGTGATAGTGCTACGCAGATAACCTTAACCCTCGCCGGTAACGCGACCAATCATACCAGTGCCAATGATATTACCAATGTTACTATCACTTTTAGTGATGGATCTTTTGTTAATACCAGTGCCGCGGTCAATGTTAGTAACTCAACCCAAGTGGATCGAATTGTTGATTTTAATAATCCGGTCAGCTTAGGGTACAGCGGAAATTTTGTTGAGACTGCGGAAAATACCGGAGCGCTAAGTGGAGCAGTGGCCATTAATCTGTCGGGTGATACCTTTGTCGCCGATGTAGTGAGTGGCTCTCGTGTTGTGGTATCGAATGTTCCTGCGGGATTAACCGCGGCCTTATCAAGAGTTAATGATGGCCTAATGATGCTGACCCTAACGGGCACTGCCAGCAATCATCTTGATGCAAATGATATTGCCAATTTGACCCTAACCTTTGCGGACGGAGCGTTTACCGGAACGGCGTTAGCCACGAATGTGAGTGACTCAACCAAGTCTGATTTGGTGGTAGATTTCAATAATGCTAGCAATATTGTTTATGTCGGTAGTTTTACTGAAACAGCGACTAATGATGGCAGCGTTGCCGGTAGTGTAGTGATGACCTTAACGGATGATACCTTTGCCGCCGATGTGGTAAGTGGATTCAATGTATTAGCTTTTAATTCCCCCGCTGGACTGAGTGCAAATTTGGTTCGAGATAGTGCAACACAAATTACCTTAACCCTAACCGGTAACGCGAATGTCCACGCCGATGTACATGACATTAATAATCTGTCGCTTGTCTTCTCTGATGATGCCTTTGTGATTAATAGTGCCAGCGGTGTAAGCAATAACAGTAAAACCGATATAGTGGTAGATTTTTCCGATGCGGCAAGTCTGGCCTATGTTGGCAGCTTCTCTGAGGCCGCGACAAATGATGGTGATATTAACGGTTCGCTGGCGATTACCGTAACCGATGATTCCTTTGTCGCTGATGTTACCAGTGCCGGTCGTGTAACGGCTACCAACGTGCCGGCAGGGCTGGTTGCAAATTTTGTACGCTTTAGTGCTACCCAAGTGATCTTATGGCTAACCGGGAATGCCACTAACCATCTCAGCAGTGATGACGTGAGCAATGTCAGTATCAGTTTTGCCGACGGCGCTTTTGCCAACACAGGTTTAGCTAGTAATGTGAGTGGTAGTAGCAACAGTGATGTTGCTGTTGGTTTTAACGATATCTC
>NVVG01000125.1 GCA_002402125.1 Moraxellaceae bacterium
AACTTTTTACCCTTCAATTAATTCACGGTCCTCAATGTATGTGTACTGCCGCCAGCGATAGGAAGGCATTTCGCCTTTCTCTATCCAAGAACCCAGTTCCTCCTCAGGGATTCCTCTAGCTACTGCGTAATCTTCTAATAAGATGGGACTCTGAATATGCGACCTTGCTCTTTGAAGACCTATTGTTCTTGCTTCTTCTAACGTTGCCTGTCTACTCGACATTCTAAATAACTGCCATGCAACTACCAGTACAATAAAAACGATTAATAGCCTTATCATTTTGAACTCTCTTCTTTCTAGTAAATCAGGTCATAGCGACTATTTGTAGATATTGAAATTTCAATCCGCGTTGAGCAACTTGTTAACTGATTTTCTCTTGCTAAGTAGATTTTTGTGGTAGAAACCACCCATAACTACCATTTTATATGACATACCGTTTACTAACCTCCTACCAATCCGCGAAACTTAAAGCCCGCATAAACAACGGAGTCAAATTTAATGCGTTTGTAAAGTGCCACTTTTTTAGAATTTTGCTGTTCTGGCGACAACAGAACCTTTTACATTGGTAGACCGATGACAAGCGGGTTTTCTCTCACCTTATTCATTGCCAAATTAAAAGCCTCTGCAGTATGCATGGCAGAATGCGCGGACGTTTGCATAAAACCGCCCGGGTTAATAGAGTGGTTCATAACGCCAGGTATCTTATATCCAACGTCATACCCTAATTCAGTCCCTGTATTGACAGCATTACGGGCCCTAGCTCCTTGCACTTGAATATAGTCATGCGGGTGACTAAAAGTGCGAATACTATGAAGAGATTTGGCTAAGCTTTCGGTCCACGCAGAATCAGCACCTGTCATGATGGGACAAGCAAATAAATAGGCTCGAACGCCGGAACGTTGGCCCGGCATCAAACCCTGAAGGAGGGCATACCCTAATACGTTCCCGCCGTGGCTATGAGTAACGACCGTAGTGACGCCATTAAATGTGGCGAGGTATTGCCCCAAGGCTAATGAACCTTCTACTCGCCCTGCCCTAGTATCATCCCCTGACCAACCATAAGAATACAGTTGCGCGCCATTGTTTCCGGCAAGGTTTCTTAAGGCGACTATATCTTCATTTGACAGACCACTAGCAGTCATGTTGGTCGAGAGACCATTGTATTTTTTGGTACCTGCATAGGTGCCGTGTACATATATTATTCTATCCATTGATCTGTTCCTAAATTCCTCAACCCAAAAATAGGTCGCTCAGATTGTGTCGAAAATAGCTTTTGTCGGTAAAAAGTAGCACTTTTTTATAGACTCTAAAACTCCAAATTCGCGCTCAGAAACACCCAATAAGGCGTTTACACCTTGAACGCTAACAGCAGATGTGCAGTTCTGTTGCATCATATGCCGGTGTAATCCCCCCACTTTCAACCGGAGTTAAAAGTAGAGAGTTAAGCCACATTCAACATCATACGAGGCACAATGCCACCTATAGCTGATTTGGTCGTTCGTTATTGTATTGCCATAACCATTGAGTTGCCAGTAATTGCGCATGCTCAATCGGTTCAAACAAATGCATATCTTACCATTCATGCAGAGCAGTACGGTTAAAACGTTCAACATATGCATTCTGAGTAGGCTTGACGGGCTGAAACAGCGACAATATATTGAGCCCTATCGCATCGTTTTAATGGATTACCAGATGCCTGATATGGATGGCTACCAAGCAACTCGACAAATCACATTGGGTAGCGAAGGAAACGGCTCTATAAATATACCCATCATAACGATGGCCGCTAATTCGTTAAAAGGCGATGACCAAAAGCACTTAGACGCGGGATACATCCAGAGTGCGATCAGAAGTTCAAGTTACCTGCGCAGGTGATTTTTGTGTAGTTCCTCCCGGAGAAGCACAATCATTTGGTTTCGTTTTTTCTTATACTGCGACTTATGTAGAACCAAACGATACAGTACTTTCTTCTAGCACTTGCAATAATTCGACTGAAGCAAATGACAATGATTCCAATAGTGATGCTGGTAATTCTACGGCGTCGATGGTGAGTGATACATTTAACTATATTTTGGGGACTCAGACCATCCAACCTTAATATAAATTCACTGATGAATCTAAGTTGGTGGAAACCGCAAAGCAAATACGTAACCTGGGTTCGAACCTGATTAAGTTTTCGTTGGACCCTTTTCAATACGAGGTACTTCTAAACCAGGTCACCTATACAGCCCTCGTGGCGTAATAGCTGTAGAGGTGCGTGTAACACCAGGCGGATATGGCTCCATTATCCAAAAATGCTTAATCTTCCACAATATAATCATTGGGTCTTGTTAAGAGCTATGCTCAAAAAAGGAACCTACTATATTCTTATATATCAGTTGGTGGACGGGTGTTGGTGGACGTTATTTATCGTTTTTGGAGACTGTGAAAATATATCAAATAATTTGTCAAGCCTGGCAATATAAAGTATTTTTTCTATTTGAGGAGTGCAATTTACAATTGAGATTATAGTGTCATTTCCCAATAGGTTTCTCATGATCATCAACATCCCCAATGCAGAGCTATCCATATATTCAGAGTTCCGCATATCGATGGCGTAGATTTCAGCAGGACTGTCTTCGTAGGAAGATCGAAATTCCTGTGCTAGTTCAAAGTTAAAATGACCTACTATTTTTATGGTAAGAGTTAGGCTGTCATCTGACAGTTCAGTTTCTACAGGTGTGTGCAACGCCTCTTTTTTCAGCATAGATAATTCCAATTATATTCAAATGTATGGTGTGTACCCTTCAAAACCCGAAAGTAATACGCAGACGCAACAGTATTCGCAATCCTTTATTAAGGTATAGAATATTTCAACCATTTATTAATCTTGGGTATCCGCTTTTTTCGCCATACCCTATATAGATTATATATCATTGAAACCAAAGTGAAYCTTGTTGCTTAGAGAAAATTCTAATAGAAGTAGATAAATTGGTTCTAAGTGCTGAAGATAGGGTYTTTCTTTATCTTTTTCACTGTCTGTGTACTCCACTTTATAGTCATTCAGTCTTGTTTAGAGCYATKWTCAAATGGGGGCATTTTATTTATCGCCTCAATGATTCGTGAAGTCCATACCGGCCAAAAATCTCCACATAACTCTATTATTTGAATTCCGTCCCCTATCATTTTTTTGGCTCCCTCGAATGATCCCTTCGGCTTCCGAATTCCCACCACCCTAATTTTAAAGTTTTTAGTAGATTGCTCTTGCTCGAATACATCACCAATAACGATAGAACAGAATCTTTCTAAAACCATATCTAAACTACCCATTATTACTACTTTTTAAAGGGGTATAGCTTTTCGATGCCTAACAGTTAAATTATGCGATCGTCAATTTAAACAATAAAGTTAAACACGCCGACACTTAAAATAAATATGTTAACCCGGCCGATACCTTACGCACTCTGAAATTTGACCACAACATACTATAGCTATACAACAATCTAATGAATAAAACAGTCCTATTCATACTCCTTTCAGGTACATTTCTAAGGCGCCCAACGCCAACCGAAATCGACCAAGCTATTTGCGCGGAGTTCGATTAGACAAAGTAAATCCATGGAACATCCAAAGCGCCAAGATAAATCGGCAAAAAATTTGAGGGAAATCCCTCTGCTCAGTTAGGAGTAATTATTGCTGGGACCTCGAGTCATGGGTCGCTGCCCGTAAGGGTAGAGGCTAAGCGTTGACAAAGGAACGTGCAGGCCCAGTATTGAGCTCCGAAATCACCACTTGAAAGTGCTGACTGGTGTTATATTTGCGACGAAACCATCGCACGGGCTTTCGCACTCGTCGAACGAATTGGATTCTAGAATCTCGCCTGAACACCCAGCCCCAATGTTCGAGGTTCATTCAACGTTGTTACTGCCAACCCCAAAGAGTTCAAGGATGTTCCTGTTTCAAATTTTTCGTTCATCAGGTTTTTTCCCCAGATATACAACTCCCAATTTTCTATGTCTGAATTGTATCCAATGCGTCCATTAACATACCACTGTTTTTCTCTAAGTTGATGCACCGGATCATTGTTAGGGTTATTATAATATTCACTGCTGTATGTATAATTTATATGGCTAAGCATATATCCACCATTAATTCTGTGTCGATGAGCAATCTGAAAACTAGCAGTCAGATCTGGTGCCGATAATTTGTTACCGGAATAATCAATACCATCGGGTAATATGAACTCGTCGTATTCTGCATCCTGATACCCAATACGCGTCGTTAAAGAAAGTAGGTTTGATAGCGCCCAGGTTACATCAAGCTCCAGCCCCTGCACTGTTGCAATACCTTGATTTGTGATGAAATTCCTCGAGACTTGTTGCGTAACGATTATGTCTTCGTATTCCATATAAAACAAAGCTGCATTGAGTACTAGATTGTAATCTTTTGAGTATAACTTAGTACCCAGCTCGTAACTGACAGTTTTTTCCGGCTCAAGCTTAAACTTCATCTCTGTAATCTCTGTCGGCAAATAAGCCAAACCAGGAATTACCACAAACTCTGAAGGAACACCTGCTTGTACTAAATTGGCTCTCATGCCACCACTCTTTGAACCGGTGGCAATTGTGAAATAAAACATGGTATTTTCGGACCATAGATAGCGCAGCGCTACATTCCCGGTGATAGATTCATCTGTCATATCATCGTCCAAATTCAAATGTGGATAAAAGCAGAGACCTGTTAAGGGGCCAGGGTCGGTCCAACATTGATTCCGCTGAATGTAATGTGCATCGCGGTAATCGTAGGTGTAACGCAAGCCTAGCGTACCAATGAGTTTCTTGCTAAAATGATAATCGCCACTACCATATAATGCATTGTTTCTGGATATAAAGTCAGTTAAATATTCAGCTGCCACCACACCGGTTTGATTGATCGCACCACCTGAACTTAAAAGAATAAAATAGTTTGCAAACGCTGCATCAGCAATGAATCTATCGTTTGAATTAGCATCAATGCTTTCAAAATAGAAACCACCAATCCAGCTAAGCTTGCCAGTTGAACCATTTATACTTATCTCGGAACTGAAAAGGTCCGTTTCATCAATGTCTGGAGACGATATCAATGGTTGCGGAAACGCATCATCATCATCTCGAGTTGAGCCGTTCTCTTCATTGCGAGCCGCCAAAATCCATTGTATTTCGGTCCCGTTGTCGAGCTTGTATTTCGTAGTGACGTTCAAGCCCCAAAAGTCGAGGTTTCGTGTTGCGTAATCATTTTGGTTCACATGATAACTGGATAATCTAAGGGTATTAAGGTCTGTCTCAAGTCCCGTTGTGGCCGCTATATCCTCCAAAGCCGAGGACGAGCCAGAATCAGGAGGCGCTCTTAGAATCCCAAAAATCGTATTGTTTTCTTCTGTGTAATAGTCGATGTAAGTATTGACCGATAATTTTTCGTTCGGCTGATAACGAAATTGCAAGCGAGCATACTTCCGATCATTGCCATTCAATGTACTTCCATCAAAGTCATTCTTGTAGTAGCCATCTTTCTCAGAGAATCTAAAACTGGCGCGCGTCAGCCATTTATCGTTCAGGACGTAATTTACCACCCCCTCAATATAGGTGTAATCCTGGTTGCCAGCTTTGACATTAATTCGATATTCATTTTTATTGATCGGTTTATTGGTTTTCAAGGACACCGCCCCTGACAGCGTGTTTAATCCGAACAGCGTTCCCTGTGGGCCGCGCACAACCTCGACCTGTTGCATATCAACCATGGGATAGTTAGTACTATGCCTTGGCAAATGAACGCCATCCAGATAAAAGGTATTGCCCGATTCAAGAGTAATATTAAAGCTGCTGGAGGAAATCCCCCTTAAAGATGAATTGAACATGTTCGGAACGTACTTGATAACGCCATCAAATAAATTATCCGCACTAATGGTCTGGAGTTCTTTTTCGGTGATAACGGTAATGGATAATGGGGACTTATTAATGGGTTCTAGAACTTTCCTTGCAGTAACCCGAATATTAAGCTGCTCTATAACACTCGATACCATCGCTTCCATTTCTTCTTCGAAGGAAAGGTATTCGTTATCAACTTCTTCTAGTGAGTGACTACTCTCAGATGCGGAACTAGTCTGAGCCTGTTGGGCATAAATAATTAGAAATATTAATAATAGGTACCTTACACCGTTCAAGTTCTATTCTCCGCCGAAGGGGCCTTACCCGTTATCAATATCAGGTATGCAAAAGCAAATCCCAATGCGAAATTTAACGCACAACAACTGGTACAGCCATTTTCCAGGAAAAATGCTCCATCAACTTCTTATATCCCAATAATTAAAACCTATAACTGAAAACTATTTATTTGTGTATGTATGGAATAATGCTATCTGACTACATCACCCATCATTAACATTAGCACAAAACTTCCTTTAAGACGCTGCAGCAACATAAAACATGATCATTCAAACTATTTTGTCAGCCGGCTCACACCCAGATGTCATTATCGGCTGTAAGATCCCCACCCGAATTCCCGGTATTTGTAACCCCTTTAGGTTCAACAAACAAAACCTTACACAAACCTCTAGCAAAAGGCTTATGCTCAACCCCTTGGGAATGATAAACATTTTACCTTCACCTAGAGTAACTTTTCCATCTCTAAATTAAATTGCTAGCGTTCCTTCAATTATTATAAAAACTTAATCAGTATCCGGATGATCATGCCAAACAAACTCGCCTTCCCCTTTTGCTAATTTAAATTGATAGTCATTCATCTCCGCAACCACCCGCGGAGACCAAAGGTCATAAAATTTTGATAGCTTGTTACTTAAATTAATCGCTTCGTATTTTATGCTCACTTTTATCAGATAACGTCCTATCGTGACGCACTCTCTATGCGTCGCTTACAAATGAATTCCTCCGTAAAAACTCCTGATCCCCCACTCTGGTCAGCCACGAATAAAGCACAGCCAGTGAGAGACATTTGAATTATTGAAACAACAATAACTAGTTATAATCTCATATTCTTATATTCTTATATTCTTATATTCTTATATTCTTATATTCCTTGATTGGTGTAAAAACAGATTCATTTCCACTTCAAAAGACTATTACTTCTACTTTATAGTCATTGGGTCTTGTTTAGAGCTATTATCAAACAAGGGGTTTTACACCCTGACGACTTGCTAAACCGCGCGGGCGACTTGGCAGGCTGGCAGCTCATGTGATGGAACTGCAGAAACTGCCAAAATTAAAAAGAATCAAAATACCCGCGTCGGTTTCAGCAACTTGCTAGGCAACCGAACCTTTCTAGTTCTTAAAAAGTGCTTTACCGTCAGATGTACTTAGAAACCAGAAACCTGTTGATCAAAAGACATATCTCGCTCAATGCTACCGCTTTTTTAAAGCTTCGCTTCTGTTTTTAGTCAACTCAGCTAGCAATTTGGCCTCAATCGCTTCGGCAACCAATTTAGGTAGCTTAATTTCTGTAATAAGCAGATCATCAAGCCGAATATAATTTTGTCGTAATTCACTGCTCACAGACAAAAATACGTTTTGAGCTATGTCCCTCTGTGTAGAGTAGATCGTTTGAGGTTCGTATTCGCCAATAACTCGGCGAATTACCGCTTGTGTTTCAGGAATAACAACTGTATCTATATAATTGGGTCCAATTATCCGATGAAGCAGGTGCACCTGATCCCGAATAGGGTTGAACCGCACCGAAGCTTTTATTTGAATAGGTAAACCATTACTACTCAATACAGAAAAATTAGTTTCCCGCTGCTGAATACGCGTATCATATCTGTACATAACATTAAAGGGATTGATAACATGTAGCCCCTCATCATAAAGACGACTTTCGGTACCATTGTCAAAGCGTTTCCACAAAACACCTTTTTCGCCAGGATAGACATTCATAAAGGTATGGTTAAATAAAGAGACCACAAGAAACAAAGTTAGAAAGAATGCAAAGAGAGCCTTTATCTTACGCGCATAAGGTTGCATAACATCAACGATTTTTTCGTCCAAGCACCGCTCATCTTTAACGGACACTACTTCGCTTTGAATTATCAATTTATCCATATCGAGATCAGTAGCATCTATTTCAGAAGTTTCACCCATATGAGTCATCGACCCATTACGCCTAACGTCTAATTTAGACGCGTGCCTTATGCGTCGTTTTTAAAATTATTGTTAGAGTATATCAGAGATGCGCCCTATCAATAGCTTTCTAAGAAGACAGCTGCTTCCACATTCCGGTCATATTATATTGGCACGATAGAAGGACCTAGCCAGCTAAAGCGGCCATTCGTGAAATGCCATTATTAATGGATCTTAGGCCAAAATCGCTAAGTCACTACATTCGCTCTATGGCGGCGTATGTTCAATACCGACCAAAATGAGCTGCTCTCGAAAACGCTCAATCTTGGCTTATATAGTCATTTAGGATTTTCATATGGCCAAAATTTCAGTTCTATTGACTGGTGCAACAGCAACAGTGCCAGCCCTTGGACTAACGCAATCAATAGAAGAGTTTTTGAAGGAAAGCTTTGATCGTTCAGGCTATTGTTCGTCAATTAGGTGATACTCCTTTTTTTATAATGTACGAATAACGGGGCGGGTCACTTGCTTCATAACACTCTGTACCAGGCTCACTCCAGTGCTATGTTGTGAAGCAAGTGATCAGACCTCTTATCTACTTTAAGCCCATGCTTGTCTTTTAATCCTCGTCTTAGGATCAATCTTCTCCTTTTCTTGTTAAACACCGCCCTCTCGGTTCGTCGCCCTCATGGAGCACAATGTCGGAATGCAGAAACTGTGCGGCCTCTGCTGAACCCTTCACTTTCGTAGCACTGCGTTCCAACATTTCTGATTCAAATTCAGTTAACACACTTGCCCTTAGCCCCACCTCCCTCCATTGAGATAAGGGTCTACATCCTTTTGCGATCCCTCGGGCCAACGCCAGCGCATCCAACAACGCTTGATTCGCTCCCTGCCCTTTGAATGGACTCATAGGGTGAGCCGCATCTCCGATCAGCGTCACTTGAGCCCCCTTCGCCAACAATTCTGGTTCAAGTAGTGCTCGGTCATAGACGGGATATCCAGAAATGTGAGCTTCCAGCGTCGCCGGCAAAATCTGAGGAATGGGATCGTGCCATTGGCATCGTCGACACGCCTCTTCCTTGAGTGCTTGAGTTCCTTGAGCACTCAACGCCTTCGCCTCTTCTTCTGACATAGGGAAGCTAAGCTGCCACATCACCGAGTCTGACGCATAAGGCATCATGTACATCCTCTCATTGCCATTGGCTGTTTGGAATACCGTGGCCGAATCCAGTAAAGAACGATCAAGACCTTCGGTGTCTTCTATCGCTGCCAACGGACAAATCCCCAAAATCACAATACACCCTAAATAATGTAATGGAGAAACGTCATCACCAATCAACAATCTTCGCACCGAACTACGAATTCCATCCGCCCCCACCACAAGATCCGCTTTGGCGTGCTTTATCTCAGTCTGACCTTCAACCTGAAAGCTCAAATCCACACCCTCACACTCGCTAAAATCCACTAACTGGTGTCCCCATTGCACCGCGTCATGCCCACCTAGCTGCTCAAGCAGCGCCAAGCGCAACGACTGCCTCGCTATATGCACATTCGTGCGTTTGGGTGGTGTTTTTGCATCTGACGGCTGAAAATTTCTGATTCCCCATTCACCGATCACTTTTCCATCGATAGTATGAACCACATGTCGGGTTGAAATAATACCCTCTTCTAACGAGAAAACCCCCAACCCCTCAATCGCTCTACTCGCTTGTTGCAGAGTGAGCCCATAGCCCTGAGATCGAGTATCGAAGCCGCTATCGCGTTCATAAAGCGTAAAGGGAATGCCACGGTGCAAACAAGCCACGGCAAGAGCGACCCCACCTATTCCACCCCCGATGATGGCAATATGTGGGTAGTTTTCTTTATCAAATAGAACCGGGATAGAAGAGTGAACCAACCCAGATCCTTTACAGTTCAAACAGGTATAAAGGTGACCCTTAGGACGAACTGGAGCCGTTCCTTCGCCCTTCGTTTTTTCAAATTGATCTAATTCCCTCTGATATCGGAGCCTCACTTTCTTACGGAGCCTCTTACTTTTTTTGCCACGCCCCTGACATTCTAGACAAATCGTCCAGTGACCTCCTTCATTTTTCACTGTTACCACCTGCCTCTGTAGTTAAACCCGCTATCCCACTAACCCGTTATTGGTTACCCTTCACAAAAAGGGTTGTGTCGCAAATAGAGTAATTCACGCAAAAAACAGTAAATCGTATTATTTGCGACACAACCCTTTTTTCCCGTTATCGTTTAGTCCTATAAGAGGTCTAGCCCAGCACTCAACTCTTTCAATACGGTAACAACTTAGCCACAATTATTAGGCCAAAGCTTTTGCTTTACTAGCCGCTTCGATCTCTAATTGTTCATTATTCACAATCGTAACGCTCTGCGCATCTATGCGACGGGAGAATTCAGCATCTACTTTACCAGAGTGGGATACTTGTATAACTTCTTCGGCGTCGCCTACTCCTTTGAATGGGTTACTTGCATTAACCCGACCCTGCTTTTGCTGCACTACATGCCAAGCTTCATGGGCCAAGTGCTTTTCTTGACCTGGACCTAGATGTATATTGGTACCTTGGGTATAAGCATTAGCCTGTAATTGTGCAGGCTTGGTGCTGTTATAGTGGACTCTGACATCATCCATGCTATATCCAGAAATATTTTCGATACCTGATTTCAAATTGTCTGGAAGACCGGTATTATTTTTTCTCATATTAGATGCTCCATTATTATCTATGCCGAAGATTTGAAAATGAGGGGGTATTTTTTCCTTATGTTTCACACTGCCTGGATATTCCTCATTGGAGACCAGAATCGCTAGACCACTACATTTGTTGTATGGCCACTTCTGTTCAAAAGCGGCCAAAATGAGCTATTCGAAAAACTGCTTAAAATTAGCTAAAGCGGACATAACGCCTGCCTCTGCGGTTTGGTGCACTGGCGGTATTATTGCGTGTTTTTGCAAAAAGGCTGGCAGTGTACCAAATCCGTAGCAGGAACTTGTTAGGCCCGATCATCTTCGATCCAATCCTTTGTTTTTTTAGCACCATATGCTCTTAGCAAATCTATAGCTTCATCACTTGCATTATGAATTAAAGCTACATCAAGTAGCGTTCCCTCCCATTTATCTTCCATGTTTGGATCAGCACCATTCTCTAAAAGAAGTTTGAGTGAATCGTATTTTTTAAGACAAAAGTGAGCAGGAGTTTCATTTGAACCAGTCTTCATTAAATTTATATCTAGCCCTAAATCTAGAAGATGTTGAATTACACGATAATTTCCATATCTCGTTGCATAGTGCAGCAGGCCCTCACCATTATTATCCACTTGAAACAAATCTGCCCCCGCTGACACTAAAGCATCTATGATCTCTGAAGTACCAGCTGTCGCAGCATTCATCAATCCGGGTGATATTTCTAAAACCTCAGGAGTTGAAACAAGCGTGTAGCATTTTGTAATTGCAGCCCCAGAATCCAAAATCAATTGCACCAATTCAAGGCTATCCGCCCCACAAGCATAGGTTAAGAGATCAGGGATTTCTTTTAGCTTTGCTCCTTTGTCGACCAGAAACAATACTTCCTCGAGCAATCCGTATTTGGCCAAGAACGCTACTGGTGGCAAGCTATCAGTCTCACTAATAGCTTGATCTATGTTTTCCAGTTTATTAAGTCGAGATTTTATTCGTTTTCTTATTTCTGGATTAGAAAAGAGATCCTCTCTTTCAACAAGTTTGTATAAGACACGTGGAATTGAAATAGGTTTTGGTTTTCGCTCAGGTAGGAGTTGAGTATCAATTGACTCTAGAGACTCTAAAATTGGCTTTGTACATTTTATCCATTGCTTGTCGCGCTTAGATTCGCGATATAGGTTTAAGAGCTCCGAGTCTTCTATAACCACTGACAATGACTTAATAGAAATATCTATAAGTTCTTTATTTGGAACAAAACCTATTTTTTTAATCCAATCTTTGGCTTCTTTGGGAATCCCTTTTAATTTCTCAAGCGAAGCTGAGTTAACCAAAGCAGCTGCTGCAACTATTTCTTCGCACTCTGGAGAATCAAGAATTTCGGACGACTTTCCTTTTTTTATAGTTTCGTATAGAAACGCTTCATCCTTGCAGCCCTCCAACTCATTTACCCAATCATAAGCCGAGTCATTCTCGTATGGTTTTTCTCCCCAAGCCCCCATATTACCCTACCTTCCCCTGCCTAACGCTTACAGCAGGTGCACGTATTTTGCGTCACTTGCCTGTCATTGTTATGTGTTTCCATAGTTTGAATCAACATGCTCAATTGCCTCATTGCACCACGTTTTGATGTTGTCTTTAATGTACAAGATACCATCCTGGCCTTCAGGAAGCTCATGAATCTCAAAGAGATTGGCCGTTTTTTGGCCGTCCATGTTGCCCTCAGTGTCAAATGTGCCGCCTTTCTTTCTGGTTTCACCCCATTCATCCGAAATAGTATGGATGTCTATGCCTACGATTGCATTTCGATGCTGGAGAGCGTTCATCCATATAATTGGCGCAATTTTACCGAAGGTGGTCCCAACAAGTAATATCAATACTTCACAGTTTTTAATTGCTTCAAATACACCTTCGCCTAGCGCATTAATATCTCCAATTTTCATCCCTTGCAAAGAATGTGATTGTTGTAAATCGACAGCCTCAATAATCTGAGAGGCAATATACTTATCATTTTCTGGGTGATATAGAAATTGAGTCTTCATTCGCTTTTACACATAACGCTTTGATCTGCCGCCGTAGGGCGGTAGCATCATCTTGTTATAAGCTGAACTACGATAATTATTTATCATCTTCTATACCTGTCGTTTTTTTATTTTTTATATGTCTGTAACTTGAGTAAAGGCCATACCCAAATAGGCATGTAAATATTACCGAGGTGATTTTAAACACCAACTGAATCCCCGTATTGGGACAGCCCCACATACAAGTGGATATCAAAGACGCATATGACAGAGCCATAAGAACAAAGCTAATGCCTGTAACGAGGAACGCTTTCATAGCTTCTTTGCCTTATAACGTCTAATTGAGACGCGTGCCTTATGCGTCGTTTTTAAATTTCTTGTTAGAGTATATCAGAGATACGCCCTACCTCTAGCACGCCAAGAAGACAGCTGCTTCCACATAGCCGTCAGTCAAGTCTCCTACCCAAAACACCCAAA
>NVVG01000126.1 GCA_002402125.1 Moraxellaceae bacterium
TTTACCAGTTTGGCAAGGATTGGTATTACCGTCGGTAAAGAGGGGGAGCTTAAGCTTGATACTACTGTATTAGCAACGGCTCTCGACGAGGAGTTTGATGAAGTTGCGAACCTCATCGCCGGTGATGGTGGTATCGGTAAGCAGTTGGATAACTTTTTAAAAGAAACACTGAAGTCTGATGGTCTGATTCCCTCTAGAGAAAAAACCTTTAAAGCACAACTGATTGATATTTCTGAACAAAGAATCGCGCTTGCCGATAGGATAGCATCGGTAGAAGAAAGGATTCGTAGACAGTTTGCTAATATGGATATCCTTGTGGCACAGTTTAAAAGCACCGGTAATTTTATACAGCAACAATTTGATGCTATTAATGGCATTAGGCCAGACTAATAGTTTTTTTGGGAGAATTATATGTACGCAAGTAAAGCAGCAAGCCAATATGCTGCCGTTAACAAGCAAACGGGTGTTGAAGGGGCAAGCCCTCATCAATTGATCCAGATGCTGTATGAAGGGGCCATCGAGAATTTGGCCAAGGCAAAGGGCTGTATGGAGCGGAAAGACTTTGCCGGAAAGGGACAGACACTGGGGCGCGCGATTAACATCGTGGGTGGTTTACAAAGTTTTCTAGATAAGGAGAAAGGTGGCGAGTTAGCGGAGAATCTAGATGCGCTCTATGACTATATCTCTCGCCAACTATTTGAGGCGACAATGACAAATGATATCGCCTTGGTAGATGAGGCAATTGGTCTTATCAAAAAAGTCAAAGAAGGCTGGGAAGGCATAAAAGAAGAAGCCGATCAAATACATGCAGGGACTGGACGGTAGCTATGATGATAATGCGTTTAAAAAAGCTTAAGGAAAAGCTGCAATATGCCAGTAAGAATCAACAATTTCATTTGCTCGCGGATTTGGATGACGATATCCGCGTGTGTGTCGAAAGTGTGATGGCGGAATTGACTCGACATCCTGAAAAAACACGCGATGTTTCCGCTGAACTGGAAACGTTGATGACACTGTATCGTGGCGTAATTGCCCAATGTAAAGAAAACTCACTACGCCTTAAAGGCGAATATATGAATATTAAAAATCAAGGCGTCGGTGCTGTCGCTTACCTTGATGTGGCATCACTGTATCATTGATTTTTTTATCACCGGCTAAGTGAAGGTGATTGACGTTGCTGGCGATGGGTTTTTAATCGTTGTTTGAATATTTCCTCGAAGTTGTCCAAAAGTTAAAATAATCCACTTTTTTCACGTCATAAATTTGACCAAACCATGCTTTCTGACCTTTAATTGATGTAAAAGCGATCAAATAATGTCACGTAGCGTATTTTTCTATTGAGAATGCGCTGCTACACACTTAAACGGTTCTCTGAAGTAAGGCATTCTCAGTATGTGGAAAGAGATAAAAGTTCTTGTTATCGACGACAATGAAAAACGCCGCCATGATCTAAAGGTGATTTTGGATTTTGTGGGAGAGGTTGCCATTGCCGGCCAAACCAGCGATTGGGAAGAACTTGTTCAAGCAGAAGATAAAGCCAACATTGGGTGTTTAATTATTGGTGAAACAGCTGATGTCGCTAAAACTATCGAATCGGCGTTGGAATGGGAGTCAAGTTTGCCGGTTGTTTTGCTAGATGACGCGGCGGTTGATGAGGCAGATGAAAGAGGCGTTAAGAAGGTTGTTATCGCCCGCATGGAAACGCCGCCGAATTACACCAAATTAATGGATACGTTGCACCGAGCCCAGGTCTATCAAGGTCAGTTTAAGGCCAATACTGCTAGGGGGCAGCGTCGTGATACACAATTATTCCGCAGTCTGGTGGGTACTAGTCGATCGGTTTCCACCGTGCGTGAGTTGATGTCACAGGTAGCGGACAAAGACGTCAATGTGCTCATCACGGGTGAGTCTGGTACGGGTAAAGAGGTAGTCGCGAGAAATTTGCATTATCATTCTCACAGACGCCATAAGCCTTTTGTACCGGTGAATTGTGGCGCGATACCGCAAGAATTATTAGAAAGCGAATTATTTGGACACGAGAAGGGCGCCTTTACTGGTGCGGTGACAAGTCGCGCAGGCCGTTTTGAAATGGCAGAGGGCGGCACCATCTTCCTGGATGAAATAGGTGATATGCCGCTGCACATGCAAGTGAAATTACTGCGGGTATTGCAAGAGCGTACCTTTGAGCGTGTTGGCGGCAATAAAACATTAAATGCCGATGTACGGGTGATCGCGGCAACCCATCAAAATCTAGAAACCATGATTGAAGAGGGCACCTTCCGAGAAGATCTATATTACCGTATCAACGTATTTCCTCTCGATATGCCACCGTTGCGAGAGCGCACAGAAGATATTCCATTATTGTTAAATGAGCTAGTGTCGCGCATAGAAAATGAAAAGCGAGGCTCTATTCGGTTTAACTCCGCAGCGATTATGGCGTTATGTCGCCATGATTTTCCAGGCAACGTTAGGGAGATGGCGAACCTTGTCGAGCGCCTGGTGATTACCCACCCCTATGGTGTTATTGGTGTGTCAGATTTACCAAAACGGTTTCGTCATGTGGATGATCTTGATGAAAATATGGTGTTGCCGGATATGGGCAATGGCAACAGTAATACGCCAGGATTTGTTGCGATGGATACTCCTGCACTATTGCCGGTGAGTGGTATCGATTTAAAGGAATATCTGAGTAATTTAGAATGTAATCTGATTCGTCAGGCGCTGGATGATAGCAACGGCGTTGTGGCGAGGGCGGCAGAGAAGTTGCGTATTCGTCGGACCACCCTGGTGGAAAAGATGCGCAAGTATGATTTACATCGAGCAGCATCGTAGTCGATCTTGTTGTTGAAAGTCGTCGAATGGTGTTCAATTTCTTTTTTTCGTTCCAAAACAAAAAGCCGATACAGTTTCTGTATCGGCTTTTTATTCGCCAATAGTTTGACCGTTAGTCGAATGTCAGGCTGTAACATATTGAAAATATTCTGAAAAACAAACCTGGCCTGCCCTTTGCAGTAATACCGTATATGACTTAATTAGTGTCATTAAATTAACGGCTAGGTGCATGACATGGCAGCAAACGCAGAAACGCAAAGTGACAATAGCGAGTTCAATGTAAAAGACACGTTGGCTATTTTTCAGAGCCTGTCTGAAAAGCTAACCGACTCTTACCATGAGTTAGAAGGTAAGGTGGAATCACTTAAAGGTGAGTTGGAAGAATCGGGAAGTGCACTTTCTCAAGAAGTATCCAAGAAAAAAACCTTAGAGACGCGTGTTGGCTCCATATTAAACGCAATGCCTGTGGGTGTCATTATTCTTAATGGAGCTGGTGATGTATCGGAAGCCAATGCAGCGGCGCGAGATATTCTCGGTGATCCATTGGAAGGGGAGTCTTGGATATCGATAATCCAACGCTGCTTTTCGCCAACCTTGGCCGATGGCCACGAAATCTCATTGAAGAATGGTCGGTTTGTCAGTCTTGCTACGGAGTCCCTAGGGGATGAGCCAGGACAGATCATTGTGATTAATGATTTGACGGACACGCGGGCCTTACAGAAAAAAGTCAATCATAACCAGAAATTATCTGAAATGGGAAAAATGACTGCGTCGTTAGCCCATCAAATTAGAACCCCACTTTCTACCGCATTGTTATATGCAGACCACTTATCCAACAAGCAGTTAGACGCCGGTCGTCAACAGCGTTATGCCAATAAACTGAAAGATCGTTTGCTGCAATTAGRAAGCCAAGTGAATGACATGCTGATCTTTTCTAAGGGCGGCATCATGATCGACAAAAAAGTTGACGTAAACTGGTTTCTGCAAGAATTGATACGTCGCCATTATGAYTTTGCCATGCAGCAGGGGGTTGAGCTTTCCTGTGAGCTGTTATCACAGCCGGCAATAATGAAATGCAATATCGATCTACTCACCAGTGCTTACGGTAATCTAATTGAAAACTCGTTACATGCCCTTGTCCATAATGAAAAGCCCACCAGTCGAGGGTATCTGCCGGAAGTGCGTTTGACGGCCGAGCTGGATGACTGTGGCAGAGTGATTATTGCCGTTGTGGATAATGGCGGTGGCATTGATGAATCCATTATCGCCAAAGTATGCGAGCCCTTCTTTACCACCAAATCAACCGGTACAGGGCTTGGTTTGGCCGTGGTAAAACTTATTTCTTCGTCCCATGGTGGCGAACATGTAATACAAAATAGAGTGGATGAGAAAACCAACGATCAAGGTTTGGCGGTCTCAATTACCTTTCCAGTCATTCATGACAGTATGTCAGGAAATGTTTTAAATATACCTCAGATGGAAATGGCAAATTTATCACAGAACATATCAGCAGCGATTGCTGCGGGATAATGCGGGTTAATGCGGGTTAATGCGGAGAGAAATGATGCAAAATAACTGTGTAATGGTCGTAGAAGACGACATAAGTTTAAGAGAAGTGATTGTTGAAACCTTAGAAATGGAAGGTCTCTCTGTCATCCAAGCGCCGGACGGTGAAGAAGCATTGGTCATGTTGCAAAAAAACAATGTGTCCTTGGTTGTTTCTGACGTCAATATGCCAAAACTAGACGGTTATCAACTACTACGTAAGATGGCGGCGGAGTGGCCTCAGTTGCCGGTGTTAATCATGACGGCCTATGGCAGCATATCGAATGCGGTTGAGGCTATTCGCCATGGCGCTATTGATTATATGGAGAAGCCTTTTTCCACGCAAACACTCGTGGATACGGTGAAGCGGCATTTACCTGTGGCAAAGGTTGCAGATAATAATGAACCTATTGCGGTTGATCCGGAGACAGTGCAGTTGTTTCAGCTAGCGAAAAAGGTTGCCAATACGGATTCTACAGTGATGATTCTGGGTGATAGTGGAACGGGTAAAGAAGTGTTAGCCCGTTATATCCATAACAATTCCAGTCGAGCAGATAAGCCCTTTATTGCCATCAACTGCGCGGCAATTCCAGAAAACATGATGGAAGCGATATTGTTTGGTCATGAAAAAGGTGCCTTTACGGGCGCACATCAAAGCGTCGCTGGAAAATTTGAATTAGCTAATGGTGGAACCTTGCTGTTGGATGAAATATCCGAAATGGATGTGAGCCTGCAAGCTAAGTTATTGCGAGTGTTGCAAGAGCGAGAGGTCGAACGTATAGGTGGCAAAAAAACCATAACCTTGGATGTACGGGTATTGGCGACAAGCAATCGTAATCTTAAACAAGCGGTTGAAGACGGTGATTTTCGTGAGGATCTTTTCTATCGATTAAATGTATTCCCCTTACGTTGGAAGCCTTTAAGAGAAAGGAAAGGGGATATTGTTCCATTAGCGGAACGTATCTTACTGTCAAAATATTCTAACTCCCCCCATACCACCGCCAATGAATCGGCGCCGTTAATATTGGAAGAGAGCGCACAAAAGCGTTTAATGCAGCATCAGTGGCCTGGAAATATTCGTGAGTTGGATAATGTCATGCAAAGGGCGATGATTCTTTGTAGTGGCGGTGTTATTACTGCAGATGATATTTTTATTCCTGAAGATGATTTACCATTCCAATCGGCAAATTCTGAGCCTGCGTTGCGCGCTGTACCTGCTGTACCAGCCGCTGCGGGTCTAGGAGAAGACCTCAAACAGCGAGAATTTGAAGTGATATTGGAAACACTTAAGGAAGAGCGGGGCAGTAAAAAGAATACCGCCAGTAAATTGGGTATTAGCCCTAGAACACTTCGGTACAAGTTAGCCCGAATGCGAGAGTCGGGCATAGAGTTTGAGGTAGCGTAAAGCTAGCCAACTAAATGCCCGCACACCAGCCAAAAATCATAACGGCGTCAAATTTAGCGCAAAACCTGAAGAGGTTCTCATTCCCACGCTCCAGCGTGGGAATGCATACCAACAAAAAAGCGCAACGGCGTCAAATTTAGCGCGAATTCTGAAGAGGGGTAGTTCTGTTTTTTCGTTCAGTATCGTATGTATTCCCACGCAGGAGCATGGGAACGAGTGACTTCCTCGCCTTAAAGTGTCCTATAATCCCGTATTTATTGAATTTTACCTATATCCCTCATTGTTGGCACAAATATTGAAACAACCTAGTTAAGATCAAGAAAACTGTAAATATTTTGACAGTATAGCGAAACAAACAATTGCAACAGAACACCGTGACAATATTTCGTTAGATTCTAACAAAGGTGAATGAGATGGATATATCCACAAAGATGAATAGCATGCTGGCTCAAATGAAAGCGATGGAGCAAGCGGCATCTATGGATAGAACTTCTACTATAGGTCAGGGTTCTAATATAGCTCAGGGACCCAATACTGTTGCACCAGCATCCCAGTCAGAATTTGCCAATGTGTTTAAAAACGCAATCGACACGGTTAATGAAATTCAGCAAGAATCCGGTAGATTAAGTACGGGTTATGTAAATGGAGATCCTAACATCGACATCACTCGCGTAATGGTCGCAAACCAAAAAGCCGGACTAGCATTTCAATCCATGGTTCAAGTGCGAAACAAACTGGTGGAGTCCTATAAAGAAATAATGAACATGTCAATCTAGCACTATAATACGTTAATTCTATCCAAAGCATTTAAGTAGAAAAGAGAGTATTACCATGGCCGATGAGCTAACAGAAACCACAGAAACTTCAGCAGCCCTAGAACCAACGTCTGGAACATTTGCTGCCATGGAAGGTTTTGGAAATTTGGGGGCCATTAAACAGGTTGGCCTCATGGTGGGTCTGGCATTCAGTGTCGCAGCGGGTTTCTGGTTAGTGTTGTGGGCCGCAGAACCTGATTACAGACCTTTTTATACGGACATCAGTCATTTGGAAGCAGGCCAAGTTGCCGACTTACTGCAAAAAGAAAGAATAGATTTTAAGATAGACACAAATAGCAATATGTTGCTCATTGAGGCATCTCGTATTCACGATGCCAGATTGTTGTTGGCTAAAGAAGGGTTTCCCACTGGAAAGACCCTGGGTTATGAGTTGTTAGATAAAGAACAGTCATTTGGCACTAGCCAATTCATGGAAAAAGCCCGCTACTATCGCAGTGTCGAAGGAGAATTAGCGCGTACCGTAACAGCCATGAATCGAGTTCGTTCTGCCCGTGTACATTTGGCCATACCCAAGCGCTCAGTCTTTGTTGGAGACAGTCGCCGGCCATCGGCTTCTGTATTTGTCGAGTTATACCCCGGTCATTCGTTAGAAAAAATGAATGTGGCTGCCATCGTGCATTTGGTCGCATCCAGTGTACCTGAGTTGCTTGACAGTGAGGTAACTGTCGTTGATCAACGTGGTCGACTTTTATCGGAAGATGATGAGAATTCTGACATAGCAATGGCAGCCAAAAACTTTGAGTATTCTCGAGGTATGGAAGAGCTATATATAAGTCGTGTGAATGGAATATTGGAGCCTATTTTAGGTAGAGACAATTTCCGTGTGCAGATTTCCACAGAGATCGATTTCAGTGTCACCGAGCAAACCGCAGAACAATTTAACCCTGATTTACCCGCTATGCGTAGTGAACAGACGCTCAATGAGTATTCTGGTGCCGGTGGTCCAATGGGAATTCCGGGAGCACTTTCAAATCAACCTCCTGGTGCGGTGACGGTACCTGAAACAGCGGGTGGAGCAGGAGATCAAGGGGGCGAAGGAAGTAGTAATGTGAGACGCCAGGCCACCAGAAACTATGAATTGGATAGGACTATCAGCCATACCAAAAATCAAGTGGGTAAACTAATGCGGCTTTCGGTAGCGGTAGTGGTTGATGATAAGCTGGTGACAGGGGCCGATGGCAAAGGAGTGAAGCAACCGTTGTCAGATTCCGAAATTGAGCGCATTAATATTTTGGTAAAAAATGCGATTGGCTACAGTGCGGTCAGAGGCGATAGCGTTTCAATTGTTAATCAACTATTCGCCCCAGTAATAGGCTATGAATTTGCAGAAATACCCCCGGTAGAATGGTACGATAATCAAAGCTATCGTGAGTGGGCCAAGTTAGGTGGTGTAGGGTTCCTAGTTTTAATACTTATTTTGGGATTCTTGCGTATAATAAAGGGGTTAGCGACGACAGTGAAAGATGAAGAGCTCATGGCATTGGAAGGTGGCATGGGAATGGGAATGGAATTGGGGGGGTTAGGGGCTGAAGACGAAATGGGCGCTGATGTCACTCTAACCGGTGGTGCAAATCCACTATTACCAGGCCCCGACGCGTCCTATGACCAGCATTTAGATGCAGTAAAATCTTTGGTCGCCGAAGACCCAAAACGGGTTGCGCAGGTAATGAAGACTTGGTTATCTAATGAGTGATGAAATAGCAGAAAAGAAAGATTACGATGCGATCGTAAAAGACCTTTCCCCTGAAGAGAGATCTGCAATTGTGTTGATGTCTCTAGGTGAGGAGTCTGCGGCTGAAGTCTTAAAGCATATGGGGCCAAAAGAAGTTCAGAAAATTGGCACCTGCATGGCGAAACTCCAAAACGTGCAAAAAGACCAAGTTGAAGCGGTCATGCATGTTTTTATGGAGGCGATAACCAACCAAACGGCGTTGGGTGTTGGTGCAGACGGATATATCCGTAATATGTTGGTCAGTGCCTTGGGAGAAGATAAAGCCGGTAGTTTAATTGATAGGATTTTGGTAGGCGGAAATACTGCCGGATTAGATACATTGCGATGGATGGATGCTCGCAACGTGGCAGATTTAATTCGTTTTGAACACCCTCAGATACAATCAATCGTTATCGCTTATTTGGATTCTGACCAAGCGGCCGATGCGCTTTCTAGTTTTGATGAACGTCAACGGTTAGATATCTTGATGCGGATAGCGTCACTCTCGTCGGTCCAACCACACGCTTTGCAAGAATTAAATGATATCTTAGAGAAGCAATTTACCAATCAGACAGGTTCGGCAGCGACGGATTTAGGGGGTACTAAATGCGCCGCTGATATTATGAACTTCTTAGATACCGCGACTGAAGCCAATCTCATGGAAAATATTAGAGAAGCGGATGAAGATTTAGCGCAAGAAATACAAGATTTGATGTTTGTATTTGATAATCTTGGCGATGTCGATGATCGAGGTATACAAGCATTGTTAAGAGAAGTTTCCTCAGAGTCCTTGATGTTGGCATTAAAAGGTGCGGATGAGCAGATCACAGAAAAGATATTTGCGAATATGTCTAAGCGTGCGGCCGAGTTGTTACGAGATGACTTAGAAGCTCAGGGTCCAGTTAAAATTAGTGACGTTGAAGGGGCGCAGAAAGAAATCTTATCCATTGCTCGCCGTATGGCTGATGCAGGTGAAATTATGCTGGGTGGCGCTGGCGGCGAAGAGATGATTTAGTATGTCCGAGAAAATATCTGAACCAGCATCTGGAGCTACACCTGATTCAACACCTGAATCAACTCCTGAATCTACAATGCCTAAGCATACCGATGAAGATGTTAATAAGTCTCGTGTTTCCAACGTACTAAATGAAGAGAATACCAGTGGTGGTGTGTTATCTGCCTATGAACGCTGGGAATTACCTTCTATGGAGGTCGAGGATGAAAATGCTAATAATGTTTTTATCACCACTCGATCCAAACTTCCTCCGGTGGCTATTGAAGATGAGGAAGAGGTCGTACCACTCACTGCAGACGATGTTGAAGCAATACGGCAAGCTGCCTACGATGAGGGTTATTCTCAAGGTAATTCGACGGGTCATGCTGAAGGCCTAAAAAAAGGTTACGATGAGGGCTATCAAAGTGGTAGCAGTGATATTCGGGCAATGTTGACCAGGTTGTCGCAAATATGCCGTGTATTATTGGACACAGTGCCTAGTCAAGATGACGAGATCGAAACGGCGCTAATGGAATTGGTAAAATCAATTTGTGGCCGTGTCGTACAAAGAGAATTGCAATTGGATTCAACCAGCCTGCGTTTAATTATCAATGAAGCCCTGGATTGTTTGCAGTCCGGTGCCCACAGACTTCGTATACACCTTAACCCTGAAGACACAGAGTTTATTCGAAAGACGTTGGAGGATATGGAGGGGCACGAGTTTACTTGGCAGTTATTGCCTCATGCTACCATTTCTCCAGGGGGCTGCATTGTCGAGACCGACAAAAGCATGATTGATGCGCGCTCTGAAAAGAGGCTTGCCGATATTATTGAACAAGTTTACAGCAAGGAGAAAGAAGCCTTGATGGAAGGGGATAGGTCTAAGAGCGGCGGGTTAGGTCAACTAATGGCCGAAGTTGAAACTTTTGATGAATTTGAGCGTCATGCCGAAACTGAATCGCCATTGATCGCCCCCCCTGAGGAAACCATCGATAACGCAGACGCAAGTGTTGATGTGGCTGTTAGTGTGGATGTGGATGTGGATGTGGAAAAAGATACTGATGTGGATGGTGATAGTGAATGAGTTTTCAATTGCAAGATCGAGCGTCAATATCCTCGAGAATTGGTTCCTATAATCAATATGCCGAGACTAATCCAAAGCCTTTAGTAGAGGGCCGCTTGATTCGTATGGTAGGTCTGACACTGGAAGCCGAAGGATGTAAAGTGCCAGTGGGCGGTCACTGCATTATCCGTAGTCCGAATTTGCCGGATGTTGAGACTGAAGTGGTGGGTTTTTCGGGAGAGAAATTGTTTTTAATGCCCCTTGAACCTGTTTCCGGCCTTCAGCCTGGCGCCCGTGTTATACCGTTGAAACATACCTCAAAAGTCCCCATTGGTAATCAGCTGCTGGGTCGAGTACTCAATGGTCGTGGTTTGCCATTGGATGGAAAAGGCCCATTTGATCTAAACGAATCAGCCCCGCTAGCTCGCGACCCGATTAACCCACTGGATCGGCGGCCCATTAGTGAGCCGCTCGATGTCGGCGTTAGGGCAATCAATACCCTGTTAACCGTCGGTCAAGGTCAGCGTATGGGATTGTTTGCGGGTAGTGGCGTGGGTAAAAGTGTGTTGCTTGGTATGATGACGAAATACACCACCGCAGATATTACTGTGGTTGGGTTGATTGGCGAGCGTGGAAGAGAAGTTAAAGAATTTATTGAGAATATCCTTGGTGAAGAAGGCATGAAACGGTCGGTCGTTGTTGCATCGCCAGCGGATGATTCCCCTCTCATGCGATTACACGGCGCGATGTTAGCCACGTCTATTGCGGAACACTACCGTGATCAAGGGAAAAACGTATTGTTGCTGATGGATTCACTAACGCGCTATGCGCAAGCCCAGCGAGAAATTGCATTGGCGGTGGGCGAACCTCCGGCCACAAAAGGCTATCCGCCCTCAGTTTTTGCGAAACTGCCAGCGTTGGTAGAAAGGGCTGGTAATGGTGTCGAAGGAGGCGGTTCGATTACCGCATTTTATACCGTGCTGACTGAAGGCGATGATGTGCAAGATCCCGTTGCGGATTCCGCTCGAGCCATTCTTGATGGACATATAGTGTTATCGCGGCGCTTAGCGGAGGAGGGGCAATATCCTGCGATTGACATAGAAGCATCCATAAGTCGAGTAATGCCAAATATCGTTGATGACAATCATATGCAATCAGGGCAGGTGTTTAAACGTCTATACTCACGTTACCAGCAGAGCCGAGATTTGATTAGTGTTGGTGCCTATGTTCAAGGAAGTGATCCGGAAACGGATCTGGCGATCCAAAAAATAGAAGGGTTAAAATCCTTTTTGCGACAGCCGTTAACCCAGGCTGTTGGCTTTGAAGAAGGCCTTAATGATTTGCAGATGTTGTTCACGTGACAAGTGATTGTAAATAATGAAAAAATCGAAACGATTACTTCCTGTACTGCAGCTCAAAGAGCGAGATGAAAAAGCCGCAGCTAAGCGTCTGGGCGAAGTTCAGCAGGAGCTTAATGCGTCAATTAAGCAACTGGAGGAACTTCAGGCATATCGTCAAGACTATTACACCAAGTTATCCAATGACCCCAAAAATGGCCTACCAAGTGTACCGGCGACGATCCTAGAAAAATACCAACTGTTTTTGGCAAAGCTCAATGCAGTGGTTGAGCGTCAACAAGAAACCATCGAACTGAATCGGCAGCATGTCGAAGCCCAAAGAAAAAACTGGGTTGTAGCCAATTCACGGTTAAAAAGCATGCATGACCTAATTGTACGAGCCAAAGAGGAGGAAACGATGTTGTTAGATAAGCAGGAGCAAAGCCAAATAGATGAGCGTTCTCAATATCGCAAGAGAGAGTGGTAAAATAGAATTTTTGGCATTTCGTTGACTCCTTGGCCCGTTAGGGTGCTTGTTGTGAGAATTGGCAATGAACGGCCTAATACTTGAGCTCAGAAAAAGCACTCCGGCTAATAAAAAAACGATTTTTATAGATAAACCTCTCTCTGTTTTTACTCGTCATATCATTTTCTTATAACGCAGGTTAACGGTACAAATTAATGAGTTTTGATGATGCACATAGTAGTAAGCCGACTATGCTTTTCTTGTAGAGACAGCAACAAACAGCGAATGGGCCTGAAAGTGACAGATAACACAGTGTGTGAATTAGATGCCTCTTTGGATATTAGCGTGGTAGAAAAATTGCTTGAAACGTTGAATCAAATTACCCAGAGCGATAATTCGATTCAGATTGATGCCAATAAAATTGAAAGAATTGATAGTGCTGCATTTCAATTATTGTATAGCTATCAGAAATCGATGGACAAAAAACAAACGGTAGTCTCCTTTGTGAATCCTTCAGCAGTATTTCTAGAGAACGCCACATTGCTAGGGCTACACAAGATTTTAAACATTAAACATTAAACATTAAGAAGTTTTCGTAGTTGTAGGATTTTAAAGTTAGAGTTAATCGGAGTGAAAGTGATGGCGAAAATATTAGCGGTCGATGATAGTGCGTCAATGCGACAAATGGTAAGTTTTACCCTGCAAGGGGCCGGTTATGAAGTGGTAGAGGCATCTGATGGGCAGGAAGCGCTGGATAAGGCTAAGTTAGGCGCGGTAGATCTTGTGTTATCGGATGTCAATATGCCGGTGATGGATGGTATTACGTTGATTAAGAATCTACGAGCGTTACCCGCGTATAAATATACACCCATATTGATGTTGACCACTGAATCTGCTGGCGGTAAAAAATCTGAAGGTAAAGCAGCGGGTGCGACCGGCTGGATAGTAAAACCTTTTAAAGGCGATAACGTTGTGGGCAGTATTAAGAAGCTAATTGGCGCATAGATCAACACGAACTATCAGCGTATTTCCCAGAAAGATATCTATATCTTTCTGGGT
>NVVG01000127.1 GCA_002402125.1 Moraxellaceae bacterium
TATGGAAGGATTAAGCAGGCGCGCAGGGAAACACTGCTTTTAACTAAATATAGGTCTTTGTAGGCTGTCATGCTAAAGACATAATTAGCATAGAGTACTAACTAAAAATTATTAGCGGAATTTAGACAAAAAAAGGCTGGCATTAACGTAATTCCAATTAGGTTAATGGAAAACATTAGCCGAGTTCCACCGAGCAACGATCATGCTTTCCGCAGCTTTTCCTGAGGTTTCAGTACATAGATATTGTACGCGCAGGCGGTAAATAGGATCAACCAAAATAGAACCTCTGCCGTCATTCTGTTCATAAAGGACATTCCGACCATATAAGTTAGCAGGCCCGCTTCTATAGATATTATCTTGAAGTAATCGTCAAAGTTATCGAGTGAAAACAACTGCTGCTTGCATTTATTAGTTGCTCTAAAACACGAAAACAACATCGCCAGGAAGCAGAACAATCCCAGATAGCCTATTTCAGTTAAGGCTTGAAACCAGGTGGAATGAACGCTCCTATATCTACTACCCCCTGTATGTACATCTACCGGAATGTAATCTGGTGCTTTCGCTTGAAATCCCTTATAACCCAATCCAAAAGGATAGTCTTTAGCCATATCTATTGCCGCTATCCAAAAGTACAGACGGGTTGCACCAGACTCCTTTTCAGAAGGTTCATCAGTGCGAATTTCCGTAGTTGTTAGGGTTTTAAGTCGATTAACTGCCGTTTCGTCAAGCAGAAGCAAAACACCACATAATCCCAATACCACGAGCAAAAGCGTATTTCTTTTTTGGTTTTTTCTTTGCAACTTAGAAAAGTACAAATTACCTAGGAAATACCCCCCCCCTACGAATGTTGCAAGAATCGCACCTCGACTATTAATTAGAACAAGCGCATTTGCAATTAGCGCACCAGCCATCAGCATACCAAATCTGACGCTATTCTTTTTTGACACCCATAGATAATAGAGCGCAATAATTGCTGCAGGCGCTATTGCAACGGCAATACCGTTAGATTCCGGTGAATCAATAGTACCAACCCCTTCAACCCGATCGCCGCTATTTCTGCCTGATTGATATGTCAGCAACCCAATGTATGCTGCGCCCGCTATATATGCATACAAGGAACCGTTGAACGTTTTGGTAGTGTCAATTACTTTGTAAGCAACGCAAATTATTACAACCAGCTTAATAAAATAAACTAAGGCCTGGCCATGCCGATCAGGAAAGACAGCATATAGGCCCGAGATAATAAAAAGACCGCATACCAAAAAAATCCATTTGAATTGTGGCACTTCAAAAAAACTGTTTTTATTAAACCTTGAAAAATTCGCAGCAAACATACCTAACATCAGCAACACAACAAAGAAGGAATAACTAATATCTGGGACAAGCTCTCCCCACCACCGCATTTGGGGGTGCATAAAATAAACAATTTGATACAACATAAATGCGGTCGCAGGATTTCCTGCTAGTGAATGGATAAATCCGCCGACATATACCGACAAAAAAATTAGAACGGTCAGCATGAATACAATACTTCTCTTAACATAAATAAAAATTCGCCCATCGTAGCCTTGGGCTGCTATGCATTTCCCTAAATGCTAGGACTCTGCCTGCAAAAGCAGACTGAGGCCTAGCATTTAGAATTAGCTTTAAGGGTTGGAGCCTATTACTATATTTTTTGGGAATTTCGGTGGGCTTGGAGGTGCCGAAAAAATCACCTTGCGTTTGTCTACAGCCAAATTCCCAGCTAAATCTCTTACAGAAACAGTAACCAGGTATTCCGAATCGAATTCAATGTCTCCAGGTGCTGGTATATCTAAAACACCAGCACTGTTTACTTGATCAGGTTGCACCGTTATTTCTACTAGGGCACCCGGGACACCGCCATTTAGTTTTGCATAATTAATTTCCAGCGTTGATAGATCTACCCCTGATTTTGCGTCTGCAAACCCAATACTCCAAGAATTAGTACTTTCACTGTAGCCTCGCTTGGGTCTAAAAACATTGATAACGGGAAGCTGGTTATCGTTGGTATAACCAAAGCCTGCTGGATCGGGGAAATCAATTGCCCCACCTAAATCGACCCATCGGGCAACCATTCTTTTTTCACTATCCGTTAATGTTAACGATGGGTGCGACTGAGGATAGTCTACATCTTCAACACGATCGCTATTGCTGCGGCCATCTAAACGCTGACCATAGGCAACCCAGACTAACAGGCTTTCTCTAGCTTGAGGTACTCGAATATATTTACTACGCTGGGGCAATGAGTACCTGCTACCGTCTGATTTCTTATTGTTAGTCAAAACACCCCAAGCATCATCGTTACCTTCACCATCTAAAATTAGCCCGCCATTATTCCCTCCTCCGGCATGGCAAGAGACACAATTAGCATTGAGAATAGGGAGAACATCTCTGTTAAATTCGACATCCAATGAGTGATTATCAGAAAAAGTTACGCCTGAGGAGGATAGAAGAGGTATACCTTTCGTTAAGTCCCACATGCCGCCAGCAATTCTTAGATCTTTTTCAGCAACACCAGCAACCTTTCCTATGGGTGCCTGCAGTCCGGCTTGCGTCGTAGAAAAATCTAAAGGTTCTATTGAATGCGCATGACAACCCCCACAATCAGTACGATTTTCACCTGATTTTAGTGCTCGCCAGGTTAGCTCACTCACAAGAGTCATACCGTTTTTATCCAGTGTCTGAATGAAAAACGGCGTTTCTGCTGGTATTTTTGCAGCCCAAGAGGTATCAGGGTTACCCTGGCCATCAATAACGTCCTTGTGTGTCAGTGGAAATTCTCCAATTATTTCCCAGCGCTCATTATGTAATGAACCATAGTGAGCAACAACATCATCCAACCTAACATCATTCAAATAGCGGGTTATAGGGTCCCATTCGGCTCTACCAACCCACTTACGAATTGGTTTTGTAAACGGTTTTGGAGGTGTCGCTACAATTCTTACGGCATATATATCGTCATTGGTAAATAGCCCCGCTTCCGCACCCTGAATTCTCCAACTACCATCATGGATTTCCCTAGAGGTACTTGGCTGGAATTTCCCTGGTCCATCAGATGGATCCATATTGTACATTGAAGAAGTCCCTACAATTCCAGCGGCCTCTCCTTCTTGCAGTCGATCATCAACTTCGTCAGCAATTGTTGGCAATAACTCGGGTTTTTGCTGGCCATAAACCTCCTGATAACTAACAACAGCTCTGGGCCAAATTTCATTGTAGGCTGGATTATTCTTTATCATTACTAATTTATTAGGATTATCTACCACCGAAGACGCTGCATCTCGAATCATATAGATTCCCGATTTTAACGCTTCACATAGATTCTTTGAGGCGCAGGCTGCATCAAAATGGTTTACTGAACCTGTAGAATAAGCAACGAGCAAATCCCCTGACTTTGTTGCGGAGGGCATTGAATATTTCCCTGACAAGTTAGGTGCAGGCACATCTGAGGGCGTTGTATGAGGCGTTAAATTAGTTGTACCCTTTCGATCAAACTCTCTATAACTAATCTTATAATTACTGCCAAAAGGTTGAGTCTCATCAATGGATTTTCGAAGGAAATCAGGGCCATCAGAGGATATCGGAAAACGCAACAACGCACCAAAACCATAATCAAAGGAAGGGTAATACCAACCAGACACAACCTGTTCGTCTGCAAGCTGTGTGACAAAGTGTTCTAAATTCTTATGGTGATCATGTGGTTCTGTAAACTGTTTTAAGTCTGTGCCATCTGGATTAACCGTAAACAACGAGGTCATCGAATACAGGAATTTATTCGCTGCATCTTGCCAAGTTGAGAAGATAATTCTACCGTCTTTTAACTGGAATGGATGCTGTACCATGTGTAATGAACCGGTCTCTAACCGGTGTAGATTCGCCAGCCCTGCTGTTGACATCGAACCGTTATGATCATCCATAACATACAACTGTTGCATGCTACCCCGTACTACCGCATTCGTATCTGGATCAAAAGCTGTTAGCCCTGCTCGATTAGAAGTGAACATGAGCCGACCATCTGCCAAGGGAATAGGGGCCATATCCCTGATTCCTCGCATACTTGCCTGATCATGAGCGCTGGTTGTATTTCCTGCATATTGCTGGCTTTCAAAACCATCATCAAATGTGAGTCGAATCGGTGTATAGGGTGTTCCCTTACTGAGATCAATTTTATAGATCCAACTTGCACTTTCCTGTGTGCCGCTTTCAATAAAGCTGTAATAAACGATTCGGCCATCATAAGAAATGAAAGGGTCCATTACGCTGCATAACTCACAATCAACTAGAATCACCTCTGAACCATTAGGCTTCAACAACATCAAATCTGCTCCCGCAGCGATGTCATAGGCGTGTTCGCCCTGGGGAATAGTTACATAGGGGCTATTTTCTCCAACCGCAGGATAGCGTACATAAACAATATCGTAATCAACGCCAACATCACTTGGTATTGCCTGTGATGTTGATACCAGCAATCCTGAAAAGATCACCGTTGCTAGCATGTGGCAAAGGGCTTGTTTCAAACTGCCTTTAACTCCTGACATTATTGACTTCTCGCTCCAAAAACTCATTCGACACCAAGTATTTTGCATATTTACTAATATATTCATCAAGACTCCTACTAACGAATTTTTGAAGTACTGTTTGCTTAGCGGTTTGGCTCTATAACAAACTAGTGTAGTACCTTACAGGATGTAGTGGTATTAACCACGTCACATAGTATTGCATCCACGAAGTAATTAACTATTACCTCGGAGCAAAGCCAACAGTTCTGCGGTCTTTAGTTTCATGAGGGCAAAATTCCCTTTGGATTCAACGTTCAAGCGCACCACAGGCTCCGTGTTTGAGGAACGCAAACTGAACCGCCACTCACCTTCTGGACCGGCAAACGAAAGGCTTATTCCATCGGTATGGTCAATACTGACTGCCGATTCCTGATAAGCGATAAGAACCCGATCAATCGACGCTTTAGGGTCCTCTAACTTAGAGTTAATCTCCCCTGAGGATGGATAGGCCTCAATGCGTGCGGATACCATCTCTGAAAGTGAGGTTTTTTGTACACATAGCAGTTCTGAGACCAGTAACCACGGGATCATGCCGCTATCACAATAGGCAAAATCTCTAAAATAATGATGAGCACTCATTTCACCGCCATATACGGCATCTTCTTTACGCATCCGCTCTTTGATGAAGGCGTGGCTGGTTTTGCATAGAATCGCCTCACCGCCTCCTGCTTCGACGATATCTATGGTATTCCAGGTTAAGCGTGGGTCATGGATGATTTTGGCGCCAGGATTTTTCTTTAAGAAGGCTTCCGCCAATAGACCTACTATGTAGTAGCCCTCTATGAAGTCGCCGCTTGCATCAAAAAGAAAACATCGGTCAAAATCACCATCCCAAGCGATACCCATATCTGCTCCATGTTCACGTACAGCATTGGCGGTGTCATCTCTGTTCTCTGGTAGCAGCGGATTGGGAATTCCATTGGGAAATGTTGCATCTGGCTGATGATGGACTTTGATGAACTCTATTGGAACACCTTGTTTTTTGAAGCGTATTTCAATCTCATCGATTACGTGTCCGGCGGCACCATTACCGGAATTCACTACCAATTTTAACGGGGTGATATTGCTTGGTTGGATATAAGTAAGAAGGTGATCGACGTATTCGGTTAATGTTGATTGCTTGTTGTATTCGCCTCTTTGGGCTGGGTCGACTTCAGGGAAGTTATTTTCTTCCGCTAAACGCTGAATGTCATTTAGACCGGTATCACCTGAAATTGGTTTACTGTCTTCTCGCACCAATTTCATGCCATTGTAGTCCATTGGATTGTGCGATGCGGTAACTTCGATGCCACCGTCGGCCTTGAGGTATTTTGTGGCAAAATAGATTTCTTCTGTACCTACCATGCCAATATCAATTACGTTGCTGCCGGCATCTTGCAGGCCTTTTGCCAGTGATTGTTTTAGGGATTCTGATGTTGCGCGCATGTCGCCACCCACTACCACCACTTTTGGCTTTAGGTATTCTCCGAAAGCTCGGCCGATACGATAGGCTATTTCATCATTTAGCTCGGTGCCTAGTTGCCCTCTTATATCGTAGGCTTTAAAACAGGTCAGTTTTTTCATGATTTTGCTCGCCCGTAGATGTCTTCAAAACGCACAATATCATCCTCACCAAGATAAGAGCCTGACTGCACTTCAATTAATTCTAATGGCACCTTGCCGGGGTTTTCTAAGGAATGTTTTACCCCTAGTGGAATGTAGGTTGATTCATTTTCAGTAACTAAAAAGGTCTTTTCGCCGTTGGTGACTTTTGCTGTACCTGAAACTACAACCCAATGTTCGGCACGATGATGGTGCATTTGCAGGCTGAGTTTGGCTCCGGGTTTAACGGTAATGCGTTTTACCTGGTAGCGATCTCCGCTATTAATGGAGTCGTATTTGCCCCAGGGGCGGTAGACTTCTCGGTGCAATTTATACTCGCTGCGGTCTTCCGCTTTGAGTTGTTCTACTATTTTTTTGACGTCTTGCACATGGCTCTTAGCAGCTACCAAAATAGCATCTTTGGTATCTACTACAATTAGATCATCCAGCCCTATCAGAGAAATTAGTCGCTCTTCTCCGTAGACCAGGCAGTTTTTGCTATCACGGGCAATCACATCTCCGCGGGTTACATTGCCATCTTTGTCTTTATCTCCAATCTCCCATAATGCGGTCCAGGAGCCGACATCACTCCAGCCGGCATCCATTGGTACGACAACGGCGCCATCGGTTTTTTCCATTACGGCATAATCGATCGACTCGTCGGGGCATTGCTCAAACGCTTCTGCATCTAAACGCACAAAATCCATGTCTTGATTGGTGCTTTTAAGGGACTGCTCGCAAGCGGTTGCTATATCTGGGCGGAATTGACGTAATTCCTGCAAATAACGACTAGCACGGAACAAAAACATGCCGCTATTCCAGTAGTACTCTCCACTGTCCAAATAACCCTGGGCTGCGGTTGCATCGGGTTTTTCGACAAACTCTTTTACTTCAAAACCATCACTTACGCTGTTGCCCCGACGTATATAACCATAACCTGTGTGTGCTTCCGTTGGTACTATGCCAAAGGTCACTAGTTTACCTTGTTCCGCTAAGGGTATAGCGCGTTGCACTGCAGCGGTAAATGCGGCTTGGTCTCTTATGTCGTGATCGGCGGCTAATACCAACAAAATAGGATCATCATCCGCTTTGGGATTTGCGCTATTGAGTGTATTAGATAGCTGTGCGGCAATCGCGATAGCTGGGGCGGTGTTTCTACCAACAGGCTCCAACACTATCGGGCCCATTTTATTGATGGCGCGTAACTGTTCAGCGACGATAAATCGGTGTTCTTCGTTGCAAATTGTGAGCGGCGGCATAATGTCTAACGATGACAGGCGCTGTACGGTTGTTTGCAGCATGGTTGATGCATCGGAAGCGCTGCCGGTTAATGCTAAAAACTGTTTAGGGTGTAGTGATCGAGACAAAGGCCAAAGCCGACTACCAGAACCGCCCGCCATAATTACAGGTAAAATCATAAGGCATTCATTTCCATTTTGTTGTTTGAACAGCTAGCGCTGCCTCCCTCCAAGAGAGGGGTCAAATTATCCAATTTTGCATCCCAATTATAATAATCAGTCACAAATTTCCTATTTTTTTGGCTAAGGGTGGGCGCTTTCACTTCAGTAGCGATGGTTAATTGATTGGCCAACTTATTACCGAAGTCAATGGCGTCATCCGCTACCAACACATCAAGCTCTTGGCCTTCGACTTCGATACCTTCAAACGCCATGGTAGTACCTACTACCACTTTGCCAATTGAGAGCGCTTCCAATACTTTGTTTTGTATGCCTCTAGCAATTCGTAATGGTGCCACCACGGCAGCAGAACCATCTAGGTAAGGGCGAACGTCTTCTACCCTTCCCGTAACCACCACTGAGCTACCATTGTTTAGTGCTAGTACACCGGGGTTTGGATTCGTGCCTACAATGTAGAAACAGGCATCGGGGTGGATTTTAAGCACTTCTGGCCATACCTTTTTACAGAACCAAACGACGGCTTCCTCATTTGCCCAGTAATCCATGGCGCCGGTAAAAACGACGGTTTTTGCCGGTAACGAAATATTTTGAAACGCACTCTCCGGTGAAAAGTACTCAGAATCAACACCGTTGGTCACGGCGTGAACTTTGTTTTTTAAATCATCTGGGACCATGGAACGAAATAGCTCTGCTTCTTTTTCTGACACCAATGCTATTGAATCATATTGTTGAGTCAATTTCTTCTCATAGGCGCCTAATTTTACGCTTTCTCGATGGTAAATCCAGGACATTGGGAAGTTGGCTTTTTGCGCGTATTGGTGCCATTTATCAGAATCGACATCAACCAGGTCGAGCACGCGTAATAGTTTGCTATAGGTTTCATCTTCTAAATATGGCCCCATCGAAGAGGAGAACATTAAGGCGCGTTGTATAGACTGTTTATCGACGACTTGCTTAACCCAACTGGCTAATTCCTTTGACGAGAAATACGTTAATGTAATGGGTGAACCATCGATGAAACTGGCTAACGACTTTATTTTTGCCTGTAGCGGCTTTAATTCAACCACCTTGTAGCTGGCACAATATTTTTGCAATTCATCGATATACTGTTTGTCCTCTGGCGTATCGATAAAGCATCCCAGATGTACTTCATAATGCTTGGACAGCCAACGCAACATATTAAAGGAGCGTATCTTATCTCCTTTATTTGGCGGGTACGGTATGCGGTGAACCATGAATAAAAGTGGTTCCAATTTCATGACTCATAACCGTAGACGTCGGACATGCTAGACCAGTTAAAGTCTGTCAGTAGGCGAGTCACGCGACTTTCTACGCGGTTTAAATTTAGATAATGCCGAAACCGTGTTTTTGCGCTGATACCCTGCACTCTGGGTTGTAAGCTGTCTATTTCCCAGGGGTGCAAATAGAATATATAGGGCTGCTGCTCTTTGGATACAAATGCTCTAATGGCGAACCGGGTGAACATATACGGGTATAATCGAAAATAGCCGCCACCTGAGATGGGGATGTTCTTACCAAACCACTTTAAGGTACTTAAAGGAATTTCATCCACAGCAGTATGAGTGGCATATTTAAAACGTGGGGCATCGGGTATTCCATAATGGTCATGTACTACCGGATAGACACTGGAACTATATTTATAACCTTCAGTGTGCAGCACATCATAAACCCATTCATTGCGCTCGGTGAATGAAAAGCTTGGTGCCCTATAACCAATAACAGGCTTGCCGATTAAGTCCTCTAATAGTTTTTTTGCGTCACCTACGTCTGCTCTAAATTCGTCTTCGGTCTGATCTGTTGCTCTTTTATGCATGGTGCCGTGGCTAGCCACTTCATGACCTTCATTGGCGATTCGTTTAATCAGCTCGGGAAAGCGCTGGGCTACCCAGCCCAAGGTGAAAAAAGTCGCTTTTGCATCATGGGCAGCAAACAAATCTAGCAATTTATTCGTGTTAGTTTCTACTCTTGGTGCAATATCATCCCAGTTGTTGGGATTGAACTTATCCTCAAACGCTGAGACTTGAAAGTAGTCTTCTACGTCGATGGTCATTGCATTTTTTATCGGTTTAGTCATTGGGTTTTCAATTTTTCCGGCTATTACTTGAGTTCCATTACTCGCGTTCTATTAATCTCATTGTCTAGTTAAAAACTGCCATCTTATGCAGTTGATGTGTATATTCATTAGCGTACTGAAGTAGCAATGTTTTGTCGGATTCCAGATCTAATCCATAGGGTATTGAGATGGCTACTGCCACCCCTGCATCCCCTTTGCCTAGCAGTACATTCACTGCTTGCATTAGCTTGATCTGAATTCCTCTGCTTGATGCGTAGTTGGGTAAAAGATACCAGTGTAACACTAAGCGTTTATGGCCGCTGGTGGTGCCTATCTGTAATAATCTGGCATTAATCGGCTGCTCGATATCTTTAGCAGTTAGCGAGATTGTCGAGGCAGTGATATAGCGCCATGTCTTGATATCGAAAAAACGATTATTGCTAGAGACCAGCTCTTTGTCTGGTTCACCGTCATTATACCCTGCTAAATAGTAATCAAACTTACGATCTACTCTGCCAAAATGTTCTGACGCAGGGTTAGTGAACTGTGGTTTCCACGAAACGCTGTCTAATTCCATAGTTTGACCGGGTTGCTTGGCCACATCAAAATGCACACTGCTGGTAACGTTTGATAGCCCTAACACCATTGCTGCGGTAAACACCAAAGGCAATATTGAGGCGAATGCAATGGGTGGCCAATGGGTGCTAGCCCAGTTTTTATGTAAAGAGATTGCCCCTGTGTTTGTGTGAGCGTGTGCATCCGGATCGGCACCGATTTTCGATGACAACACTAGGATCATCACTACAAACGCGAAAAAGCCCCAGCCATAGATAAGATGATCCGCAGCACTGGCATATTTCATGTCGATTAAATGACCGACCATGATTGTTCCGTATGCTCTGAGCCCATTGGCTAGTATCGGTAATATTATTGCAAATAAAAGAAATAGAATTCTTTTCCATATGGCCGTGTAACTGACATAGGCTATTACCGACCCCAATACCACGCAAGCTACAAAAAAACGTACGCCAGAGCAGGCTTCGGCAACCTCAAATAACCCATCAGGGATGGTGATAAACAAACCGTCTCGATAAACAGCAACACCGGACCATTGCAGAAACTGTACCGACATATCGGCGGTTATTACTTGAAACAGGGGGACCAACTCTCCCCCTAAAGGAATAGAGAAAACAACAAAACACAATGGAAACCATAGTATTTTGGCTATTTGGAACCCCAAGAACATGACAACAGCGCAGGGTAACATACCGAATACTGCGGCGTGCTTGAATAACTCCACATCAGCGGCGTACCCTAATAACCATAACCCTTGCAGACCGAAAAACGGTACTAACATAATGATTGCCGGTTTGGGTTTGGCTTCTAATACCAAGTGTTTTCTTTCATAGGCAAAATATAGCGCTATTGGAATCACAAAGAAGCAGTGCATGTAGGTGTTGTCATTCATCCACACTGAGGCAACTGATATTAGCGTTTCATAAAAAACACCGAACCAAATAGCGCACCAGGCTAATAACAAAAATAGTGGAGGTTTAATCGCTGCCAATACCGCATTACTCATGGTTTATGATGTCCTTATTATCGATTGGTAACGTTGAAAAAAATGCTTTATGCCTCTTGCATGTTGTTCTATGCGTAGCTTTAATACAGGTCGTTGTAATGCACAGAGTACTAAACCGTCATTTTTATCGCCGAGGCTTTGCTTGTATTGGGCCTCTCCACCCAAAAAGTCGTAGCTATCTTTTCCATTTTCCATGTATTGCTTTATGCACAGGGCGTGAAAAACCAAACCTGGCTTGAGTTTATTTTCTGTACTTGGGGATATACCGCTTAAATAGAAATATACCTTATTCTGATAGACGAAATTGTAGAGATAACCCAATGTTTCGCCCCCAACGCTGAGTTTATATAGCTCAACTATGCCAGAGTCAGAACCAGAGTCAAAACCACATTGTATTAATCGCTGGTGAAACTCAACGAAATATCTATTATTAAAACCGCTGTCTTTTCCCCAGCGTTGTTGATGAATAGGCCCTGTTGACTGAAAATATTGCAGGGCCTCTTCTATCGTTTCTGCTTTGTGCAATATCAGCTCGCCTTCTCGCTGATAATGATTCATTGAGCGRCGRATCTGTTGTCTGGTGTTTTTKGACAATGASTCWATRTAAWCSAYWTKTTGMTCACGTAAWGACTGTAGYGCAACGGTATAAGAYGGMGCATTCCAAATTTGTACGGGSGTTGTTGAGGAATAATTAATRSYRTTMAGWACATCACTTGCTATCGGGCCGAGTAACAACTCATCCCATGAGTCATCWACAYYCTCTAAAAACTGAACRAAYCCTTCATAYACKGCCTGYTCGAARCCCTTAGCGATTAACAGTCCATTRTATTCTGGCCATATTTGGTCTTTATCTTGAAKGCCSGTGGTATGCAGTCGCAGCTGCCTGACGGGTAGAATMGCGTGTCGYTTGACATCGTTARTGGCTAAAAAACCCATGGCGACAATTTTRTTTTGWTTSRAKRCGGTACAAAGCTGAAGTTCTGGGGTCATTACTTTGGCCCAGCAGGAKATCCATTCCCACGATAAAAAAATGCTCGCATCCGATTCTGACTCCAACGCTCGCCATGTTTGCTCATGGCGATCAATATCATCAACTTTCTCAATGTGGAATCGCAAATCAGAATTGGTCATGTGCTACTGCGTCTATACTCTGTCAATTCTAATGGATTTCATAGGCAATCGAGATGGATAATGCTTTGCTTATTATACCATCATCTGAACCAACCCGCCGCAACGATCCAGATAGATTGCCACTCAGGGTGAGGGATTGACCCAATTCATAGTCACTTCCTATGCTTAGGCTATGAAAGATGTCTTTCCGGTTGATCGACACAGAATCAAAATGCGTCCATTGGAAATTATAACGGGTATACAGGGTATGGTTTTCGGAAGTTTGTCGTGATAGGTGGATATCGGCGCTTTTTACTCGCTGTTTATCTTTGAGGGTTTGTAATATATCCTCTGTGTATGCGGCCCCGACAACTAACTGGTTTAGGGGTGACCATAGGGATGTTGAATAGTTGGTGCTAGCAGTGGTTCGGATCACGGCATCTTCAATATCAAAGCTTGAATCCGCAAATCCTAAAGCGTCAAATTTCTCTTCAGAATCAATTCTAGTAACTTCCTCTGTTTCAAGATTGGTAACATCAAAGCCTCCCGATACTGCCAGCGATCTATACTCATCAAAAAAAGGATCGTCATATCGCCCAACTGTATCGGTTAGCTCTTTGGTTGCGGAGAGAGATAGAGATGAATTTGACCAGGCTGTTGAATAACTGAATTGGAAACTACTGGATGTTGTGGATGAGCCAGAACCTCTCTCCAGTTTATCTGCACCTACTGCGAGAGATACGCTGCCAGAAGGAAGTAACATATT
>NVVG01000128.1 GCA_002402125.1 Moraxellaceae bacterium
GGGGTTTGTCTTGGGGCATATGGGGGCTTAGGTAATCTAACACCGCCATCATTTCTTCTTTGGGTTCACCTACCGACAAGCCGCCGATGGCGTATCCGTCGAAGCCAATCTCGGCCAGGCCTTGGATGGATTCTACCCGTAGGTTCTCATACATGCCGCCTTGCACTATACCAAATAGCGCATTGGGGTTGTCGCCGTGGGCGGTTTTGCTGCGCTTGGCCCAGCGCATGGATAATTCCATGGAGTCGCGGGCTTCGGTTTCGGTGGCGGGGAACGGGGTACATTCGTCAAATATCATTACGATATCAGATCCCAGATCACGCTGTACTTGCATGGAGGATTCTGGGTTTAACGAGACTTTGTCACCATTGATTGGGGATTGAAATATCACACCGTCTTCGGTGATGGTGCGCATCTTGCCCAGGCTAAATACTTGAAAACCGCCGGAGTCGGTTAGGATTGGGCCTTTCCAACCCATAAAATCATGTAGGCCACCGTGCTGCTTGATGACTTCGGTGCCGGGGCGCAGCATCAAATGAAAGGTGTTTCCTAGGATGATGTCGGCGCCAATTTCTTCGACGTCTTTAGGTGACATGCCTTTTACCGTGCCGTAGGTTCCTACCGGCATAAATGCGGGGGTTTCTACGGTGCCACGGTCAAATTCTAACCGGCCACGACGGGCTAAGCCGTCTTCTGCAAACTTTTCAAATTTCATGGGGACTGATCCCGCTCCTTATTGGTCATTGCTTTGGGTAATGACCGTATTCTATTAGTGCAGCTACGCCGATTATACCGGCGTACCATTGAACCTAGAAAGTGTATTGAACTCAGTGTCGCCAATAAACATGGCATCACCATAACTAAAAAATCGATATTGTTCTGCGACTGCATGATCGTAGGCTAACAATACGGCTTCTCGACCGGCTAATGCACTCACTAACATGATCAGGGTGGATTCCGGCAGGTGGAAGTTGGTCAACAAACCATCGATTATGCGAAATTCATAGCCGGGGTAGATAAAAATGTTGGTATCACCAGTAAAGGTGCTTATTTCACCGGAGGCGGCGGCGCTTTCTAGGCAACGCACACTGGTGGTTCCGACGGCGATGACGCGACCTCCGTTGGCTTTGGTGTCTTTTACTTGTTGTACTAACTCTGCCGATACTTCTAACCATTCGCTGTGCATGGCGTGATCGCGGATATCGTCTGCTTTCACCGGTTGAAAGGTGCCTGCTCCTACATGTAGCGTGGCAAAACCGCTGTTTATACCTTTGGCAGTTAGTCGTTGCAGCAGCTCGTCGTCAAAGTGCAAGCCCGCAGTGGGGGCTGCTACTGCGCCAGGTGTTTTGGCGTATACGGTTTGGTAACGGGTGGCGTCGCTAATTTCGTCAGCTCGGTCGATATAGGGTGGCAGTGGCATATGGCCGACGGCGTCGAGTAGTGACAGCATGTCTTTGACTTGGGGATGCTCGGTGGTTGTGGGCTTTAGGGCCAACAAAAATAAGGCTCCTTGGCGCTCTACCATTTCCATTTGAGCGACGCTTTGGTCTTGGTCATCGACTATGTCGATCACACTGCCGGGTTTTGGTGAGCGGCTGGAGCGCACATGGGCTAAACAGCTTTGGTCATCTAATAGCCGCTCCACCAGCACTTCTAACTTTCCACCACTGGCTTTACGCCCATACATGCGGGCGGGAATGACTTTGGTGTTGTTAAAGACCAGCAGGTCCCCTGGTTGTAATAGCGATTCTATGTCGAGAAATTGCTTATCACTGACCTGCCCCGTGTCTTTGTCCAATACCAACAACCGGCTACCGCTACGACTTTGCGCAGGATATCGAGCAATTAGCTCGTCAGGTAGTTGGTAGGTAAAGTCTGTACGTTTCATTAAGGGGAAGCCTTGAGGGAATCGGTGGGCGATTATACAGGTTTGACCGCCAATTATGAATGGGTGTAGAGGCTTTTCGTAGGAGGATTTAGGGATAGTTTTTTTGAAATGAGGGATCATCGAAACCTGAAGAACGTACAGTATTAAGAATGTCATTTCAGAAAACGCAGTAAATACATCCATGTAAGCTTTCTTCGGCATCCTTGCCTCAGATATTTCTGAAATGACATTCTTAATACTGCACTTATCGCTAGAATCAGGGCCTTTCCTAACCAAGCAGGGTTTGATGTTATTCCAATCGATTTAACAAACGCCTGTTGACCTAAATTTTTTCGCTGATATACTCCTCGCCCTCTAGAGAAATTTCTTTTTCTCTACGATAAAGTAGTGCCAGTGTGGTGAAATTGGTATACACGACGGATTCAAAATCCGTTGCCTTCGGGCGTGGCGGTTCGAGTCCGCCCACTGGTACCATCTCTTTTATGTTTAAAACTATTCAATACCCCCCATTATGAGTACATCCTACTTAGAGAACCCGTCCGCAGGTTTAGTCCCTCGTATTGCGGCGATGGGTTATGATTTTTTGATGTTAATCGCCGTTTGGATGCTTGTTAGCTTCCTTCACATTATGGTGCGTGGTGAGCCTATCGAAGGCCAACCCAGTGGTTTCCAGTACACCTTATTTCCTCTTTTAGTGCTGAGCACCGTCGCCTTTTATTCTTGGTTTTGGACTCATGGCGGCCAGACGCTTGGTATGCGCGCTTGGAGAATTAAGGTGGTACACCAAAAGCTTGATGGCACACGCATCACCTATTCGCAGTGTATTGTGCGTATGGCTGTCGGTACGTTATCTCTGTTCAGTTTAGGTATGGGTTATATTTCGGTATTGTTTAATAGTAACAGCGATTGCTGGCATGATACGGCGTCTCATACCCGAACTATTCGGTTACCGAAGAAGACTGGGCTGTACTAATTTACTAAAAACTATCTCGCGCGACCAAATTTAGAATCTAGCGATAAGTGATGAATTAGAATTGTTATTTCAGAAATATCTGAGGCAAGGATGCCGAAGTAAGCCTATAGGGATATATTCACGGCGTTTTCTGAAATAACAATTCTAATTTAGCACGATCCTTCGGCTACAAAAAACCAAAGATCCCTCTTAAGACTCTGAAGAAACATCCTGCGATCGCCGTATGGAACTACTACCCCAAACATAATAACTAACCAACTGACAGGTGAAATACACAAAGAAACCCGCAAAAATCACATCACTCAGAAAATGCCCTCCCTGAATAATCCGCACCGCACTCACCACCGATCCCGTTAACAAACCAGGAATCAACCAGCGTCGTCGCCGCAATGGCCAAGCCAACGCAATCCAGTAAAACCCCATCGCCGCATGGCCACTCACAAAAGAACAGTTTTTCTCGCACTCATCGGCTATCACAAACGCSGGGGTAAAATGCCACTCACCACCAAATTCCTGCAAATGGCGAGGTCGCGACCGATCCCAGGTATCCTTAAAAACCAAATGCACAATAAGCCCTGGCCCCAATACCAGCACGATGAAAAGAAACAAAATAGGTTTRCGATAATTTAACCAACCGAGCCTKGTYACATAGGTYAARCCYAATAMCAACATCAAACCAGGCACGAGGAATTTCGGTAATTCCMGGAACACRTCATAGATAAACACAATGRCCGGTTGATCCGMATAYTTAAAACCATCGTCACCAWAATAAAARTAAGACGCAACTGCCATGTCAATTTCTGGCCACWGCACAAATAACACCGCCAGCAACACAAACGCAAACTTRACCCCGTGCTGCTGTAACAGATTGATTGGTGTTGCCTTTGTTTGTTCGCCACTCGCATTCATGACAATGACCATACCTTCATTTTTTATGGGAGCGTTTAAGCCGCACGTTATCGCTACGTTCTTCTTATCACAATTATACCCAATATCAGGCAGACTATGATTGGCGCCAGCGCTGCAATTAACGGCGGCACCTGAAACACGATGCTGACATGGCCTAACACATCCTGTGAATAGTTAAATGACAAACCGGTGATGACCCCCGCCGTAATCCTCTGACCCATGGTTACCGAGCGCAGCGGTCCAAATACAAAGGATACCGCAATAAACACCATTACCACTGTTGCTAATGGCTGCAAAACCTTTTTCCAAAAAGCAAAATAATACGGCGTGGCATCGATACCCTGTAAGGTCAAATACGTTGAGTAATCATAAAGTCCTGTAATCGACAAATAATCTGGCAGCAATACTACCGTTGACAACATGGTGGGGGTTATCAAGGTATCCCACTTTAATGACGAACGCTCTTCTCGGATGGTTTTGTCCGCCACAAACTGGGTACTTTTTACGTCCTGCAACACCCAATGATCTCCTTGGAAGATGGCTTTTTCAGAATAATCTGAAGAGATCAATTTACCCCCAGTATCGTAATCAAAACGTGCGATACCAAACATAACACCATTGGGTTGGATGGCGGTTATGTGGATAAAACGTTCATTTTCCCGATACCAATACCCATGGCGAGCGCTAATAGCCTTGCCACCGTGTTGCTGCATGGCTCGCTCACTTTGGGCGTATTGCTCTAATTCCGGCACCACATACTGAGCTAACAGCAGTCCTATTCCCACTAGCAACATCAATGGCTTCAGAGCGTAGGAGACAATACGAGGTACCGATATGCCTGAGGCTCTCATCACGGTTAATTCACTATTGCTGGCTAACGCGCCCAAGCCCACTAAACAGCCAATTAATGCACACACAGGGATGAATAAATAGATACGCCGGGGAATGGTATAAATCGTATAGATAAGCGCCTCGGTGGTTTGATAATCCTGCTCCAACCGATTTAGCTCATCAATAAAACCAAACACCACATCCAAACCGACTACCACAAAGGTGACGGCCAAGACGGCAAACAGCACAGTTTTTCCCACATAGGCATCCAAACGGGTCATTGCATGCTCTTCTGTGTGGGTGGTTGCGGAGAGTGCGGCGACAAATTTTTATCTTCCGATGACAGTCGCAGCTTCAGAGAAACCCAATTATTGAGAAATATACCCAACAGTAAAAAGGGAATATGCACCCACATGATACCGAGTTCAGGCGGCAGCTTGCCCTTCTCCATGGCATTTTTGGCAGACATCAATAGAGTAACATAACCCAAATGTAGCAAGATTGACGGCAACAATTTTAAATATCGGCCTTGTCGGGGGCTCACCTTGCTCAGTGGCACTGCCATTAACACCACGATCGGCACCAGTAAAACCAATGAAATACGCCACTGCAACTCCGCTTGGGCTTCGGCACTGTCTTCCTGCCACAGAGCTAGCAAGGTTTTATTAGAATACTTATAGGCTTTTCTTACCGGAGCGGGGTCTTTAATCTTTATTTCATAACGATCAAAAGACGAACGGACAAAATCTGCCTCACCCGGTGAACCTTCATCCCGATAACCATTGCCTAACACTAGATACCTTGCGCCTGAGGCAGCATCTTTTCGATATTGAGCGGTTTGCGCTCGCACCAATGAAAGACGGTCGGGACGGGCTTCATCGTGAGTCATGATAAACACGGTTTCCATGTGGTCACCATCATCGGCGATGTTTTCGATATAGGTCACCATGCCGCCCCGCCTAGCGGAGTAAAAACGCCCTGGGGTCAGCACTTCTAAGCCAGACTTACGATCTTGTTCTGCTTCTAATATTTTTGACTCTCGGCCACCGGCCGGGGTCAGGTAAAAGCTCAACGCCCCCACCAGCAGGGTCATCATCAAGGTAGGTATGACAGTGAGCGCCATTAGCTTACCAGGGCCGACACCACTGGTCTCTAACACCACCATTTCATTTTCCAAATACATGCGGCCGTAACATAACATCACCCCAAGGAACAAACCTAAGGGTAAAATCAACTGCAACATGCCCGGCATTTGGTAGGCCATTACTAAAAAAACCACGTCTGCACCCAGCCGCCCTTCTGCCACATCATTCAAAAATCGCACAAACTGGCCGCACACCAGGATAACCACCAGCACACTACTAACCGCAACGGTGGTCCAAAATAACTGGCGCGATAAATAACGATAAATTATCACGGCGTATAGTCCAACGTGTAGTCTAACTTGTAGCTCAACCTATAGCTCAACCTATAGCTCAACTTGTAGCTCAACTTATAGCCCGACCTATAACCCAACAGAAAATCCAACTCACTCATGCAAAAATGCGCCTACAATAACTAAACAATGTCTTCATTTATCGATACACTCTTAATCAAAGTAGATCAAAACAGACCAAACTTGTTAATAATCGTTCAAACAAATTGGCTCGAAGCAGTTCAAAGCAGTCCCAAACAAAATCGAAATAATGCTCAACCCGGCTTGGCATGATCAATTATGCTAATAGCTGCGAGAGGATTATCCAATATACACGTTCATTTGTCTCGCGGAGTAGAGTACATGGAATTTTTAGCAAAATCAGCCCAACCCGAAAAACTCAAATGCAGCTGTCTTGCAGTTACCTTATTTGATGGCGGTGCATTCTCCGTTAGCGCTCAGAAAGTCGATGATGCCAGCAACGGGGCTATCTCAAAAATCCTAAAGTTAGGTGATTTCACCGGCGCAGCAGAGCAATCGGTCTTATTACCTGCCCCTACGGGTATCCAAGCCCAACGTTTGTTGCTGATTGGCCTCGGCAAACTACCGATTGCGGCAAAATCTTTTCGCAAAAGCATCGGCGCCGCACTGACTAAGGTTTCCGGCAGCAAGGCAAAAGACCTAACCATCTGCTTTGATGGGGTCGATGTAGCAGACCGCGACATCACCTGGATGGTGTCACAAACCGGTGAGGTAGCTGCCACAGCCACCTATACCTTTAATCAATTCAAATCTAAAGATCAGAAAAAGGACATTGAATTAGCTAAAATCACCTTCCTTGCCGCAGACAAGAAAATCCAGACTTCAATCGCCGCTGCAGCCAAAACAGCTCAAGCCATTGGCAACGGCATGAACACCACCCGTACCTTAGGCAATCTACCTGGCAACGAGTGCCCACCGGCCTACCTGGCGAAAGAAGCGAAGAAAATCGCTCGTGGGCAGAAGAAGCTCTCGGTGAAGGTGATTGAAGAAAAAGAAATGCAAGAATTAGGCATGGGTGCACTGCTTTCTGTTAGCGCCGGCAGCGATCAGCCCGCCAAACTTATCATCATGAATTATAGCGGCGGAAAAAAAGGCGACGCTCCTCACATATTGGTTGGCAAGGGCGTGACCTTTGATACCGGCGGCATCTCGCTCAAGCCCGGCGCCGACATGGATCAGATGAAGTTCGATATGTGTGGTGCTGCCAGCGTCTTAGGCACCATGCAAGCGATTGTGGAAATGGAGCTGCCCCTTAATGTTATTGGTGTGATCACCTCGGCGGAGAATATGCCTAGCGGTGGTGCAACCCGCCCTGGAGATATTGTCACCTCGATGGCTGGCTTAACCATCGAGATCCTCAATACCGACGCCGAAGGTCGCCTGGTATTGTGTGATGCATTGACCTATGTGAAAAAATTCAAACCCGCCTCGGTTATTGATATAGCCACCCTCACCGGCGCTTGCTTAGTTGCCTTAGGCAACCACACGTCGGGCATGCTTGGCAACGATGATAGCGTGATGGACAATCTTCGTTTTGCCGCCGACAGTACGCTAGACGCCGTCTGGCAGCTGCCAATGGGTGAAGAATACCTCAAACAACTGGATACTCCGTTTGCCGATATGGCGAACATTGGAGGCCGCTACGCCGGTACCATCACCGCAGCCTGCTTTTTATCTCGCTTTACCGAAGATTACCCTTGGGCACATTTAGACATTGCAGGCACCGCGTGGATTAGCTCTGGCCCCAAGAAAGGCGCTACCGGTAGGCCCGTGCCCTTGTTAACTCAGTACCTAATCAATCAGGTGTAAGCACCCACTAACCATAACCGACGTGCCTTATCACGGCATGTCGGGTATGCTGGTGACTATTCATCTTGTAGTTACTAATTTATACCGCTTTGGGACCTCAATGACGCGCGTTGATTTTTACATTTTACCTGATCACTACCCGCAGTCGCCGCTGACTTATGCCAGCCGATTGATTGAAAAAGTGCAACGATTAGGCCACGAGATCTATGTACATTTGGACTCTGAACAAGATTGCCAATACCTCAATGAGCAACTGTGGCAGCTGACTCCCGAGAGTTTTATAGCCCACGAAATCGTCGGCGCGCAGAAAACCAACGCTCCGGTGTTATTAGGATTCTCCGATGAGCCCACTTACCATGGCAATGTGATGATTAATTTGTCGGGCAATATTCCGGCTTTTTTCAGCCAGTTTGAGCGCGTCGCAGAAATAGTGCCAGGCAATACTGAGATGCGTACTAAGAGCCGAGAAAATTTCCAATTTTACAAGGAGAGGGGTTACCCTCTGCAGACTCATAACATTAAAATTCAATAACAAGCGTCAGGGGTGCACAGATTATGAAAGACCAGACTACTGAAAGTGAGCGCCTGCTATCTGAATTACAGTCTCTCAATACCACCTTAGACAACGACCCTTATGATCTTGATGCCGACCAACAGCTAGAGGATCTTCCGGTTCTCAAAAGTTTCGTGGAAAAATTACCCGTGCTAAGCGAAAGGTTTATGCATCGTGGAGGCATAAACATTCAGCCCCAAACTATTGCACCTCAAGCCATTCCAGCGGAACCAGCAGCTGACGAGGATTCGCCTGCTATTGCTGGTGCGGCTAAACAACAGGTGGTGATTTTGGCCGATGATGGGCCGGGATTTGTGCTAGATAACGCTAAAAACTATCTGGATGAGGCATCTGCAGAGCTGCACAGCAGGTTAACTGCCTCAAAGAATGACCCCCTATTAGCCGAAAAAGCAGCATCGGTGCTTGATGATATTGTAAAAAATCAGATAGCGCTTATCGAAGCCGAATTACGCACGCGCTTAGAGGCCGATGCTGAGGCATTGATCAACGCGCAAAAGGAAAAATAGCCGAGCATTCAGGCTCCCCAATCGGTATACTGCTTCTCTATTAACTAATTTTTGTCCACACCGCCAGCGACGACGCCGCTGGCATCCCGTCCTATTGAGAAATAAATACTATTTAGCGCTATGGAAAAAACGTTTAACCCGAGTGATATTGAGACCCGCTGGTATAAAACCTGGGAAGATAATGGCTATTTTAAACCCAGTGGAGAGGGCGAATCCTATTGCATTATGATTCCCCCACCCAACGTCACTGGCCGTCTCCACATGGGACATGCCTTCCAAGACACCATCATGGATACGCTAACCCGTTATCACCGCATGCAAGGGCGCAACACGCTATGGCAAGTGGGCTCCGACCATGCGGGCATCGCCACCCAGATGGTGGTGGAACGTCAACTACAAGCGCAAAACATCACTCGCCACAGCCTCGGCCGTGAAGCCTTTCTCGATAAAGTGTGGGAATGGAAGGAAGAATCTGGCGGTATCATTACCCAACAGTTACGTCGCATGGGCACCAGTGTTGACTGGACCCGTGAGCGTTTCACTATGGATGACGGACTATCTGAAGCCGTTAAAGAGGTGTTTGTTCGCCTGCATGAAGAAGACCTGATTTACCGTGGCAAACGCTTGGTGAATTGGGACCCAACATTGCATACCGCAATATCTGATTTAGAAGTTGAGAACAAAGACGAGAAAGGATTCCTGTGGCATTTTCGCTACCCATTAGCCAATGGCGAAAAGACTGCTGAAGGCTTAGATTACATCATTGTTGCCACTACCCGTCCAGAAACCATGTTAGGTGACAGTGCGGTGGCGGTAAATCCAAAGGATGAACGTTACCAGGCGTTAGTGGGCAAAACCGTATTGCTACCTTTGGTGAACAGAGAAATCCCTATCATCGCCGATGACTATGTGGATATGGAATTTGGTACCGGCTGCGTAAAAATAACCCCAGCCCACGACTTTAACGATTATGACGTGGGTAAACGTCACAACTTGCCATTAATTAATATTCTTACCGACAACGCAGAGATTCTCGCCACTGCCACGGTTTATAATCTTGATGGCACGGAAAATACCATCGTCGATGGCGCGTTACCTAGTAAGTATGCCGGTCTCGACCGCTTTGTTGCCAGAAAACAAATCATCGCCGAATTTGATGACATGGGATTGCTAGAGAAAATTGACGACCACGCGCTAAAGGTGCCAAGAGGTGATCGCTCCGGTGTGGTGATAGAACCCTACCTAACGGATCAGTGGTATGTGCGGGTTGCACCACTGGCCGGGCCTGCCATCAAGGCTGTTGAAGATGGTGACATCGAGTTTGTACCTAAACAGTGGGAGAACACCTATTTTGCTTGGATGCGCGACATTCAAGACTGGTGCATATCCCGTCAACTTTGGTGGGGTCACCGCATCCCAGCTTGGTATGATGACGAAGGCAATGTGTATGTCGGTCGTGATGAAGCTGAAGCCCGCAGTAAAAACAATCTGGCTGACGACGTAACACTACGCCAAGACGATGATGTACTTGATACCTGGTTTTCTTCCGCGTTATGGACGTTTTCAACCTTAGGTTGGCCAGAAGAAACTGAAGAACTCAAAACCTTCCATTCCACCGACGTGTTGGTAACAGGGTTTGACATCATTTTCTTCTGGGTTGCCAGAATGATTATGATGACTCTTAAGTTTAAAAAAGAAGTTCCCTTCAAAAAGGTTTACGTACACGGTTTGGTACGTGATGCCGAAGGGCAAAAAATGTCTAAGTCTAAAGGCAACGTATTAGACCCATTGGACATCATCGACGGCATCAGCTTAGAAGACCTGGTGAAAAAACGCATCGGTGGCATGATGCAACCCAAAATGGCGGCTAAGATCGAAAAGCAAACCCGCAAACATTTCCCCGCTGGCATTGAGTCTTGTGGCACCGATGCGTTGCGCTTTACCTTTTTATCACTAGCGTCCACTGGGCGTGACATTAAGTTTGATACTGGCCGTCTTGAAGGTTATCGGAATTTCTGTAACAAGATTTGGAATGCTACCCGCTATGTGTTGATGAATACCGAAGACCAAGACAACGGCATCAACAACGAACCCGTTGAACTAAGTCTGGCAGACCGCTGGATCATTTCGCGTCTACAGCAAACGGAAAAATCCGTTAGCCACGCCATCGATGAGTTCCGTTTCGACCACGCCTCACAAACAATCTATGAATTCATCTGGAACGAATACTGCGGCTGGTATCTTGAACTTTCCAAACCCATCTTAACCAGTGACGACAGCAGCGTGGAAGCTAAACGTGGCACTCGTCGCACCTTGCTGCGAGTCTTAGAAACCACCTTGCGCTTGGTACACCCGATGATGCCATTTATTACCGAAGAGATCTGGCAACAAATCGCGCCCATGGTGAGCCAAGATCACGCTGATAGCATCATGCTTGCGCCGATGCCAGAGGCCGACGAAAGTGCCATCGACGCCCAAGCAGAGGCTGACATCGAATGGGTAAAGGGCGCCATCACCGGCATTCGAAATATCCGCGGCGAAATGAACATATCCGATAACAAAGTTATCCCTGTGCTGTTACGTAACGGTAATGCAGATGATCAACAACGCTTCAACGCCAATGCGCAATTCCTTACCTCATTGGCCAAACTAGAAAGCCTTACGTGGTTATCCGCCAACGACGAAGCACCCATGAGCGCCACTCAGTTGGTAGGGGAAATGGAAGTACTGGTGCCAATGGCTGGCCTGATCGATAAAGATGCCGAACTTGCCCGTCTAAATAAGGAAATCGATAGACTCAAAGCGGATATCGAACGCGCGGAGAAGAAACTTACCAACCCCAAGTTTGTTGATAAAGCGCCGACAGCGGTTGTTGCCAAAGAAAAGCAAAAAGTCGAGGATGCGAAATCAGCTCTTGCTACGCTAGAGGAACAGGCGACAAAGATAAGCGAGCTATAACAACGCAACACCACTGCGCCAAACAACAGCAACAAGAAGTAATAGGAAACAACAAGGGGAGAGTCTCTCTCCCTTTTATTATTATGAACAATAACGATACTAGCTCAACACAAGACAGCCACGAATTTACCGCCAGCGGTTACTTTGCCGAATGGTGGTTCTCCTTTCTTGTGATTGCTATCGTGCTAACCCTAAGCATTCTGGGTGAGAGCGCAACCCAAGCGCTGTCACTGCACCGTAGCATGATTGATAATGGCGAGTGGTGGCGCATCATCACTGGCCAAGTGGTACATCTATCGGTTAACCACACATTACTCAATGCGATGGGTTATATTATTCTTTGTTTTGGATTCAGAAAAGAAGTGTCCGCCACGGAAGAGATGCTAGCGCTTATCGTGTCGATGTTTGGTGTTGGTTTTGGTATCTATTTGTTTAACCCTGAAATCAGCTGGTACGTTGGATTATCCGGGGCTATTTACGGGCTATTAATTAGCAACGTCATGATAGGCGCAAAACGAACCCCAACCCTCTCGGCCCTCTTTTTATTCTTTATTGTCACCAAAATTATTTACGAACAATTTTTTGCCGGGCCCGATCGAGCAACCGAAGCTCTTATCGGTGGTGAAGTTGCTATCGACAGCCATCTCTATGGCGCATTAACCGGGTTGATCCCTGGTACTTTTTGGGTTTGGCGTAGACATTTACGCGATAGCAAACACAGCCCTAATAAAACCGCCTAGACGATTTATTTCCCTACCGCCTAAGACCCATCTAGGCTTTCTCATCCAGCTCCATATATGCTTGCGAAAACAAGTTATCACTTCCGCTGCTCTGCTGGGGAACCATTACCGCCCGCCCATAGGCAACCGACACCGAGATGCAACAGGCACCGAGGTCGATCGGCTCAGCAACCAGCACCCGATCAACCTCTCTAACCAGGTGATCGACACCTTCAACCGTTGTATTGGGCAGCACAGCAGCAAACAGCGCTTCATCAATGCGTGCCAGCATATCCCCTGGCCGAGTAACCAACGATGACAATACTTCTCCAATAGCCCTTAAGGACTCATCCGCTGCACCATCTCCATTTTCATAGCTATCGTCTATAGACTCAACCTTCTCAATCGATATTAACAGTAACGCTACGGGTGTCTTTTCTCGGTAGGAACGTTCCC
>NVVG01000129.1 GCA_002402125.1 Moraxellaceae bacterium
ACGTATCTCGAGCACCCAAACCACAGGGTGCCACACCCGCGTCCAATAATTGCTGCCAAAAACCTTGCGCTGCATCATTAGGCAAAATGATTTCAAGGCCGTCCTCTCCGGTATAACCGGTGCGAGCAATAAACCAATCTCCGACCAGCTTGCCCTGAAAAGTGCTTAAGGTACGAATAACTTCCGCCTGATCATCACCGAGTACGGCAGCGACTTTCTCGCGAGCTTTCGGGCCCTGGATGGCAATCATCGCAAACTCTGACCGCTCAGAGACTTCAACCGTAAAACCTGTTGCCTGCTTTGCCATCCAAGCCAAATCCTTCTCACGGGTACCACAATTGACAACCACGCGATACCAACCAGCCATCTTATACACGATAAGATCGTCGATAACACCACCATCCTCTCGCAACATGCCACTATATAGCGCTTTACCTTCTTCTTTTAAACGATCCACGTCATTTGCCAGCAAGCGCTGCAAATAGCCCTGCGCATCATCGCCAGTAACATCCACCACGGTCATATGAGATACATCAAAAACCCCGGCATCGCGACGTACCGCATGATGCTCTTCGATTTGCGAACCATAGTTAATGGGCATATCCCAACCACCAAAATCAACTATCTTGGCGCCGGCTTCGACATGTTTATCAAACAATACGGTCTTATTAACCATGATTATGCTCTCTTAATAATCGGTTCTGGCACAGGAATACCAGAACAGCTGGCAGAATAGCGCTGCAGCAGAATAATTTCGGCTGATTTTACATGGAAGAAACAAGATAGTCAGGGGTATGACGGACTTTATGTTGAAATAGTGTCCGTAATTTTTTGAAATTTCCGCAGCAACACTGACAACACGGCGCCCACTACAGTACTTTTATGACTTAGCAGGCCAATGGGCAAGGTGATCCAATAAACCCTCGCCAGAAATGGGTGAGCCATGGGCAGGATAAATGGTTGTCAGGTTCATACGGCGCAAGCGCTTCAGACTGTTACGCATCTGAATAGGATTTGAATAGATGGACGCTACCACCACCTGGCCTTTTTTCTTACTGCCCAACAAAGTGTCCCCACTCATTAACTCACCCGTAGACTCACTATAAAAACAACAGCTATCCCAGGAATGACCCGGCGTGTGAATCACTGTCCAATCAGGGAAACCGGGGATGGCCTTTTTATGTTTAAGGCGATAATCGGCCTGCTTGCGATCTTCACTCACATCCACGGCATCTTCCATAGCAACCTCACCCTCATCACCTTCCACCTCCTTGGCTGATTTATGCTCAGAGCCACTAGATTCGGGGGTAAAAGTAGGCAATGTCTTGGCTTTTACATCACGATCGGAGCTCACGTACATGGACCACATACGCGGTCGAAACATCTCAACCAGCGAGGTTGAAAAACGGAAAATAAAACCGGTAGGATCATTGGCAGATTTTTGTAACGTAGAGTGAGTGGCGTAGGGAAACCCAACCTTGGCGTTGCAGTGCTTAGCCAAAGCCAATACACCACCACTATGATCAGGGTCGCCATGGGTACAAATTACCAACGAAACATCTTCGAGGGGCCGTTCTAAGGTTTGAGTAATATACCCCATGACATATTTTTCACCCCGCAGCGCCACATCAATGACACAGAGTTCTTTCCCCTGTTCAATAATATAGGAATTAACGTAACGGCCTTTCACTAGATGAACTGTCATGATTAATTTCTCTGCACTATTGCTGCATTCAGGTTATAGAAATACCGCGGCATGCCGGGCACTTCAATCGTTTCTCATTTAGTTTAGTGAATTCGTCGTTTTTCGCATTAAATTATTACACACCAGCACCAATCGTTACTCAAAATGTGCTCTAGTCTTTATAGTCTCAACACTAAAGCAGTGTTGAGACTATAAAGACTCCTTGGCAAAAAAATCAAACCCAATTACGTCATACAGAAAAAATTAAGTTTATTACCATCTAAATCACGAAAATAACCGGCATAAAAACTATCCCCTCGTGGACCGGCAGGCCCTTCATCCATTGCACCGAGCTCAATAGCTTTTGCATATAAAGCATCCACCTGCTCTGGTGATTCAACCATAAGCGCAACCATCACACCATTGCCAACGGTTGCTGCATTACCATCAAACGGTTTAGTAATTGCTAAGCTCGGCTTACCTGGTGCAACTGCCCATGCAATAAATGTATCTTCTTCCATAAATCGTTTGGCATCAATTTCTGCAAGCAATGCATCATAAAATTTGGCGCCTCGCTGCAAATCATTTGTACCTATTGTCACGTATCCAATCATATCCATCTCCATGTTTGTTAAATCGATTTTACGACACCTCTATCAAACAATACCAAGCTGTATAAATCAACAGCTTTGGGTGAAATTGATCGACAATATTCCATTGTATTTTGACGACAGAGCTGTATATATTATACCGTCCCATCTCGGTGAAATGATCGATTAGGGTTGCAAGGCGGGATGAGTAGATTATACTCAACTCTCTCTATCCGTCAGTCATATAGATAAGTGCTCGTTTACTCATCTAAAAAGGAATTTGCGTTGCCTTCACTAAGAAAAATGTCCATAGAAGACGTACCCTCGGTTATAAAAATCATCGACTCCCATGATGAAGATGATGCTGAAGAAGCAGAACGTTCCTATGAGCGTAACGGCGTTGAAAATCAGTACGTCCTGGTACGCAATGAGCAGGTTGTTGGCGTCACTGGCATACAGCAAGCCCAAGGCTGTGAGAATAGCTATTGGCTTTCCTGGACCTAYATTGATGATGAGCAATGTGGCAACGGTTATGGCCGACARATGCTCAACGACATTATTACGGAACTACGCTCCCGTGGTGCTCGCAAAGCCTTTCTAAAAGTCAGCGATTATATAGACCCAGAAGATGGTGATATCTATGCAGCAGCACGTCACCTGTATAAATCCCTGGGTTTCACCACCGAGGTGACTCTGCCTGATTTTTACGCCGAAGGGGAAACCCAATATATTATGGGTTTGCGTTTATACGACAGCATCAGCACCCCTGATATTGACGACGATGACGATTCAGCCGACGGCGAACAACCTGCATCAGACATTCACCTCATTGACGCACCGGTGAAATTCAATAACTTATTTGAAATTTCGGAAACCGAAGGCTCGTTCTGTTTTGGTTGGGAGATTGCCGGCAAAAAACACTTCACCGCTGCCGATGTACAAATTGGATTAGAAGCGGCGAAAGAGCAAAGCGCAAGGGCAGCGTATGTTAGCTTCCCATCAAACTTCTCTGTTGTTAGTGAACCATTATTTGAAGCTGGCTTTGAATTAATTGGCTCCCTAACAGATTATTACGAAAACGGAATTGATGAATTACATTTCGTACACCACTTTAACTAATAAAGGATGAACATGATGAAAAAATTTAATGGTTTTATTGTTGCTGCATCATTAACCAGCGCCCTAATTATTGCCGCAGGCTGCTCTGAAAACGTGGTAAAAGCAGACCTTGATCGGGTATTAGACATTACCTCTGACGCATTATATAAATTTGAGAACAGCCCACAAAACACTAAAGACGACAACGCTATGGAGGAGTTTGCCGACAACTTACGTTTTGGCCTTTCCACCGCAACCCCTCCGGTGCATCCAGGTCCGGTTGGCATTGTGTTAAAAGAGGACGGTTCCTTTGGTGGGTTCCATGACAAAAATGGCAACACCGAAAAAGATGCTGGCGAACCGAATTTATTTACCATCGAAGTGGATTCTGAAGGAGGCCGATTACTTGCTACCGATGCCAGCGGCAATACCCGCGACCATCACTTCAGCGGCACCGGCATGATGGCAGGTTTTTTACTAGGCAGCATGCTTAGTCGCCAACGCTCAGCGGGCGTCAGCCCTAGCTCTCTCAGCAGCAAAAAAGCCACGCCAAAATCGGCCTATCAAAGCGCTCGCTCAAGAGCTGGTTCTGGCAGCCACTCTTCCGGCAAATAAACACTGCCCCATTACTATCAATGCAATGATAGTAATGGGGCTTAGGTTGTTCCAAGGAAGACCATAAAATTGTTACCAACTCATCACATCGTTGTAGTTTATGAACCCACTAAATAGTCAATCAGATAGCCCACCAGACAATCAACTAAAGAATGAAGCCGGCCCCTCTGATTACACAGATCTTAGCAACAGACAACACGCTATATTATTAGCTTCCATTCTAATCGTTGCACTCTGCGGCATCGCGTATGAACTCATCATTGGCACAATTTCCAGTTATCTATTAGGCAACAGTGTTTATCAGTTCTCACTCACCATTGGTTTCTTTATGTTTGCCATGGGCGTTGGTTCTTATTTGTCAAAACTGCTTGATGACCAATTGATACGGAATTTTATCAGTGTAGAAATTGCGATCTCACTGGTGGGTGGCATCTGCAGTTTATTACTCTTTATGGCCTTTCCATTCGTACGCGCGTTATATGACACGGTGATGTATAGCTTAATTCTTATCATCGGTGCACTGGTAGGCATGGAGATACCCATCCTAACCACGATACTGTCTAAGAAACACAGTACCCGAGACTCCATCGCGAATGTTATGTCCTTGGATTATATCGGCGCTCTTATTGGTGCTGTTTCGTTCCCTTTATTATTGTTACCTCAACTGGGTCTAGTGCGTTCATCATTCGCCATTGGTTTGGTAAATATATTAACCGCCTTAGTGAATATCTATTTCTTCCGCCACCAACTAAAGTCACCTCGATTATTGGGCGGCATTGCTTTACTGATCTTTGTTATGTTGGTGAGCTTTACCGTGGCAGGCACTCGCTTAACCAGCTTTGCGGAAAAACATTTATATTTTGATCAGGTTATTTATACCAAACAGACAGCCTATCAACGTATTGTCGTTACCCGTTCCACTACCACCCGAGAAAAACGTTTATATATCGATGGTCACATTCAATTTTCATCCCGTGATGAATACCGTTATCACGAAGCCCTTGTACACCCGGTGATGTCTCATCCAGGGCCGAGAAAAAACATATTAATTCTTGGTGGTGGTGACGGGCTGGCCGCAAGAGAAATTCTTAAATATGACGATGTTGAATCTATTCACCTGGTGGATATCGATCCCGAGATGACTAAGATCAGTCGTGAATTCCCTACCTTGTCAATTCTCAATCAGCGCAGCTTAGAAAACGAAAAATTAACCATTTTTCACCAAGATGCTTTTAATTTTATTAATCAAGCGGGAATATTGTACGACAAGGTCATCATTGATATGCCTGACCCCCATAACGAAGCCATCAACAAATTATATTCTCGTGAATTTTACACCATGATTAAAAAACGTATGGCTCCCAATGCCGCCATCGTCAGCCAAAGCTCATCACCATTTTTCACTCGAAAAACCTACTGGTGTATCTCCGAGACAATGCAGCACATCTTTGGCGAAATCTTAAATTACCATACCACCGTGCCGGCTTTTGGGTTATGGGGTTTTAACCTGGCAAGCAATGACGGCGTAATCAGTGACCTGTTACCGATTAATGTGCCTACCCGGTATCTAACCGATAAGAAATTAAAAGCGTCGATGATATTTGGCAAGGACATTGAACAGGTTGATACAGCCGTCAACTCCATCATGGAGCCAAAGCTGTATCAATTTTATATTGAGGATCTTCAAACCTAGAATAAGGTTATTGCGTCAGGTCTGCGTCTACGGTTTGTTGTTGATCTTTTTTCTTGGGCATTCTTGGCTCAACATTCAACGGCCGAATAAAGCCAGTATATTCCTCTTCTTTGTCTGCAACAGATTCTGCGTCAACATTCTCAGCATTGGCAGGATCGTCAGACTCTTCAGCATCAAGTAATTCTGGCTGCTCGGGATCTGGTCCATATTCAACAACGATAGGTCGACGTTTTTCACTCAGCTCCAACTCCACCGCCGAACCCCGCAGAAAAATATCTTTGGCGTTAAGTTCTATGAGTTGATTTAACGCCTGATCATGATGGGATTGATGATATAGCACCGCAGCATCTTTACCCGACACCCACTCGCTTTTCTTTGTAAGGTATTGACCTTCTTGATTGCGAATCACAAAAGTTGTTGGCATTAATTTTCTCCTAAATAACACTCTATTGGCATTTAATATTTGCCCTTACTCAAAAATCTGCAATGAGACCTGGCTTTGCCGCATCTGGCAGCTCTCCACTCAGACCCATAGCATGTTTCAATATATGGCCTTTGGCAAGCCGATGGCCATTAAGAATTTTCATTCCGGTATTGCGCAACAACCTTACTGGCATAGGCTCAGCGCCAAACAAACGTTTAAAACCTTCCATGGTACTCATCATCAACAAGTTATGGCCTTTTCTGCGGCGTTGATAACGACGTAAAGCCATCGGTTCGCCGGGAGATAAACCTTTGGCAACAGAGCTACACACCTGCTCGGCCAATACCGCCACATCCAGAAAACCCATATTGATGCCCTGCCCCGCCAACGGGTGCAAGGTATGCGCGGCATCCGCCACCAAGGCCAATCCGTCCGCCACATAATCGATGGCATGACGCTGACGTAAAGGAAAACTAAAACGTCGATCACTGGTCAGGATTGATCCCAAGCGTCCTTCCATGGCAAAACCCAATGCACGATTAAACTCAGCCTCGTCCATCGCCATCAGCTCTTCGGCGCGCTCACCCTCTGCCGACCATACTATAGAAGAAATATTGGACTTCTTGTCCGCTGAATTCGCTCTAAGTGGCAAGAACCCCAATGGGCCAGTTGTTAAAAACGGTTGCCGCGCCACATTGCCGTGGGGTTTCTCTGTGGTTACCGTAGTTACTATAGCGTTATGGTCATAATCCCATTCCCGCGTTTCTAACCCGGCTTGTTCACGCACTTGAGAGTTCGCCCCATCGGCGCCTACCACCAACGACGGTCGTAGCTGCTCGCCATTGTCCAATTCTATTAACCAGCCCGCGCCCTCTTGCGATAACTCACTCATACCCACCGCCAACACTTGAACATTGTCATGTTGCAGACACGCCAAATATAAACCGTACTGAGTCACTCGGTTTTCCACAATATGTCCAAGATAGTCCACCGCGGCTTCTTCGGCATGGAATTGCACATTACCTGTACCATCCGCATCCCACACATCCATTGCCGAATACTCGGCAATGCGTTGGCTCTGAATAAATTCCCAAGCGCCACAGTGTTTAAGGATATTTTCCGAGGCACGAGTGATGGCGCTGACTCTAGGATCAAAAGCTTCACCCCAACTATCGGGGCCTTGCGGAATGGTTTTATCCAACACCACTATCTGTAGGCCACAGGCAGCCATAGCACTTGCACAGGCCAGCCCCGCCATGCCACCGCCAACGATGACAATATCCGCTTGTTGTTGTGTCATATCACCACCTCCGGCAACAAGGTTGGCGCTGCCCGCCCCATGGCATAATGGGCGAGAAAACGTTTTGCCCCAGGCAGCAAATCAAACGCCAACAAACCCAAGTTCCTCGCCGCAACAGCACTGGGTTTATCGGTGCTAAAGAGTTTTACGACTTTATCGGAAAACTGTACGGTTGCGGCCTGATCCATTTTGCGTTGTTGGAAATAACGATTTAACCAAGCCAAGTCACCATAGTGTACCGCCTGCTCGCGAGCATCGTAGATCAACTGGGTTAACGCCGCTACATCTCGAATCGACAGATTTAAACCTTGGCCAGCCACCGGATGCATGGCATGTGCCGAGTTCCCTAGCACCACCACATTGGGACGAATTTGCTCGTCACTTAGGGTTAACGTCAGCGGATAGGTAAAACGTTTCCCCACCTTGATAAAACGCCCAGGTCCAGAACCGGCGACTTTTTGTAATTCTTCCAAAAACTCTTCATCAGTTGCCGCCATCAACGCCGCTGCTTTGTCATTATCTAAACACCAAGTAATTCCCATACGATTATCGGTTTGCGGTAATAAAGCTAACGGCCCGGTTGCGGTAAAACGCTCCCAGGCTTGATCATTATGAGGCATTTCCGGTGTAATGGTGGTAACGATAGCGGTTTGGCCATAGTCGGTTTTTTGAGCCTCGATGCCTAAGAAACGCCGAGTTGCTGATTGCGCCCCATCGGCAATGACCAACAAGGGAGTTCGTACAACGACAGGTTTACCATCAACCAACGCAGTAACTTCTACAGTTTTTTCATCGATATATTCCAACGCCTGTACTTCTGCCGGCGTCAATAGCGAGACATTCTGCAGTGTATCCAAATGACGATTTAACACCTCACCAATCCAACGGTTTTCCACCACATATCCCAGGGCGCGAACATTTTCTTCTACCGCATCAATCGTTGAACGACCAAATCCACCTCGATCACATACCACGATATGTTTAATGGCTGCCGACTGCGAACGTATTGCCTGCCATATACCTAACTGATCAAACACATGACAGGTACCGTTGGCTAATGCAGTATTTCTTGCATCGTAACTAGGATGCATCAGGTTTTCGTCATCCATCCGCTGCACTGGGAATTTTTCTATAATAGCAATTCGCATGGCCGGGTCGCGAGCCAAACAGGCGGCAAAGGTGCCACCGACTAGCCCACCACCAACAATAATAACGTCATAGTCTGACGGTTGTTTTTCCACGAACTTTTCCTATTTCCACTTTTATTTTGTGTTTTACTTCGTTAGCTGCGTTATTTTTTTCGTTGCTTCTTACGTTGCTTTTGGGCCGCAGCCATCAAAACTTCAATATCATCTGCTTGCTTTGGAACACCCGCTGTAAGCACCTTACGGCCTTTAGCGGTTACCAACACATCATCTTCAATACGAATGCCGATGCCACGCCATTTTTCGTCCACAGTGTTATCATCTGGAGCGACATAGATGCCAGGCTCGATGGTAAGTACCATACCTTCTTCCAATACTCGCCACTCACCACCCACTTTGTAATCACCCACATCGTGTACGTCCATGCCAAGCCAGTGACCCGCTCGATGCATATAAAATTGGCGATAAGCTTCGGAGGCAATTAACTCATCAATTTTTCCCGTTAACAAACCTAATGCGACCAAACCTTTAGTGATCACTTTCACCGTTGCTTCATGAGGGTCATTCCAATGCTGACCCGGCTTCACCATGCGAATTGCCGCTAGCTGGGCTTTTAACACTAAATCATAGAGCGCACGTTGCGGCTCAGTAAAGCGGCCATTCACGGGAAAAGTCCGGGTAATATCTGCCGCATAATATTGGTACTCGGCGCCGGCATCAATCAGTACCAAATCACCCGCATTCAGTTGCGCGTTGTTTTCAATGTAATGCAAAATACAACCGTTAGCGCCACCACCTACAATGGTTGTGTAGGCGGGAGAACGACTGCCACAGCGGGTAAATTCATGGTGAAATTCGGCCTCTAGTTGATATTCCATCATGCCCGGCTGGCAAACTTGCATTGCCCGAATATGCCCCGCCACCGACATATCGGCTGCGGTTTGCATCAACTTGATTTCGGCTTTGCTTTTAAAAAGGCGCATATCATGCAGCAAGTGATCAAGGTCGATAAACTCCCCCGGCGGATTAGCGCCGGTTCTCACCTTGGAGCGAATGGTATTAACCCAATCCATGACCTGACGATCGAACTCCGGCTGATTGCCCATGGCGTAATACACCCGCTCTCGCCCCTCAATCAAACCTGGCAATATCTCATTTAGGTCACCGATCGGAAACGCATCATCGGCAGAAAAATCTTTCACAGCGCCCTCTGGGCCCGATCGATAGCCATTCCAAATTTCCATATCACGATCACGCTCACGACAAAACAGCACATATTCTCCATGCTCTCTACCTGGCGCTAGCACCAATACCGCCTCAGGCTCTTCAAACCCCGATAGATAGATAAAGTCGGAGTCCTGGCGATAGGCATGATCACAATCTCGATTGCGCACCTTTACCTGTGCTGCCGGCACTATAGCAATACTGTTGGGTTCCATCATCGCCATCAACTGCTGACGGCGCTGGGCAAATTCTTTTTTTGGCAGTTTGGTGGCCACTGGGGGTTGAGTCACTGAATTCTCTTCCGTTTAAAGTCGTCGTTGATGTTATAAAGCCAATTAATGCAGAGTATGGCCATCTCTCGAAGAATCCGCCACATCCAAGCCAGAGTCAGCTGCCGCAGATATTTTTACAAATTCGCTAAAAATGAGCATGGTTGCCACACGGATATACTCAACAACTTCAAAATAGTCGCGCTCCTGCTCTTCAGCAGCTTCTTCATCGGCATCAGCTGCAACCTTACTAATAGAGACAAAATCACGAAATGTCGCTCGTACATCTGCTGAATATTGTTTTTCGTCACGTTCACCTGTGCTACCAAAACCTGCCAAGAAACCAGAACACCAATCCCCAACACCTTCCAGGCGTCGGGACAGCGGCTCCTCATCATCAAGCAACAACGGCTGAAAAACGAACTCAGCATCACCCAGGTCCTCCAAAGTGAATTGCCGTAACGCATAAAACCAATCTCGAGTATCATCCCAAGGGTCTCGCTTAACCCCAACGTCGGGCAAATACTGCTTTAACCAGCTCAAACCTTCTAACTTGTTACCACCACATAGTTGGCCAACTAATATACCGTGAGCTTCTTCAGTACTCGCCGTCGTCTCCAGCTTTTTCAACTCAGCTTCTAACTCGTAATAATCAAGTACCTGCTCTTTCACTAAATCTTCGCTCACGTAACAATCCACCTTAGCTATCAAATTCTACACAGAAGCATTGTATCAGAGATTCCTTAATTTCAGAGCCACTTGCTGAGTTTCCCCACAAGATTACCGTCACTGCTTCATGATTTGCTACTCTTAACACATTCAGGCACTTCTCAGCATCAAATCACTGAGTTAACATAGCCTGGGTTAACATAGTCCGAGTCAGCATAGTCCGAGTCAACATAGTCCGGGTCAACATGCCCCGAGTGGACATTGATGGAGTTTAGGTATTGAATGAACGTAACCTGTATATAGATAACCACCAGATACAGGCTATCAAACACATTACCACCGCGATGAAGTGAACATATGAGCCTAGAGAAACAGTTAAACGCCATAGAATCTCGAGTCGATGAACTCATTGCTCTGTGTGTCGGATACAAGAGGGATAACAACACACTTCGATCTCGGGAAAATCAGCTCAACGAAGAGCGATCTAACTTGTTAAGGAAGAACGATATGGCCCGAACCAAAGTAGAGTCAATGATTTCTCGCCTCAGATCCTTGGAGCAAGAGTCATGAGCCAGGAACTAAAAGCCGTTAACATCAAAATTCTTGAGAAAGAATACGGAGTTTCTTGCCCACCTGACGAAGAAGATGAGTTGCTTAGCTCCGCACGATTGGTGGACAGCAAGATGCGAGATATTCGTAAATCTGGCAAAATTGTGGGCATGGATCGTATCGCGGTAATGGCCGCATTAAACATCGCTCATGAACTCATCAAAGCTCAAAAAGAAATAAAACATCACGGTAACGACACCGAAAAGCAGCTTGCCAGAATCCAGGAAAAAGTCGAATTAGCGCTCGCTCAAGCTCGCCAAATGGAACTGTAAGCACCTGATTTTTATCTATTTTACTCTTGTACAGTAATAAATTTTTGTTTTTCTCCATGCTTTTATAGTTACCTATAGAGCAATCATCCCGTTATTGAGTATACTGTAATAGCTCCCTGGGTGGATCGTGATTCTACTGCGTCCCTGAGCCGATGTTTACCTTTAGGAGGCAACTCGCATTGCTGGCGCGCATGTCCGCTTGACGGAAAGCCCAACGCTTTACAGATGCCACCACCTTGAACCTTAGGGTTCAAGGACCATGTTGATAGCGTCCATTCGGGGAGCTCTTATTTGACTGCTAATACAACATCAAAATCATCGTCTAAACAATCATTACGCCAGTCGTTACGCCTGGCACGAAAACAACTTTCCCACCCAGAACAACTTGCCGCATCTATTGGTTTATGCCGCCAACTATTAATGCACCCTCGCTTCATCTATTGCAAACGGCTAGCCGTATATATCGCCAACGATGGCGAAATTGACCTTCAACCGCTAATCCACTTAGCCTGGTCTCTCCATAAACAGGTTTACCTACCCGTATTACACCCCTTTCGGCAGGGCGAGTTGATATTTATGCAATATACGCCTGGTCAGCCACTTGCCAACAATCGCTTTGGTATTCCCGAACCACTATCACCTACAGACACAAGAATACCGACCTGGATGCTGGACCTGGTACTGACCCCATTGGTTGGTTTTGATGTAGATGGAAACCGCATGGGCATGGGGGGAGGTTTTTATGACCGAACCTTTGCCTTTGTTCAGCAAAATATTCGTCCACGCGCGCCGTATCTAGTAGGCGTGGCACACGAATGTCAGAAAACCGAGGGGCTAATTACAGAGTCTTGGGATATTGCAATGAATGGAATTGTCACCGGCAGCAATGCTTACCGCTGTGAATAGTATCTCCCGGTATTCATACAGGAAACACCAGGTACTTGCTCTTGGGTTTTTACGAATTAGGCTGTTTAGCGAATGACAAATTGACTCGCGACGATTTCTGGATCGGGCTCATCAAAAGTATAACCACTGACTACAACACCCATACCCAATATAAACATCAACACTAGCAAAAAATCAGGCTTCTTTTTCATTGTCACTTCTCACAATTACGTTACCCAAAACTCGCTCAATAAGCAGACCATCAACTGGATGATCAACAGCGTAACCATGCGCGCGCTTTAATGGTTTCCCAGCGCGTCTCACTTTCAATACTCAGACTACCCTAACCTAACCAGTAATTCTGAGAACTGGGTCAAATGATCATTTATTAATCAAAATGAAAATAAACAACTTCTTTTACCTAATCAACAATACTCGTGAGTGTTTCAAGAGGTATTACCGAAAAGTGTAGTGCAAGATTTGACCTTGGCCAGCTCGTTTGTGAGTATTTGCTCACATTTTGTATAAATACCCAACTAAGTTGATTATTTATCATACAAAACAGG
>NVVG01000130.1 GCA_002402125.1 Moraxellaceae bacterium
TGCCCATGAACACTAGTAGCGGTTGCCCAGTTCAATGCCATGAAAAAAATAATGACTGTGGGTATATTAAGGCATTATTTATTCATTGTTGAATCACTATCCCACCGTCGCTAGTTGAGTGCTCGACAATGAAGAAAACTTCCGTTATCGCTGCTACTATAGTCTGATTCGCCTTCGGTGAGCTGACGCCACATCATCAAAGCCACCTTACCCGAAGTGATGTTTGTATTGGTGGCCAGAGGTGTGATTTCAATAAAAAACAACTCCTGTCCGCCATAGGTCATGGTATCGTAATCAGTCAGCATGACGTCCTGCCCAAAAGTAACGCCATCGGTAACGAGATGATCCGTATCCCAATTGGGTGGAGGCTGTTGCGGGCTATTGATCTGATCTGCCTCACCACGAAAACACCCAATAGTATAGGGTCGCTCCTTCGTGGTGTAGTAGACATATTCTGAACCGTCACCGTGTACGTCATAGGCATTACATGCATCAAGGGATGCTGTTCCTGCTCTTACCGCTGCCGGACGATAATCTAGATCCGTATAGCGTCCGCCACCGTAGTTAACATCGCTATCGCCTTCAATCGGCGCACCACCACCGGTACCAAAATAGAGGGGAATGCCGTCAAACATATAAGCCACAGGCTGCGATAAGTCATGGGTATCCAACATGCAAACCGGCGCATAATGGTAATGGTAAGCTTCACCGTTGGCGCCGTGACCGCCACACTGGTCAATTTGTCCGGTAGTGAGAGTGTCACGAGCGCTGTATGCTTCTGAAGGATCGGCAACTTCATTGGCGGTGGCCTCCATGGCGTAGTGCAATATGGGCACACCATCAACGGTGAACCCTATAGGATCATGGATAATAATGTTGTTAGAAACTGACGACAAATAAGTGGGTTGAAGTGGTATATCCCAACTGACCTCTTCTGGTACCGTGGCGCGCCCTATCCACGTACTAATACCCACATTGAGTTTGTCATCATCAAGTTGTGACAGGTAAGGGGTGCTGTAATTAGACGTGACAGTGATTGAGTCGCTATCGCAGGACACCGAAACAAACTCACTGTAAGCATCAAAAGCGGCTGATTTGGTAATACAATCTGAGGGAACACTGGTAGGTACATGGTCATCGTTTTCACTTGGGTTGTACCGAATACGCGTCAATGTCAGGGATGAGCTTTCTAATGTACTGTTTTCAATGGCGGTGGTTAGATCCAAAATGTCACTAGCAGCAGATAGCCCCAAACTGCTTCCGGATTCTGCAGATAACGCGTAGAGAGCAACTACATAGGTATTTTCTGCCGAACCAGCAGAACAAGGGGGATCATAGGCATTAAGTCCCTTTCCATTTGTTGCAACGGTACCTCCGCCGGTTGCACCAGCAGCCAGTTCGGAGATGTCGCCATCAATATCGTAAACCACATAATAAGATTTGTAAGACAAATCATTGCTGAAATCGACGCCGTCATCTGGATTAATAATCGTATAGAAGATTAACGCATAAGACTCGGTTCCTTCCGGCACATTCGACCATGAAAATTGGAATAGACTGCTATCGCCAGCGGCATCACAAGTGGATGAAAGCGGGACCCCTAGCGTATTTTTTATGGCTTTGCTGGAGAGGGTAAATGAACCGCCATCGTTAGTTATTGCGATTTCGTCTGTTATAGAAGGATCATCAGTTATTTCGTCTGTTGTAGATGGGTCAGCAGAGTCAGAAGACGAACCACCACAGCCTGTCAGTATAGTTAGAAACAAAACAACAGAGAAAACACATTGGTAACCGAATTTAAAAATGCTTGCTACAGAATTCATAGTATGACCCCAGTTAATAGGTGCTTCTAGAATAATAGCAAAATGTGCAAACAATATGCAATATTGGGTGATGTGTAGTTTGAATCAGTAAGCGTTCAGGAATATCTATTTTTGTAGCTTAGGTACCCTGGCGAGTATCCTGCTTATATCGACTATGATTCTTTTTGCGCGCCTGAATCCGACGGTAGTATTAAGCACACCAGAATAAGTGGAATAACTGCAAGGATAAACATTGCTTCAAAGATCTGCTTGCCTGTCTCTAAATCAATGTAAGGCTTAGATATTAAAATATACGCTACGGATGTAGTTCCAACCAATCCACCTAAGTATCGCCCACTAGTATGTAATCCCATTGCCATGGAGGAAGCTTCCCCTGTCACTTTCTTTAGCGCCAGTGTTTGGCCAGCATTAAATATTCCTGCAAAACCCATCCCTAATAAAATTGCGGCTAAAATAATGACTCCCATTGCATAATCATCCATCTGCCAAAACAAACTCAACGCTGCAGCTAAAAAAAGCGTCGCCAGTATTAAGACACTTTTTTCGTTAAAACGATCAACCAAACGGCCTGACAAAGGCGAACCAAATGCCAATGCTAATATTATTAGCCCAAGATATAGCCCAGCAGTGCCCCTTTCAACCCCAAGACCATACATAAACCAAGTGGGTAACGCCAAGAAAATCGAATATAGTACAACATTAGAAAACACCCCCGTTAACGTAGCAAACCAAAAACCTTTACTACTAAATTGAACAACTTCGCGTCTCAGAGAGATCGAGCGATAGAGCGATAGAGCGATGGCAAACATACAAAGAAAACTTACCGCGATTAACACCTGTGGAATCAGCACACCATGCACGTCAGGTTTAAGCAGGAAGTTTACACCCAAAGCCAACGGTAATAATGGTACTCCAAAAAATGCAACCAACGAAAAACGCGTAGCAATAACTCTATCCTTAGGTATCAGTCTCCACACCGCAACACCTGCTAACAATGCTAACGGGCCATTTATCCAAAACAGTGGTCGCCAACCGTATGATTCCGCTATAAATCCGCCTAGTGGAAAACCAACGGCGGCAGATAATCCAACAACGGCCCCCATTAACCCCATTGCTGTTGCCAGCTGTTCCTTCGGCACCATATCACCCAGAATCGCAGTCGCATTTGGCATCAAAGCAGCAGAGAATAGCGCTTGTAAACAGCGACAAACCAATAACATATTAAAGCTTGTTGCCGTACTAGCGATGAGGCTTACTATACCAAAACCTACCAGTCCAAACATAAATACGCGCTTACGACCCAACCTATCTCCGACCGCTCCCGCAATGGGATAGAAGGCGACAGTAAACGCCAAATAGAAAGCCATCATTGATGACACAGAGGCAAAGGATACGCCATATTCGCTGGCGATATCGGCAAAGGATGTGACGATGAGAGAGGAGTTAAGTGGGTTTATAGCTGCTCCAACTCCTAGGAGTAAAGCAGCTAACTTTGTGTTGATTGATTTATTATTGGGTTTGCTAAATTCGCTCATTACAATCTTCTACAATTTAATTTTCATCTGGAAGCTGATAGTAATCAATGTATGAAGCAAAGGCATTTTTAATCACTGAATTATTCAGCCCAAAATCATTTGCATCATAAACGTGCTTACCGTAGGCATGCTGACTATTTGATGATAGAAAGTTATTCATTACTTTTGAAGTCGATTCAGTCCATTGAATATTAGCAACCTCACAAATCCGTTTCATTTCACCCACAGGATCCGCCAACAGATCAGTGTAATACACATCTACAATTTGCTTGCGAACCTGCTCACTAGCCTGGCTTCTAAACGCTWYAGCYTTGTYTGCTNCNTNCGAMAKRWNGYCCWGCNTAWRSTWKMCWWCKSCWAAGRGRMWAKGWWYNTCGCTCATCATCCCCCGATGGTGAATCATTAAACTGGAGTTTGAAGGAATCACCTTTGCAGGGTCGCGATGGGTCCAAACAACAGTGGCATCAGGAAAAACTTGCAATAGCTCAGCCAAATGTCCCAAATGCATTGGCGCCTTTAACACCCAACGTGTAGAGGTTTCAGGCCTTTGCCACTGAAGTATTTGTAATAATTTTTTCTCATATTCATAAGCGCGAACAAAGTCTTGCGTGTCCAACCAAGACATATAAGACGGTATATCTGCTGACATACTCAATGTTTGCGAAAGAAGAGAATGGTCCTGTAGTATACAATCCTCTTCGGGAAGCAGTGCATCCGTGTAATGGATAGCTTTCATTTTAGGGCACAAATAATATAATACTTTCAATTGCCTAATCGTTTTTCTAATACGCGGTTCATTATTTCCCAATGCGGCTATATCAGGCTTTTCCCCCTTGCCAGGCACTGGATTGTCCGCCTCCCAGTATAAAAGTGAACGGTAACCATCCCCTTGCCCTAACATGCGCTGCACCAATGTAGTGCCTGTTCTTGGAAGACCCACAATAAAGATAGGTGCAACAATTTTTTGTGCGGCGATTGCCTCACCGTCTTTMTCCATCCAGTATTCCAAAAGAGCGCGCTGGGTAAGGCTGTTTACWATTCTGGACTTAATCCCCAACCTGCCTACYAGGTTAAGGTTAGCTTCRGAGTTCAAAGAATCACACAAGGGTTTTAAGTGGGCAATACAATCCTCACCATCACTCAACGCCACACCGGTTGATGCCTCGACCCCACTAATCAACGCCTTAGGATCGAAGGGTGTAGATGGCCTGAGCAATTCCCCGCACCAATTAAGTGCCTTTAACGGCCATGGTCGGTGAAGAAATTTTGAAATATTTTCCTCATCCTTAAGATTTTCATTCGAATTGGAATCCAAATTTTGGTCACTATTTAATTCGGTCACACAAGCTCCTATTCTTCCTTACTGCAGGAATTTGTTTGCATTACAATAGATTCTGAATCTTATAGCTTATGATAATCTCTCTCTTAGAAGTCCAAGAAATAATAACGCTGAATCTTTTGTTACAAATATTATTTTTATTTTTATTACTTGAGGTAACGATAACATCTCTTTCTTATGATATAGAAAGAATTCAGTAAAGCAAGGAACCAGTCTATGCAGGCACAATGCACGAATTGCATTATTTGCTGGCTTGTCAGTAATCTTGATGGAGTATTTACATGTTTTGCACGCGTAATTCTCACGAACATGTTGTATGACTTTGGATTTCATAGAAATAAATTCTGTTGCTTGCCAATGTCAGTTAACATACAACCGCAAGAACAATGCAATTAAGCTAGCCACTTAAGTAGAACAATTATTAATTCGAATTTTTATGGCTGAGCACGTTATTTAATTCGTAAGGATCGATTAAACCATTTTCATCGATCTCTAAAAAATAGGGTAACTGCCAACGCTGCGTTTTTTTACCCGACTCTGAAAAGACATTCGTTCCGACTACACCCCTATCTTGACTCCATGGTGGAAAAACTCGAAATCCGGTTTTACCCTTATTTTTTATTGAAGAAACAATTCCTTTTTCAATCAATAACGAAACAGGAAAAATAAACATCCCATAGTTAGGATTTTTCATCGATCCCTCGGCACTAGTGACATTAGAATGCTCTTGCACTTTTACAAACAAATAGTCGAGTTCATTATATCTAAATGGGATAGGTTTATTTCCATTCATAGTTGGTGAAGATGGGCGCTGCCAAACCGCTAAATATGCCCCCGGCCTATCCGGTGTCACCTTTCCTTTTCGAAAAAATATATTTTTATCGTCTAGACCAAAAATCAACGCCTCATATTTTGAACTTTCAGGGACAGTGTCCAATTTAATATTTTTAGTAATTTTATGGCCAGAAGGTAAAAAATTAGTAATTAGAAACGATTTCAATTCATCGCTATAGTTTTTATTTTTCAAAAACACACCCTTAATACTAATAGTAAAAACGTTTATTATTTCATTCAAAAGGTAGGGCGCCCAGGATCAGTTAACAAACTTTGGATCGACGTACCTTTGAGGACACCCACCCCTATATCTAAGGCAACATCAAAACTAAGATATGCTTACAGGGCAAGTTTCCATCGCCCGCAAACCCAAATTATATTGCCAAATAGGTTGCTCATTGATGAGTGTTGAATTTTTTAATCGTTGACACAATGCTTGTATTGCGATCCTTGCCTCTAAGCGCCCCAACGCAGCACCAGGACATAAGTGAATACCATGTCCAAAAGCCAAATGGCGGGAGGCCGTTCGTCGAATATCGAAACTATTCGGCCGGTCAATTAGTGATGGGTCACGGTTTGCCGCCCCCATTAATAACAACACACGCCTGCCCGGTTTCAATATCTGCCCACCCATCTCAATAGGCTCCTTAATGAATCGCCCCATACGCTGCACAGGACTTTCATAGCGTAAACTTTCTTCGATAGCGCTTTCAATTAGATCTGGATTTTCCCGTAGCAGACTTAATTGGTCTGGATGCTGCTGCAAGGCTAGCCAGGTATTCGCTATCAAATGGGTGGTGGTTTCATGGCCAGCAAAGATGAGTCCAATACAATTTGCAATGATATGTTCATCGTCTAATTCTGGCTGCTGTTGCTGCAGTGCAATCATTTTAGACATGACGTTTTCTTTAGGATTGCTGCGTTGCTGGTCCAGGATATCGCGAAAGTAACCTGTCATCTCCACGATATCTTGCTGAGCCTTTGCAAGCAGAGACAAGCTGTTCTTTTCTCCCAAAAATCTAGCAATGGTATCAGACCAGGCTTTGATTTTATCCCTATCTTCAACCGGCACGCCCAACAAAATTGAAATCACGATAGCGGGCAAAGGATAGGCGAAATCCTGAATTAAATCGAAATCCCCTTGTTGACTAAAATCATCAATCAACTCATCAACCACAGAATATATTTTTGGTTCAATTGCATCGACAACTTTGCTGGACAAGGACTGTACAATAAATTTTCGCAACGGCGTATGTTTTGGCGGATCTTGAAACAAAATCCATTTTGATAATGTGGACGTCAAAGGCTCAATAGCGCTACGTTGAAAGTCGCTTAGATTTTCCACCATGGGAGCAACACGGTCAGATGATGCGCGTGAGTCAACAAAAATCGATTTTACGTACTCTAGATTTGAAACATAATAATACTTCCGTTCTTCACACCAATATATAGGCGACTCCTCATGCAACCGCCTATAGGTAGGGTACGGATTTGATACAAATTCATGTGAACTAAGATCATACTTAGGCATATCTAGGGCATCCATTGAAGAAAAATCGCGTAAAGAATAACGCCTTAGCAACGTGTTATGAGTTTCGCTATAGGTAGCATCTACCATAATAGTTAACTCTGGTTGAGGCCAAGCTCTTTTTGCTTTTTCTTAGTCAGGCCTAGAGAGACAATCCGATGTGATTCTTCTATATAATATTTAAGCTCTTCATCTTTCTCTKCAGATGTATCGTAATTYTGAATCCACTTCATACCGCGAGAAGCCATATATGGAGCAGGCCTGAATCTCGGCTCATCTTTTAATATATTGAAATTGAGATCAGAACAYTTGACGGTAAATGCTGGGCWGTCAAACTTTTCCCAGCCTCCAATAGCAAAGACTTTYCCTCCTACTTTCCAAACGTGAGACTCCCCCCATTGCACTACGTATGAGGTTGCTGGCAAAGATTGACAAAATTTGTTGAAGTCATCGTACGTCATATCGGTGTAGATTCACTCCTAACGTCCACTAATAACACGATTAAAAAGTTGGTATGATTTTATAATAAAAGCGAAGTGAATCATAGAATTGACTCGGGTTTTAAAAACTCTATTGAGAGCTACTTTGAGGACACCCACCCTGTGAAGAGGTTATTTTTAAGAAGATGGGTCACCTACTAAACTCAACATATCATTTATCGACATTTTCCCGCTCATTTCACTACCTTCTAATAAACTGTTAGCCAAATCACGCTTATGTTGATGAAGGTTAACAATCTTATCTTCAATGGTATCTTTCATCACAAAACGGTAGATGGTTACGGGTCTCAGCTGTCCCATTCGATGTGCGCGATCCGACGCTTGATCTTCAACGGCTGGATTCCACCAGGGGTCCATGTGCAACACATAATCGGCAGCGGTTAGATTTAATCCCGCCCCGCCAGCTTTCAAGCTAATCAAAAACACATCGCCTTTTCCTGCCTGAAAATCATTCACTGCTTGCTTACGTTTTTTCGTAGGAGTGCTGCCATCCAAATATTGATAATGGATGCCTCGGTCATCTAATAATTTTCTGATCAACGACAAATGCCCAACAAACTGGCTAAACACCAATGCTTTGTGCCTATTTTCTAACAATTCATCCAATACGGCAGAAAATGCTTTCAGCTTCTCACTAACAATATCGGTATTAGGCAGCACTAGTGCGGGATTACAACAGGCAAGACGTAACTTTGTGATTTCAGCCAACACTTTAATATGTTGCTGCCCCTTACCTCCCTCAGATTTAGCAATACGCTCAAGCGCTTGACGGCGTAACGTTTCATACATCACCGCCTCTTCTGGACTAGGCTGTACCCGTAAGGTAATTTCTGTGCGTGAAGGAAGCTCCTTCAATACGTCCGATTTTAACCGGCGCAAAATAAAAGGTCGGATTAGTTTTTTGAGGTGTTGCTTACATTCACTGTCATTATCATTCTCAATGGGATTAGAAAAACGCTGCCTAAAGTTTTCCAGCGACCCCAGCAATCCAGGGTTAATAAAACGAAATAAATTCCACAACTCACCTAAATGATTCTCTATAGGCGTACCCGTCGTGACCATTTTAAAATCGCCCTGCAACGCCATGACCGCTTTTGATCGCTTGGTTAGCGGATTTTTTATTGCTTGTGCTTCATCCGCTACAATGGTGTGCCACTGAATAGTCGCCATAGTTTCCGCTTCACTTTGCAATAATCCATAAGTACACACAACAACATCGTAAGGCCCAGCGTCAACCAAGCATTTTTTCCGACTTTCTTTGCCTGTTAATGCACCAAAATAAACGGGGTTTAGGGTAGGCGAAAAACGCTGTATTTCTTCCATCCAATTCATACAAACCGATGTTGGCGCTAGCACCAACGCCGGACCATCGGGTGCTCTTGTTAACATAATCGCAAGCGTCTGCACCGTTTTTCCTAACCCCATATCATCAGCCAGGCACGCTCCCGCGCCCCAGTTGGCAAGTCTTGCCAACCAGTTAAACCCTTCAATTTGATAATCTCGCAATTCTGCCTGTAGGGTTGAAGGAATTACCGGCTGCAAGGCCTGGGCCTGGTCAATACGCGCAAGCTGTTTTTTCCATAACGCATTTTTTCTAACATCCATTCCTTCGGTAAGCTCGTCAATGGCATGACTTGCCATCGGATGGAATACTCCATCATCACTAAAGCGTCGAATACCGTCCAAACGTCTTTTTAGATCTTGCGTTAGCGCGACTATTTCGCCATTTTCAAGATGAATAAAACGACTAGACGATTGTTGCATCAGGGCCATCAAATTCCCCATCGCAATTATTTCGCCATTATCCAACGTCAACTCGCCTTTCAATTCAAACCAGTCTCGCTTCTTACCCACCTGCATCTGAAACTGCTCTTTAGTAATCTCTCGAGATAATTTGACTTTTTTTCCTTTTGGCCACAACAGCTCTACGTTATCTTGTAGTTCCGGTAGTTCCTTTAGTTCTTGCAGTTGCAACAGCACCTCTAACGCCTGCTCAGGATCATCGAGCAGCCACTCGTCATTCTCATCACCCGCTAACGCAGGGCATTGATTCCATAACGCGAGTTTATTACTCTTCTCTTTCTTTATATCCCGATTTGCTTGAAGGTGCTTGCCTTCAATTTCCGCGAATACAGAGGCTCCACCGACACCCGGTCGGAACAGTGGTCCACCATTTACAAAAGGTTGCACGTAACATTCAATTTTTAAGCCCTCACCTATCGCTTGCAGCTGTATCTGCAAACGGGTGTTAGCTTCCACTACGTCAATATTGCTATGGCTACCGCCCCCAATATCAGAATGAACCGTTAATAACGGCGCTACAGCAGAAATACTGTCTAACACCTGCGTTTTTGCGTTAACCGGAACAACCAACCCTTGGGGGCCTAATATATTAAAAATGTGCAAATGTCGCCGTGTAAACTCTGTGACTTGCAAGCGGTTTGAAGCACTTTTTCGGATCAAGCAAAAATGTGACGTTTCCCCCCAATCTTCATCAATTCCAGGGATCGGGGTTAATTGAATGGTAATTTTATTTTTCTTCTGCAACACCATCAACTCTGGTTCAACGCGCTGAATCTCAACGGGCGAGTCTGGCTGATTGGACCAGAACACATTGGGGTGCCCTACAGCAGCTACGAAGGATTTTTCTGAATGAAGGTAATAGCTAGTGTTTCCATAATATCCATAATCCTCTTCTTGGATAGTGTCACAAATGGCTTTATCCGCGTCGGTGAGAATCCCCACGTCTTTAGCATCACGATATAACCGAGACAATGCAACCGCTCTGCCTTTGGTCCATTGGCCATTTTTCTTACGTTTCTGCTGGCGCGGCTTAAGCTCAAACTCATCGCTATAAGGATCTTCTTCAATTATCCAAACCAGGCGTTCACTTTCCGATTCAGCAATTGCCGTGCTCTTATCATTGGACGTACTACCAATATCTTGTAACGCACCCAGCGCAATCTGCCAGGACGATGTAGGTATAACAACCCCCATTAACTGTGGAACAAAACCACTAGCATTCAATGCATCCAAACTTTCTTGGCATTTTTTTACATGCCCTAGTTGCTCCAATAATGCAGCACTTTCATAGGCATACCACATCCACTTCATGTCAAACGCATGACAACAGCAACGCTCTAATAGATCAATTTTTTCTGCAGGAACATCCTCACCCAACCAATAACAGCCCAACACCTGAAACAAAATCCACAGCGGCGCTGGGGCATTCGTATTCAATGTTAGTGAATACGCGACAGAGATTTTTTTCTTCCCATCAAGAACCGCCATCAGCTCTATTAGAAGATTGATGATTAGACTGTGATCCGGTCGATGACTATTTTTTTGCAAATGCATCAAACATCGCTTCGCCTCCACTTTATCTGCCGGCAAACCCGATTTAATGAGCGATAACACATAAAAAATTGAGCTTAGATCATAAAAATGAACTGCTGTCTTTCCACTCTCCTTGCGTAACTCTTTTAAACCCAATTTGTAAGTTGCTATGGAGCGATCAACATCGCCGTCTAAAAAACTCAACCAACTTATCAACGACAAACGTGCAGATGATTCAACTCGCTCCATCAACTCTTTCGCATCAGCTCTATCACCTTTCAGTAAGCGCTGGGCCCCCAAGAGAGCAAACATTTTGGGATGTTGTAATTTTCCGCTTCGATAAAGGTGTTCGATAACATCAAAATACGACACCATATTCGATGATAATGAATCCGGCCCACCGGTCAGCGAAGGTGCTAATACCAGATATTGAATCACCCACTGTCGCTCTGAAAACCATTGAAGGTCAAACGGTGTATTACATATAGTTTGTAGCGACGCAGATAAATCAGCACCCTGAAATTGAAAATGATCACAGGACGCCATTTCTTCCAACACCGCATTTCCATCATTTCGATAGAGGGCATTTCGCAAATAGCGCGCTTTTGTCGCCTCATTGATACTGTGGGAGAGATACTGAAACCGACGCACTGGAACCACCTGATCTGCGGCTTCGATAACGTCTTGGAGTAACCCTGCTGCTTCAATCTCTCGCGTCAGCACCTCAGCTATAATAAGAGAGCATTGGATGCGCGCCCCTCTATCCATAATTAGCCCATTCGCCAGCCATTGTCTTTTTAGTTCATCATTTAGCCGATTGGCCAAGGGTTGCCCTGATTCCGACCGCCAACCTAAAGACCGCAATATCGTCGCCAATTCGGTTGGTTGCAGGGGTTGATAAATAACCGAAAGGACTTGAAGAATCTTCCTATCTGATTCCTCTAGGGCGTTATAGGTTTGGAGGAGTGCTGTGCATTGATCGCTAGTTGTCATAAAACAATATTCTTACATTGGGTTAGTTGCTTGGCTTATATCATAAAGGGGCTGTAGGGACCAGTTCTTGACGCGGTACGCGCAGCTAATTACTGATACCTACTGACACAACTGTTACTTCAGTCATTTTGTGCGCTACTTTTAACGCGGCCCCTTGCCTTTAAACTGTTTAATACTGCGCTTACTGGCGCTGCGGCGATTCGCCTGTTTGTCCCGCACTGGACGCTTACGCTCTAGGTTGGCGGGCTTGTCAGAAACAGGAAAATTCGTGAGTTCAAGTAACGTTAGCGCTCGCCCGGTTAAATCGCGAATAGCCGTCAAAGCGGATATTTCGCCGTGGCACACCAGTGACAGTGCAATGCCATCGCGGCCAGCCCTAGCGGTGCGACCAACCCGGTGTACGTAAACGGGCGCGCTGGAAGGTAGGTCCATATTAATCACTACCGGTAACGCTTCCACATCAATACCGCGTGCCAGCAGGTCGGTAGCAACCAACACTTGTATGTTATGGGCTTTGAAATCTTCCAGAGTCTGCTCACGTATTGTCTGCTCCTTCTCACCGTGAAGCGACGCTACTGTCACCCCAGCCTTGCGCAGTTTCTTACAGAGTGCATCCGCTGCATCACGGGTGCTGATAAATACCAAGACTTGAGGCCAGCAGTGTTGCTTCAATAGCGCGAGTAACGCCTGTGCTTTGCTGCCTTTGTTGACGAGATAAAGCCGTTCTTCTATTGCATCCACCACACTGTTGCTGGCATGGGCTTCTTTGCGTAGCGGATCCTTGAGACAATCCATCGCCAGACTGTCCAATGCGGAAGGCAAGGTCGCAGCGAACAGCAGGGTTTGACGTTCAGTTGGGATATGCGTTAACAGGCGCTGAATGTCAGACCAGAATCCCATCTCTAACAAACGGTCGGCTTCATCCAACACCAAGTGACGAACAGCATCTAGGCCAATGAGCTGCTGCGTAAGTAAATCCAATAGGCGGCCTGGTGTCGCGACAAGAAATTGCGGCTGACGTTCTAGCTCGGTCAACTGTTGGGCCTGGTCAACGCCACCGCAGAGAGTTTGGATGCGGATTCCTATCCCTGTCGCCACTTGCTGTAATGCACCGCTAACCT
>NVVG01000131.1 GCA_002402125.1 Moraxellaceae bacterium
TCCATATTAATCACTACTGGTAACGCTTCCACATGAATACCGCGTGCAAGCAGGTCGGTAGCAACCAACACTTGTATATTATGGGCTTTGAAATCTTCCAGCGTCTGCTCACGTAATGCCTGATCTTTCTCACCATGCAGCGACGCGACTGTCACTCCGGCCTTGCGCAATTTCTTACAGAGTGAATCCGCTGCATCACGGGTGCTGATAAACACCAAAACTTGAGGCCAGCTATGTTGCTTCAATAGCGCGAGTAACGCCTGAGCTTTGCTACCTTTGTTGACGAGATAAAGACGTTCTTCTATAGCTTCCACCACACTGTTGCTGGCATGCGCCTCTTTTCGTAGCGGATCCTTGAGACAATCCATTGCTAGACTGTCCAATGCGGCAGGTAAGGTCGCTGCGAACAGCAGGGTTTGACGTTCAGTCGGGATATGCGTTAACAGGCGCTGAATGTCAGGCCAGAATCCCATCTCTAACAAACGGTCTGCTTCATCCAACACCAAGTGACGAACAGCATCTAGACCAATGAGCTGTTGCGTGAGTAAATCCAATAGTCGACCTGGTGTCGCGACAAGAAATTGCGGCTGACGTTCTAGCTCGCTCAACTGTTGGGCCTGATCAACGCCACCGCAGAGAGTTTGGATGCGGATTCCTATCCCTGTCGCCACTTGCTGTAATGCACCGCTAACCTGCACCGCAAGCTCACGCGTGGGGACCAGTACCACTGCCTGTATATTGGGTGATTTTGGGTTAACTTGTTGCAACAACGGTAAGCCAAACGCTAAGGTCTTGCCGCTGCCAGTCTGGGCTAGCGCCAATAGGTCGCGTTGCGCTAATACGACAGGGATAGCCAACGCCTGGATTCGAGTAGGGGTGTGCAACTGTGAGGGTAAACCCGCTAAGACAGCGGGATGAAGATTTAGATCAGTAAAAGTCATGGGTACACACAGTGAGGGAAGTCGGGGGCGGAGTTTAACCAGCCCGCAGGCATAAGTAAATTCACCGCAAAGGTCGGTATTACACTGGAATCACATTGTTCCTTCCGGTTTCACCTACTTAAATTTTCAGACTGGTAGGTCAGTCTCATTACTGCTAAGGTGTTAGTCAATGCCAATGTCTTGCTAACGACATTAATCCTTTAAAAATCAAAAGGTTATCTTAAAATAAAGATAGGCATTAAAATACACTTAGTTCGTAAAATACACATAGATGTAGGCGACTTAACAAAATGAATCAAATCAACCTTTTAGCCCTCCCACTATTTAAAACCACACTAACTCAAATCTGCTGCTTGTGCGTGATAGCCTTGTTGCAAGGCTGTGGCAAAGAGATTTTAGAGTCCGACGGTTTGTACGTCGCCACCACTGAAGATCAGATTGAGATTAAATTAAAACGCTATCGGCCTTCACCGGATGTAGATTTTAAAGATACACAGCCCATTTTATTGTTCCCAGCATTTATGATGAATATGAATGGTTTTCTCGGTCATACACCGCCAGAACGCGCGAAAGGCTACAGCAAAATGGTTTTACCTGAATCCTTGGCAGAATGGGCCATCGATGATCCATTTGTGGCTGCGGACCCTATGCGTTATCACAGCCTGGCACATTATCTATGGACCCAAGGCTATGATGTTTGGTTAGCAAATTTTCGAGGTACCGGGCGCGGTGACTTTCAAAGTGATCGTGGAGGCAAGTACTCAAATATTGATGTGCTTGCAGCATTTGATGTTCCCGCCGCAGTTGATAAGGTGGTAGAAGTGACCGGACAGTGGCCAGTAATTGGAGGCCATAGCACTGGTGGCATGGCTACTTATGCTTATCTTCAGGGAGTCACTATTGATGCCAAAATATTTATGGAAGAAAAGTATATTCCTCATATGGTCTCTGACCCTGAATTGGTAGCAGAGCGAAACGCAAATATCCCAGCCTATATCGGTATTGATCCAGCCGGCGAGATGCCGTTATCCATTATGGCGTACTTTATGGATATCTCAATATTTTGGAATCTCATTAATAGCCCGCTGTTCGTTAACCTTGATTGGTTGCTGGGAGATATATTAGAGCCGGTCTTTCCAATCGCTGTGAATGCAGCCATTACCGACCTGGCTTTTGGAACTGTTGGATTCTTTGACGATAATTGGCCTTCCTTTATAAATGAGGATTACAATATTTTTGCAGTTCTACACTACTGGTCTACATCTAAAACTAATCGTTACGTGGAAGATTATATATTGAGAACTTCTGTATCCGGTGGCCAGCTGGGAATCCTCTCGCAGTATGCTGATTGGGGAGTTCATGAAACAATTCGTGAAGGTTGGAATAACGGGATAGAGAATAAAGACTTATCCGTGTCTCCTGATCCCAGCGAGAACGATGGCTATTATAACTATAAAGAGAATATGTATAAAATGACTGTCCCTGTTGTTGCGGTATTCTCGGACTTCTCCTCTTTGGTGGATACAGACGATATGGTAGGGGTTTTGTTTGATGGAAAAACTCAACATAGCTTAGACTATTGGTTTGAACTGCCTCAATCCGGGCATGTAGATTTAGCTATGAATGATGATGCACCTGCTGGTGTGTACCCTCCAATTGGAGAGTGGCTGAAGCAATTAGACCTACTGTAACTACCACTAAGCATAATCACATATGATTATACAAATACTATTATCTGAGTACCTACTCCCAACGCTTACATTTGAGAGCAACAAAGAAAAAATGATTGAAAGAGACTGAGGACACCCACTTAATTAACCACTACAAAGATGGTTATTTTATAGCGCGGGTGTCCTGGTACTGCTCTAAGAAGAAAGTTCCAGAGGCGGAAACTCATCAAACAAATAATCAATATCCTTATCTATTTCAGATTGCGGCCTTGGACTTAACGCAAATTCCCGAGAGGCAACCACTCTCCAAATAGATTTTTTAACACTAACATCTACAATTGATACTTTAAGAATACCATGTTTCTTAGTTTCGCCGCTAACGTCAATATTTGAACAAATAGCGTTCTCTATCTCATTGAGCTTTAACTCAGCTGAAGGCTTAGCAGAAAATACATATTGAATTTCCAGGTCAGGATGGTCTTTTTCTTCCTTCAAATTCTTATTTAACATTACCTTTCGCAAAGACGCCTCAAACTGTCCCATCCGCTCCACATATTCATCATCCGCTCCAGCGCACCGAATTCGGTACGTTTCATATTGAGAAAAATCGACAAACTTGGCAAAAGCCACATCTTTTTTAACTTTTGTCTCCGACTTATAAGCAGATCCTTCTAAACGAAATCGTAAAGAGAGGTTATTTGACGAGTCTGCGTGCTGTAAAGCTTCGGCCTGTGAAATCTTTCCCGATTGTGACAATTGAAATAGAGCATCATCAAAAGTTTGGCAACCTAACTCAGATGACTTAACCATAGCCTCTTTTATTTTTACAATCTCGCCTTTTGATATTAAGTCCGCTATATAAGGAGTATTTAACATCACCTCTATCGCCGCAACTCGCTTGCCATCAATAGCTTTTGGTAAACGCTGCGACACTATCGCTCGCAAATTTAGTGATAAATCCTGCAATACCTGATTATGAGCACCTTCAGGAAAAAATCCAAGCACTCTATCAATCGCCTGATTGGCATTGTTTGCGTGTAAAGTACTCAAGCACAGATGGCCGGTCTCTGAATAAGCCAAAGCACTTTTCATGGTTTCTGCGTCGCGGATTTCTCCAATCATAATTACATCCGGCGCCTCACGCATGGCATTTTTAAGTGCAACCGCGTAACTATCGGTATCCAGCCCCACCTCTCGTTGATTCACTAACGACATTTTATGCTCATGCACAAACTCTACGGGGTCTTCAATACAAAGAATATGACCATTTTCGTTGCTATTTCTATAATCAATCATAGATGCCAACGTGGTAGATTTTCCTGTCCCTGTTCCACCGACCAACAACACCAACCCTCGAGGGGCCATAATTAAATCCTTTAATAAAGCCGGCAAGCCTAACGCCTCGATCGACGGCACATTACCTTGAATATGCCTCGCAACAAGAGCAACCTCTCCCATTTGRCGAAATACATTCACACGAAACCGCCCCAGGCCTTTTATTCGCAAAGCTATGTTAAGTTCGGAGCTGGTTTCAAAAGTACAGATCTGATCATCGCTAAGTACAGAATATACAAGATCATGTACCTGGTGAGATGATAAGCGTTCTTTRCCAACTTCTCGCATCACCCCTTCTATTCTTAATTGCGGCGCGGCATCTACTGACAAAAACAAATCAGAAGCGGCACGCTTAACCATTGTCTCTAGTAACTCTGAAAATTCCATGTTATCTCCTCAATTATTCGCCAAAACAATCTAACCTAGCCGTAAACAGGACAACCAACGTTCTTCTTCCATTTCATTGTTCGCCAATCCATCGATAGTATATCAAAAACCATTAGCTTTCCTATCACAGACTCACCACTATCCTTTATTAGTATTAAGACCTCCAATGCTTGAATACTACCAATAATTCCTACCACCGAAACCAACACCCCATTAGGAAAATTATAGTGGAGAATTGTAGGACACCCTCTTAATTGACCACTAGAAAGATGCTTATTTGATTTTTTAGAGCGGGCGTCCTTGTAGCCTGGTGTGTGACGGAGTGGGTGCCCTGGCGTGTGACGAACAACTTTAACGATGACTAAACCAATGAAGCAATAATCGTTCTCAGCTTATCCGTATCTAACGGCTTTGATAGATGGCCGTCACAACCTGCCGCAAAACATGCATCGACTGTTCCTTGGTCAACGTTTGCCGTTAAGGCATAAATAGGTGTCTTAAGTCCTTTACCCCGCAACAACTTAACCACCGCCAAACCTTCCAGGTGAGGCATATCCAGGTCCATCAGAATAAGACCAAAGCGCCCCAACATTGCATGAGCAATAGCCTCCACACCATCATTAGCAATAACCACCTCTGGGCCAACCTTTTTAATGATAGTGCTAATAAGCATCTGATTGACCTGATTATCCTCAGCTAGCAAAACACTATATGGCGCTTTTTCTTGGGCATCTACATGAGATGCCACTTCAGCTTTCTCTTTATTTACAATTTCAGCATACTCAACAATATCATTACCCGATTTGGTTACAGCACTCTTGGTGTCAAAAGCTTCGATATCTATTTCGTGAATCCAGTTGCAGTTTTCAAGGCTGCCAGTGCTCACGCTGAGAGTAAAAGTACTGCCCTGACCAAACTCGCTCTCAACAGAGATATCGCCTCCCAGTTTTTTGGCGATCAACTTCGATAGATACAAGCCCAAACCGGTACCACCATAATTGCGCGCAGTAGCCTCATCAGCTTGCGAAAAAGCCCGAAATAGATTTTTCTTTTGTTCTGGCCTTAAACCAATGCCGGTATCTTCCACTGCAAAGTGCAATAACTCTGCATTAGGATCACAAGATATATGTAAGGTGACACTACCCTCTTGAGTGAATTTAACCGAATTAGAATATAAGTTAATAAGTGCCTGCTTTAAGCGTGTAGGGTCACTGATAAAGATTTCCGGCAATGGAAATTTAAAATCAATCCGGTAGCCAATATCTTTTTTACTGGCCAACACTTGAATAAAGTCATTCACCTGCCGACTCAAATTAAACAAGTCTACTGGCTCAGTTACAATGTCCATCTGTTGCGCTTCAATCTTGGATATATCCAAGACGTTGTTAATCAATTGCAACATGTGGTCTGCGCTATTTGCAATGGAATTAACGTATTTATAGTGCTCTTGTTCGCTTGTATTTTTTTCCATCGCAAGCTCGGAGTAACCTAATATTGCCGTTAACGGGGTTCTAAATTCGTGACTCATACTCGCGAAGAATTGAGTTTTAGCTTTGTTCTTTTCTTCACTTATTTGTCGGCCACGTTCCGCTTCATAACGTTTTATTTCTTCACCCAACTTATTTCTCTGTGCCTGATGTTTTTCTTTGCGCTCATAGTTAATTCTTGCACCAAGCCCAAAAGACAATAAAGCCGCTTCGATCATATGTGACAGTTGAAAAGCATAAACACTAAAAAAACCATCATCAGGCAATAGACCAGCAACAACCAAGGCATGAACAAAGGTCCCAGAAATAATAAACACCCAGGCCATAACATAATAAGGTGCAGCCACCACACCCTTTTTCCACATCATCACACCCACCGCCAGAAGCACCGGAGCACCAGCAGTAAATACGAGAATTTCTATAATAATGACGCTGAGCGCATCAAAGAAGAACGAAGCAATAGCAAGTAATATCCAAAGCAGCAATTGACTCATAAATAAAAGATGTATTCGTGGTTCCCTTGTCTTCAGTTGTAAAACCACAATTGCAAAAGCGAGGCCGAGCCCTGCAGCAATTGCGGAAAATGCCACATAAGCGTCCTGATCCCAAAGCGGGTTATCGGGCCACAAGTACTGCATGGCCCAACCTTTATCAATGGATAGCAATATCGCAAACGACACCATAAATATGGAATAGAGTAGATAACTTTTATCCCTAACACTAAAAAAGATAAATAGATTATACAAAACCATGATGGCGATGGCGCCAAAGTAGAAAGCTTGAAATGCGATTCTTTCGCTATCATCTTTGTGGAACTGCTCAGGCGTGTAAAGAAAAATAGGTACACGCACACCAAAGTCCCCCGTCACTCTAACTAAAATCGTATTGTTGGTTTGGCTATCCAACAATAATGGAAATACAAAATGGCGATGGGGTTGCGGTCGATTTTGAAAAGGGACACTATTATTATGATGTTGCTGTTTTAATAGATTATTGGTATCAGGGCGCGGCCACTTAAACTGGTAAAAATCGACCTCACGCAACCTGCTATAGGCAACATCCAAAATCAATGACTTATCTAATGCAGTTTGGTTAACTATATCAAATTTAAACCAATAAGCAGACGAGGTTAACCCAAAATTAAATCGATGGCCCTGCTCTAGCTGCCACTGATTTTTGTCAAGTTCCAGCACCTCCTGATATGAAGCTTGGCCGGTTTGATCTTCAAATATTTTTACCGCAGGGCCTATACCGCCGCTGGAAGCTATTGCACTGGCGTTAGTTGTATCGATTTGAACAATAGCACTGTTTAAATTGGAACTGTTGAGATCGACACTTCTCGCCGAAACAGGAAACACAAAGATAACATTCAGAAAATTGACAAATATGGTTATTACAAGCAACCTGGTACACATATAAGCTATAGCACCCTTAGCTAACTGTTGATGTTTAATCGTCACTGCAGTTTCTTTGAAGTATATTGCAGCAAACCTTTTCACTCTGTTTTTTCTAACACGGGTGTAGTTATAATCCAAGCAGGTAATATCGCTAGCGTGACGGGCTGCTTAGAAAATCCCCGACTTCATTATAGCATCGAGGGGGGTGCAAAACTAAATGCCGAGCGGAAATGCCGGCTAATTTCATTATCTTTATCCAAAGAGGATGCATTTAACTCTTTGGAAGATACCGTATTCACAACAAGAACTCTGTTATCCGTTAAGTTTTTTAACAAAGCCTCTGCCCAAGATTGGGTTAACGGCACTGCACGGATTAGCTCCCCATTCTGGTTGATTGGTTCGTTAAAGGGCGAAGCTGTACCAACATTGGCATACGACGTCCAAAAACTCAATTTAGTCGTAGAGACAGAGAAGAGACAGAGGACACCCACTAAATAGACCAATACAAAGATGTACATTTTATTTCCTAAAGTGGGTGTCCTGACACTGTTCCCCAGGTTCTTAATCCCAGTATCTGAGAGCAAGCCGTTARTTCAAGATGCAACACGGACACTAGTCATATTAGGCATGTTCTGTCGTTATCGCAAAATCGCTTGCCGCTAGACCATGAAACATTTTTGCTATAAAGTGTATATGCATTTTTCTTATTCTAATAATTATAATAATAATCTCCCATCGGGATAATATATGAATGGAACAGTAGTTTTCGTTTCATTACATCGCGATGGGGACAGGAGTTAGGGGCACAATAATAATGACAAAAACAAAACTGACAAAAACAAATTTCCTCCCAATAAGCGTATTAGCGCTGTCGATGCTTACTGGTTGTGGTGCGAAAGACGGGTATGAACCCTTGCCCGAGGAAACGCGGCTAAACGATTATCCGATTGTTCTGCTGCACGGCGGTGGAGGCTGGGGCGACAAAGAACTCTTCGGCTTTAAGTACTGGGGAGGCTTTAAAGGTAATCTCGAAAAAGAACTCGAGAAATATAACCACGACACCCGCACTGTGTTAACCGGGCCCTTCTCAAGCTACTGGGATAGAGCCTGTGAGTTCTATGCCTTTATAAAAGGTACGAAAGTAGATTATGGACAGGCCCACGCCGATAAATTTGGACATACTCGTTTCGGTACCGATTACACAGGACAAGGCATCTATGAAGAGTGGGGCGAACTTGATAGCAAGGGAGAAAAGCGCAAGGTGCATATTATCGCTCATTCATTTGGCGGACCCGCTGCGCGTACAGTAGTACAATTACTTGAGCATGGCTCGCCCGAAGAACAAAGCGCCGGCCAACCCAACCTATCACCACTATTTGCCGGGGATGATTCACCGGAAACCCGTGATCTTGTTAAGAGCGTCGTCACCATCTCTGCCCCGCACGATGGGCTTTCATATATAATGGATGTCGGTGCAGGTTTGCCTACGTTTTTACTTGCCTTTTTCTATGCTACCGACAACATCATACCCATCGATTGGATCTATGATTTAAAGATGGTGCAGTGGGGCTTGCACCCTGAGAATAAGGAAACCCTGGCTGATTACTATGATAGGGTAGAAGAATTAGTCAATCATGATGATTTTGCCTTGAAGGACGTCAGTATTTATGGCGCTAAAGAATTAAATAGTTGGGTTAGGACACAGCCAAACGTTTATCATTTTTCTTACGCCACGTCTGCCAGTCAGCCGGAAGGCGATGAAGGCTTCCATGTTCCAGAGAAACACATATTCACCACCCGTAATGGCCCGATGGGTGCAGCGTCAACCCATATGGGATCTCTGACAATTAACGAAGGTCCCATCATAATCGATGAGACCTGGTGGCCGAACGATGGTGGGGTCAATGTCATTTCACAAAATGGCCCAAAACTCATCAACGATGGGTTGATTCCCGATGTCATCGTCAATTATGACCCCGATACTATGGGCCCACCCGAGAAAGGTGTATGGAACTACCGAGGAGTACTAGATCATGTAGATCACTTCGATGTCATTGGCTTTGATCCTGTTGGGGAACGGAGCGATGAATTTGAGCTATTTGACTTCTATCTGGAATTGGCGGATGAACTRAAGCGGTTGCCAGAATAAAATTAGGCTTTCATAACTACATCCAATACAAAACAAAACAGTGTTGGATGTAGTTAATGAAGGTCCTAGTTAATGTAGAACCTAGTTGTCATGTTGTCTAAAGTAACGGTTCTATAGTTTCCAATATTCCTTGGAGCTGCAAATAAATCTCCAGCAACTCTAGCTTACCCTTCGGCCTTACTCCCCAATACCGCTTACGAACGTTTACAGTTCATATGAGAATTCAATGCCAAAAGTTCGAAGGCGATTGATTGTTCCCACGGCGAACAAATACAACAAAAAGAAGAAATCTAATGAAAAAAAATAAAACCAAAAAAATCAGACTACCCCTAACGTTTGTGCTGGCTGTGTCTTTATCGCTACTTACCATTGCATGCAAACCAGTTCTAGAACCGGATCAGGATTTACAAATCTGGTATCTGAAAATCGGCATTGCTCCAAATTCATATGGCGTATACAGAGCAAATGCAGATATGACCAATAGTATTCAAGTTGTTTCTGATGGYCTTATTAATGATGTACATCCTGTTTTCAATAGCAAAGTAAATACTCCGGATGGCGTGATCGTAGATCTCGAAGGCGGAAAAGTTTATTGGACTAATATGAATTACATAAGCGGTTCGGGGGACAACGCTCACGGCGGCAGCGTAGCTCGTGCCAATCTTGATGGATCAGATGTAGAATTTGTTATACCGCCAGGCGACGATATTATTCGCCCCAAGCAGATCACAATGGATTTTGAGAATAGAAAACTTTACTGGAGTGACCGTGAAGGTGCCAGCGTTTGGCGTTGTAATCCTGACGGGTCTGAATTGGAGCGCATTGTAGATTGGAGCGACGAAGATGTCGAAGCACACCAGTTCGTGGGTATTGCAGTGGACCCCGACAATAACAAGTTCTATTGGACAGACCGTAAGGCTAACAATATTCACAGTGCCAGTATGGACGTTATGGGTATTGGTAAAGCAGACACCGATAGTTACACCACAATAGTCTCAGGGCTCAATGCACCAATTGATCTGATACTGAACTCTGATGGAAGTACTATTTATTTTACCGAGCGGGGTAAAGGTGATGAGCTAATTGGTGGCTGTAGAACCTGCGGCAGTGTACGTAGCGCTGATACGGGGTCTTTTTCTACTAGTGAAGATACGACACTGTTGGTAGGCGGTATGGAAGGTGTCGGTATCGATATTGATGAAATATCCGGTAGGATTTTTTATTCAGAAATAGGTGGTCAAATCGGTAGCGTAAACCTCGATGGCACTGATCACACGATTATTACTGATACCGGTGCATTGCTTACAACAGGGATAGACCTTGTTCGTCCATGAGTCTTTAGGTCAATACTCTTAGTACTCTTATAAGGATATAAGGACACCCACTTAATTGACCACTACAAGAATGGTTATTTCATTTTGTAGAGTGGGTGTCCTGGTGTGTCTCCAGTCAATTTAATCCTGACGTCTAAATCGTCTCACAACCCCCATCCCGATTAGTCCCAAAGTAAATAGCGCAAAAGTACCGGGCTCTGATACCTTTACCGGGTCCTCTCTATAAATCGTGTAACTGTTACCGCTATCGCTGCTATCGCCGTAATTGCCGCTATCGCTACTGTCCGCGTAACTCGTAAAAGAAAATACAGATCCGAGTATCAATATGAGTGCGCAAAGAACAGCCTTTATATTACTTGTTGCTTTCATGTTTATGATCTCCAACTCATTAGCTATTAAAGTAGTACATCCGCTCTTAAATAGGCAATATCTGCGCCGAAATACAATAATCAAATGATATCAAGGAGTTGAAAGTTCAGCCAAATCCATAATGCTCAAAGGTGTAAATTCACTCGACACAACCCACCTAATAATTAGTGCCTATTAACAACTAAAATTGGCATTTATTTTGCTTGCTCCCTTCATAATAACGACCTCTAATGTTCCGGTTGTCATGGCGGCGATGCCGCTCAACAATCTAATAAGCAGGGTAGGACCAGCGTGAAAAATTTTGTGGTATATACTGAATAGAACCGGTTATCTTATAGAGGTTTAAATCAGGTTTTTCTTTTGTATAAATGCTCCACCGCCACACAACGTAAGATCTAGCACGCCACTCACACAGAGACACTATTTGCATCATGCCAGATAAGAACACAACAAGTTTTTTCTATCCTGCAAGCTTGAGCTACCTAATCGCTGCAGCGATATCCATTGGCTACCTGGTATTCGCGTTATGGTTTCCTGTAGCGTACATCTGGGCAACCTATGAAAACCTGTACGGGGAGTGGTTGCAGGTTGGACTCTGGTTACTGACTGCAGCCGTCTCCTGTGCGTGCGCTTACCGACGAGAATATTTTCGCTGGTTTTTCGGCGTACTCACACTTGCTGCGCTTTACGTTGTGCTAGAGGAAATATCCTGGGGCCAGCAACTTTTTAACTGGCGAAGTCCGGAGTTTTTTCTCCGTAACAGCTTACAGGGCGAAACGAACCTTCACAATCTATTGACCGGACCATTCAGCACTACACTTAAAGACTCCATTCGTGTTCTGTTGGGAACCRGTCTATGGGCCTACGGAATACTCTACCCGGCYCTCCTCAATCGTGAGATAAGAATTGCGCAAATCGCCCGTCGATTAGGCATTGCGCCACCGCCAGGGTTCGTGTGGCCATTTTTCTTCTTTGGGGGCCTTTTCGAGCTGGGACTATTCAACTTCAACGAAGCCGAAGTCGCCGAAGTCATGGTCGCCGCGGGCCTTCTTATCACCGCACTGAGCTACTGGCATCGACTAGTGCCCAGTCATAATCCCAGTTATAATCCCAGTTATAATCAAAGTACAGTAAGTTCATTCAAGGCCGCGTTCTCAATCGCACAGATTTTTTTGATCGCTGTCTTATTTGCAGGAACAATGACCAGCGTGACGCTGGCGAAAGGACATACTCGCGACCTCGCGTTAAAGCGGGTTGAAGAAGGTGTCAACAGTTTTGGTGGCCGTTATGCAGCTTACGAACGCTGGGACATCACAATTGCCCTCTATCAGCGGGCCATAAAGTCGCGACCGCATAAGATTTCCATCTATCGCGACCTCGCTGATGCCTACAGACAATCGGGTCAGGAAGAATCTGCTAACGAAACTCTGCATCGTGTATTGCCTATGGATCTACAACGTCTCGAAAAGAATCCGGATGATGAAGCCGCGCATCGATCAATTTCTCGAACATTGAAAATGCTAAACGAACTTGATTCGGCAGACATGCACTCGAAGCGCGCGCTGAACATTGCGCAGGAACGGGTGCGTCAGAACCCTGATGAATCGAAAGCCTGGCACTCCCTGGCACTGTCATTCGGTCTCGTTGACAGACATACCGACGCATTACAGGCAATCAGGAAAGCTTGCGAAATTGAACCGAACTCTTTGACTTATCGAGGATTATATATTCGCATTCAGTCGCGACTCGCCGCGGAAACAACCAACTAATACAACCTGGAGACAAAACAAAAAACTCAATCTGCCAACACTCCTCGTCGCAGATGAGTATTCTATCGTGGATTCAACGCCGACCCCACAGCCACTACTTATAAATGAGTGACACTAATTGGGTACGAGCATTAACCTTAAATTTGGTATAGATCTTTTTGAGATGATC
>NVVG01000132.1 GCA_002402125.1 Moraxellaceae bacterium
CGTTTATGATAAAGAGTATATTTCAACTGTAGTAAATTATTTTTGGGGAAAAGGAACCACTACGCCTATATCTGTTAATGAACAAGTAGTTTTGGTTGCATATGAAGCTCTCGAAGAGGCAAATTCGTGCTCTGATTCGATGGATTTGGTACCTCGCCCTGCGTATGGCGCTCTAAATATAAAATATGCGATAAAGCAACTTGTGGAAATTGGAAAAAGAATAAGTTTTGGTGACACTTCAATCTACAATTCATGTAAGGGAATTGTTGGGGTGCGTTATAAGTCAAAAATCATGATGGCGTTAATGGGAGTTTAGTGCGTTGAAAAATATATGCTTAATTATACTAATTTTGGGATCGTCATTTTGTTTTGCAAAAACCGATGCTATAGATGTGCATTTGGTTTATTCTGGTTTTGATTTTCTGATACCTTCAGGGCAAGATGCTGTGGGAGCTAATGGCGGAGATAACAATTTTTTAGTCTTTAGGTATGGAAAGGAGAAAGGGACAGAATATTTGGCTTTTACAGACATTAGTAATGATGAGGGTTATGGCTGTAAGTCATCAGAGTTCTACGCTGATTTATTCGAGATTAGAGAAAATAGTAAATGCAACAAAAATGAATTGGTTACTTTTAAAGAGTCACTAATAGAAAACTCTGAAAGCGGATCGTGGAAGGGAAAAAATACTATATCGTACTATTCAATTAGTGAACCACAGTCATTAGTTTTTCTTGTTTACAAGGATAAGGTTATTAAGGTTGATACAGATTTTTTAACGAAGAAAGAGCTTAAAAAAATCTTCGAGAAAGTCATAGATTAACGCACACCTCAGTTTATGGGGCTCTATAAAAGTCTAAATCCCCGCCCTTCTGTAACGAGCCGATCAACGCAGAATGGTAATACTTGTGCGCCTTTATGCCCACTCCGCTTCGCTCCATTCTTGCATAAATTCGCCCAAGTATTAACATCCAGTTATCAGAGGCGTTATGAGAACCTGAAATGAGTATTACTGGTGGCTGTGACTGCAGCAACATTCAAATCACATGGCATACAGTTGATTGCAACTTGGTGCCTAGAGCCTGCCAGTGTAACTATTGTTCCGCTAAATTAGCGGCATATGTTACAAAGTCCGGCACAAAGATTGTGGCGTCGATTCGCAATGAAGAGCTTCACAAAGAAGTTCAACACGGTTCGAATAGTGCCATATTTCACGAGTGCACTAATTGCGACCAAGTAGTGTTTGTAACATCGAAAATTGAAGGTGAGTTATATGGTGCGTTAAATGCCAACCACCTAAATAATAAATTTGGTTTCTCGGCTTCTGTTAAGGCTAATTTTAGCTCCCAAACGGTCGAGCAGAAACGCGAACGCTGGCGCCAAAATTGGTGCCACCCGGTTCTCATAACAAGTCAGTAGAGTAAAGTTTCTAAATTGGTGATACGTTGGAGATTTGAATTAAGACTTTTTTTGGCCATATTATGGATACAAGGACATGCAAGCCGATTAGTTGTGGCTAAGTATCTGTTTGAGGAATTGTTGGGTTCTTGCGCATTTTGCATGGTCAAAAAATTCTGTTGGCGGCGCAGTTTCGATAATTTCACCTTCATCCATGAATACAATCTGATCGGCTACCTGTCGCGCAAACCCCATTTCATGGGTAACACAGATCATGGTCATTCCCGATTCCGCCAGTTCAATCATCGCATCAAGCACTTCTTTTATCATCTCGGGATCTAGCGCCGACGTGGGTTCATCAAATAACATGATTTCAGGCTCCATAACCAGTGCTCGAGCTAAAGCCACCCGTTGCTGCTGGCCACCGGAAAGTTGGTTGGGATATTGCTGGGCCTTTTCCGCTATATGGACTCGAGTTAGATAATGCATTGCCAACTCTGTGGCTTGTTGCTCCGTTAATTTCTTTACTTGGATTAGTGCGAGGGTGCAATTTTCGAGGGCGGTGAGGTGGGGGAATAAATTGAATTGCTGGAATACCATGCCCACTTGTTGGCGAATGCGGCTGGTGTGGGCGAGGCTATCGATGAGTTTGTCACCGTTCACATACAAGTCGCCCTCTTGATGAGGTTCTAATGCGTTGATACAACGAATCAATGTGGACTTTCCTGAACCGGAAGGGCCACATATCACCCATTTTTCACCCTTGGCAATGTTGAGGCTAATGTCTTTTAATACATGAAGATCGCCGTACCATTTGTTTACGCGATCAAAAACAATAACGTCTTTTCTGTCGATCTTGTTCGGGCTCATAGCTGAATCCTATTTTTATTTTCTAGATGCAGGCTGTAACGTGACATCAAAAAGCAAAAACACCAAAAAACCATAGCGGCAAAAATATAGCCTTCTATGGCGTGACCTAACCATTGGGCGTTACTTGCTGCGGCTTGCACGATGCCAAGAAAATCAAACAAGCCGATGATCAGCACGAGTGTGGTGTCTTTAAACAATCCAATAAAAGTATTCACAATGCCAGGGATGACTTGCTGTAGAGCTTGGGGAAGAATGATATAGCGCATCTGTTGCCAATAACTCAAACCTAACGCACTTGCAGCTTCTTGCTGTCCACTTGGCAGGCTTTGTAACCCACCGCGAATCACCTCGGCTAGATAAGCGCTAGAAAACAGCATAATACACAATAGTGCTCTAACCAGTTTATTGATGTCGATGTTGTTAGGCAAAAATAACGGCAGCATCACCGACGCCATAAAGAGTACGGTAATGAGTGGAACCCCTCGCCAAACTTCAATGAATATCCGACAAAAGGCGCGGATAACGGGGAGTTCACTTTGGCGCCCTAGTGCAAGCGCAATGCCTAAGGGAAATGCGCCAACAATACCGCTTACCGCAATGATAAGTGTTAGAAACAAACCTCCCCATTGATGAGTTTCAACGATGTTAAGGCCAAAAATATTAACCCCAAGAAAACTACCGTAAAGCAACGTTATTGAAATAGTCGGGTAGGCGATGAGCACTACCCAAGGAAACGCGATACGAATGCTGTGGTTTTTTGGAAAGTATCGATTGATCAAGAAAAAAATCAACAATAGCAAAATGGCCGTAGCGGCGGCAAGGCTGACCCGCCAACGCTCATCTTCCGGATAAAAACCAAAGATAAACTGCGGTAAAAATTCTCTGATAAATATCCAGCAGGCAGCATCGGGGTTGCATTGTTCATTGCTGGTGCCAGAAAATACTGCGTCAATCACCAGCCAGTCGAGCAGTGGGCCCATGGCCCACCATAAAAACAAACCGAGCGACAGCGTGATAAAGCAATCAACTGGCCCACTAAATACGTTGTTCCTTAACCATTGCACGTATCTGTTCACCTAGCGAGTGCTCCAGCGGGTTGTGCGCTCGTAGAGGGACATAATGAACGAGATGCTTAGGCTGATGCTCAAATATACCAGCATGGTAATGCCAATAATTTCTACGGCTTGACCTGTTTGATTGAGTACGGTGCCGGCAAAAACAGAAACAAGATCGGGGTAGGCAATGGCGGCGGCAAGAGAAGAGTTTTTAGTTAAGTTTAAATATTGGTTGGTTAATGGCGGGATGATTAGACGTAATGCTTGCGGAATAACAACATAGCGTAATGACTGTGAAGGGGTTAGACCCAAAGATTGCGCGGCTTCTTTTTGTCCTTTGGCTACAGACTCTATACCGGCCCGAACAATTTCCGCGATATAAGCAGCGGTATAGATAGATAATGCCAACACTAATGCAATAAATTCAGGAATGACAACAATGCCTCCAGAAAAATTAAATCGAGAGAGCTGTGGGGTCTCGATGCCGTAGGGGGCGCCTACTAATGTTAGCATCAATAGGCAGGATAAAATAAATAGAAACCATAGTTTTGGTTGGATTGATTTACTCTTGATGGTGTTGTTTGTTGATGGTTGGTTAGCTTTACGCTGTCTGAGAAACCTCAGGGCAAAACTGGCTATAGCAACCATAAAACTTATCAGTAAGAATTGCTCCCAGATAGCCGTGTTGTCGTTGTTAAGTAGCCTTGGTGTGTAAAGCCCTCGGTTATTTAGAAAAAACGCATCAAATAAATTAAGACTCTGTCTAGGAGAGGGTAGTGGTCGTAGTACCGCGAAATACCAGAAAAACAAATGTAATAGTAACGGTATGTTTCTAAACAGACCGATGTAGGCGGAAGCGAGGTTGCGGGCCAAAAAGTTATTTGATAATCGGGCAATACCAACCACAAAACCAATCAGGGTAGCAAAAATGATACCCAAGCCTGCCACTAACAGGGTATTTAATAAGCCGACAAAAAACACGCGACCGTAAGAATCGGACTCGCTGTAGTCGATTAAACTAAAGATGACACCAAAGCCGGCACTGCTGTCGAGAAAATCAAAGCCTGTGATGATACCTTGTCTGGCAAGATTGTCGAGCAAGGTGCTTGTTAACAGCCAGCCAACGCCGAGTACCGCGACAATAAAAAAAGCCTGATACAGCCAGCCGCGATGTTGCTTTTTAAGTTCTATCATAGGAAATGATGGGTTTATCTGARGGGAGGCGCGTAATGTAACCCGCCATGGTTCCATAATCTGTTTTGTTCTCGAGGGATGTTTAATCGAGAATGCTTGCCGACATTTCTTTCATACATCTCACCATAATGACCGACGGCCTGAATGATCTGTTTGGCCCATTGATTAGTTAAGCCGAGATTTTTTCCTATGTTGCCTTCTACACCTAAGAAACGCCGGTGCTGTGGGTTGCTGGATTGCATTTTTGCAGGCAGATTTTGTTGGGTTATTTGTAGCTCTTCTGCTTCTAATAACGCGTAAAGTGTCCATTTTACGATGTTAAACCACTGGTCATCCCCTTGCCTTACCGCCGGACCTAAAGGCYCTTTGGAGATGATCTCTGGCAATACCTTGTGGGCGTTGGCATCTTTTARCTTTATTCGCTGCGCATACAAACCGGATTGGTCGGTACWTAACACGTCACAGCGGCCGGCTTCGTAGGCGGCTAATACCTCATCAAACTTTTCGAACACTACGGGGGTATATTTCATCTTGTTGGCGCGAAAGWAATCGGCCATATTGAGTTCTGTTGTGGTTCCCGCATTGGAACACAGGGTGGCACCATCTAACTGTAAAGCGGAATCGACCCCAAGGTCTTTACGTACCATGAAACCCTGACCGTCATAATAGTTGATGCCGGCAAAGTTAATGCCGAGACTGGTATCACGTGAGGCGGTCCATGTAGTATTGCGGGTTAACACGTCCACTTCACCGGATTGTAAGGCGGTAAAGCGCTCTTTGGCGGAAAGAGGGGTAAAGCGGGTTTTTGACTTGTCGTTGAAAATGGCCGCGGCTAAAGCACGACAGAGATCAGCATCTAATCCTGACCATTGACCATCTTTCTCAATATTGGAAAATCCTGGTAATCCTTGGCTTACACCACAACTGACAAAACCCTGGCGTTTTACCTCGCTGAGGGTACTCGCTAGAGACAATGAATGGGCTTGGAACAAAAGGGCGGCTAAAACTAATCTAATGGATAGCTTGCGGGTAGATAACATATCTTCGGCCTTGTTGATGCTGGAGAAACTTGTAATGGAAAAACACTTTACCGCAGGAGTGGAAGTGAAGACAATGATGTCCTGAGTTTCTTACCCATTCTTTCACGTATTAATGAGCCCTTGTTATGGCAAATATTCTGATTCTAGGCGCTACCTCGGCTGTTGCAGGCCAAATAGCGCATTGTTACGCAGAGATGTCAGGAAAAGACAGTCATCGACTTTATCTCATAGGGCGCAAGAAAACGGCTCTAGACCGGTTATCTCAAGCATTGGGAGCGTTGGTTGTGGGTTCTACTAGTGTTGATTTTGTCGATCGAGAGGCTACGGCGCTAGCGGTTACTTTGGCGTATAAGAGTTTAGGCACATTTGATATTGTGCTTATTGCACATGGATTGATCGGTGATCAATTGTTGAGTGAAACCAACGTGGAAGAGGCGTACCGAGTAATCGAGGTAAATTATACGTCGGTGGTTAATCAATTGGTGCTATTGACGCAACTGATGGCGACTCAACCTGCAGGAAAAATTGGGGTGATTACCAGCGTCGCGGGGGAAAGGGGACGGCCACGCAATTATACTTATGGTTCCGCCAAAGGGGCGCTGGCGATCTATCTGCAAGGCCTTCGATCGGTCCATTGGGGCACCGGTTTGGAAATATATAGTTTCAAATTGGGACCGGTGGATTCACCGATGACAGTTGATCATGCAAAGAACTTCTCTTTTTCGACAGTAAACGAGGTTGCTAGCGGTATCGTGCGGGCATTTAAAAGTCGTCGCTATGTACACTATATCCCTGGTTATTGGGCATGGGTTATGTGGGTGGTACGTTGGTTGCCGGAGACTGTGTTTCAGAAACTGGGTTTTTTGTCTGATCGATAAATGCGGACAAGTACTCTATTTTACTAACCCAATCTACCAATACTTTTCTGTGGTAATTTGCCCAGGTGAACGCCGTCGGTGTTTCTTGAAGCCGCGGTTTATTAATGTCGTTGTAGTATCTTTGACCATGCCAGGGTTGCCACACAACATGCAATGAGAATTTGAGGGTAGTAATTCCAGGTTTGCGCTGTTTTCTAATCGGCCATCTTCAATTGCGGTAGGTATTCGTCCATTGATCGTGTTGCTAATCTGTTCGCGGCTGACAAAATTTACCACAGACAATTGTTGATACTGTTGCTGTAACAAATGGATCTGGTCTTGATAATTAAGGCCTGAGGCTTCACTAACCGCATGAATTAGAATGACATGCTGAAATYTATCCCATACCTYATTAGCATTCAAAATGGATAGAAARGGCCCGATGCCRGTACCTGAGGAAAACAACCAWAGGTTTTTCGCAGTGGGTATTTCCTCTACGGTAAATAATCCATTCGCAGAGGATTTAATCCAGATTTTGTCATTCTCATTGAGCTGCTTTAAGTGTGTGGTCAAAATGCCATTGGGTACAGAGGATATATAAAACTCTAAGGGTTGTTCGATAGAGCTATTGATAAAAGAGTAGGGTTTAGCAACGCGCTTGTCCTCTATATCCATCGCTAAGCTGGCAAATTGTCCCGGCATGAATGGTTTGATATCGGCTTGTATTTTTAGGGAAAAAAGCCCTTCGGTCCAGTCAAGACGTTGCAGCACATTGCCCTCAGTCCACTGCATCATGGGATTAGTTTCCCATGGCCTTTAATGCAGAAAACTGTTGTTGGGTTTCTAGCCAAATATTTTTAGCATTAGTGGAGTGTAAACAAATGGTGATCTTTTCGAATTGTTCAATATAGTTCTTTATTACCTCTAAWCCCAGATGGGCCGCCGTGTATTGGGGGAATCGGTTGGTTCCTGCTCCCAGCGCAGGGATTAATAAGGTCTGGATATCACAATCGATAGCGAGTTGTAATGTGGTTTGATAACAAGACCTCAGTAGTTGCAATTCATCGGCGCTATAGGTATCACCGCTACTCCACTGCGGGGTTACCGTATGTATAATGTATTTAGTTAATAGGTTATACGCTTTAGTTATTTTGGACTTGCCGATGCCACATTCCTCTAAGGTTTTACATTCGGCAACTAACAGATCCCCGGCTTTGTCGTAAATTTGTGCTGAAAGCCCTCGGCCACGGATTAAGTGTTTGTGTGAAGGGCAGACAATAGCGTCAGCAGTCAACGCGATAATGTCACCACTTGTGATTGTTAGGTTTCCCATGACTCACCACCCGATTAATATTTGTTCTCTTACATTAACAAATATAATTCAGATAGTGGGTTGATTGCTACTATTTTGTTCGTAGTTGTATATCGAGTCAGGTTGAATAGAGTAGTATATGGATTCTATCTTATTCGTGGAGTATTTAGAGCGAATGGCGACTACGCCCATTTTATATTCTTTTAGACGTTGCCCTTATGCGATGAGGGCTCGCTTGGCAATACATGTCAGTGGATTATCGGTTCAGTTAAAAGAAGTGGTATTAAGGGATAAACCGGCAGAAATGCTCGCGCTGTCACCTAAAGGTACTGTGCCGGTATTACAGCTTCCCGATCAGGTACTCGATGAGAGTCTCGATATCATGTTGTGGGCGTTGGTTAAGCATGACCCTGAGAGCTGGTTGAATCCCAGCATTGGCTCAATGGATGATGCACTTGCGTTGATAGAAATTAGCGATGGCGAATTTAAACAAGCCTTAGATCGATATAAATATGCTGATCGATATCCTGAACATTCTGCGAAATACTATCGCCAACAAGCGGAGTTTTTTTTACTGCAGTTGGAGCAGCTATTGAATAAATCAGGCTATTTATTGTCGAATCATGCCGGTTTAGCCGACATGGCGATACTGCCCTTTATTCGCCAATTTGCTCATGTCGATAAAGTTTGGTTTGATCAAGCACCGTATCCGAAATTACAGCATTGGTTATCAGGTTTTTTACTCTCTGAACGATTTGTAAAAATAATGGAAAAAAAACCTTAATCCAATTAAACCCTTAAATGTAATTGTGGGGTTAGCCTTTTTTATGGCTACCATCACACAGTGGTTGCGATGCTGTGGTTTTGCAACCGCAGAAGAAGACTTTTTTTGATTCTGTGGCTTCAAACATTACCGGGGTAAACCCAGTTCCGCTATGAGAACCGTCACAAAATGGTTGGGATTTACTGCGGCCGCAGGCGCACCAAAAGTAAGTTTTACCGGACTCAACCTCTGTCGCATAAGGAGTGTCGGAAACACGTACTGGTTCGGTCATCGTTGTTTTTCCTTTCTGTATGAGCAGATTGAAGGATCAGATATCGTTCATTACAATCTATGCCTATTTTCCAAACTGTAGTACATTTTCTATTGTGCCTTTATAACATTAAGTTCCAATTGTTATTCATTGCGTTATATATGAATTGAATTATAACGCTATCTTATTGTCTTTGAATTTTGCCAGAAGATAATCTTACTATTATACTGATTAGTTACGATAGTCATTCTGTAATCTTTATAAAGAGGCGGTAGTGTTATCTAGAAGATTACGCTCTTTAGATGGTCATTCACATAAAATGTGGCATTCCTTTTGGAGCGTCATCATTTTTCTGTGCCTAATTTATTTCCCTCATTCTTTGTATGCAAAAAAAGTCAGTCAGGATAGGGTGCTAGCGGTACTTGTTTACAAGTTGGCGAATTTTGTCCAGTGGCCAAATCAAAGCGAAATATCACAATACCAGATCGGCTTCGTTGGAGATAATGAGGCGCTATTATCTGATCTTCGTAAAGTGGCGAAATTTTCAAAAATTAATGGTAAGAAGGTGACGGTGACGGCCGTCGATCCTGCGCGTGTTAATGGAAAACAGTTTCAGATTATCTTTGTTAGCAAAAAATTAAAAGATGATCTCACTGTATTGGCCAGAAAGATACGCCGGACAGAAACCTTACTGATTAGTCGTGAAAGTGATCTACGGCACGATTTTATGATAAATTTCTTGTTTGATGGTGATAAATTGGTATTTGAAGTCAATCGTAGTAATTTGGTTTTCGAACATCTTCAAATTCATAGCGATATGATGTTGCTTGGGGGTAGTGAGCTTGATGTGGCAGAATTATTACATGAGAAAGAGCGGCGTTTATTTCTTCTTAAAGGTGGCTTAGAGAAAAGCCAGTCTTTGTTGCGTGATAGCAAAATAAAATTGGAGTTTCAAAAAGATATACAGGTCAAGCAACAAAATAAAATTGATAGGCAATTGAGATCATTGCAGGAAAAAACCGACGAAATTATTGTTAGAGAGAAGATTCTTACCAATTTGACCAGAAGATTTTCAGAAGTAGAAAGTTCGCTGGTGGACAAGCAGACTAAACTCGACATATTGTCATATCAGTATAATGACGCTGCAAAAACCTTGTTAGATAAACAGGCTGAGCTAAGGACGAAACAGAATCGATTAGAAGGAACAATTTCAACGCTTGGAGACAAGGAAAAAAAATTGAATAGCTTGTCTGATATTATTGAAAAAAACAATGCCATTCTAGAACAGCAAGAAAAAGACCTAAGTTTACAAAGAGATAAAAATATTAAGCAGAGTGCTACAATTTCCGAGCAAAAAAACTGGTTGCTTTTTCTTGGGATAGGGTTTTCAGGATTTTCATTGTTAACCATTGCGATTTTGTTTATCAATCAAGCACGCAAGGAGTCCAATAAACAACTAATTAAATCCGCCAATAATCTCGTGTTAGCGACAAAAGACGCGGAGCAAGCCAAGGCAGACGCGGAGCTAGCAAAAGAAGAGGCTGAAAAAGCCAACCAGGAAAAAAGTTTGTTCCTGGCCAAAATGAGCCATGAGATCCGTACGCCCATGAGTGGTGTTATTGGCATGGCAGAACTTCTGGAGGACATGGATTTGAATGATGAACAACACAAATGTAATGATGTGGTGATCTCATCCGGTAAATCATTGCTCGTGGTTATCAATGATATTTTGGACTATTCCAAAATTGAAGCAGGGAAAATGCAACTCGAAGAAATTTCTTTTGATTTTTCCAAATTGATATGGGAAGTACTTAAGATGTTTCGTTTTAATAAAGATAAACACTATCTGCCGTTGATGACCGATATTTCGTCCAAGCTTCCACCGTATGTCATTGGAGATCCTACCCGTCTGCGTCAGATCTTAATAAATCTTGTCGGCAATGCCGTTAAATTTACCAAACAAGGAGAAATAGTTGTCAAGGCAGAACCCGTGCCAGGAAGTCCAGGGTTGGTAAAAATATCAATCCAGGATACTGGCCCAGGATTGACAGAAGTACAGCAAGCAACACTTTTTTCAGCTTTTGCTCAGGCGGACACATCCACCACGCGACAATATGGTGGTACGGGATTGGGGTTGGCCATTTGTAAGCAGTTATCGGAGATGATGGGCGACGGTATTGGTGTCGACAGTAATCTGGGTGAGGGTTCAACTTTTTGGGTAAAAATACGTTTGCCAGCAGATAGTGCCGTTGTTGTAGAGCCTAACCGGATGGCCAAGTTTGTTGAAGATAAGAAAATATTAATTGTTGATGACAATGTCACCTACGGACGACTGCTGGAAAAATATGCGTTGCGACATAACATGCGCGCGAGTTATGTGGAAGACATTGGGGCCGCGGCTCAGGCGTTAGAGCAGTCGTATCAACAAAAAAGYCCCTWTGATTTGATATTGTCAGACCTTAACATGCCTGATAAGGATGGGGTTCGATTTGCTAGAAGTCTAATCAATGAAAAGTTTCGCCACATTCCCTTTGTCTTAATTACAGCCTCAAGCATCCCTCCCAAAGGTGAAGAACTAAAAGGTACTAATATTATTCTGGCAACAGATAAACCACTGATTGAGGCGGAATTTATCGAGATAGTCGCTAGRGGGCTGAATGTTGCTGACATTGCTAGTGCTGTGGATGAAAAGTCAACTTTGGYCAAGAAAAAGCCGAGTGATCACAGTGGAACCTCCCAGTTCTCACCACTGAATCTTCTAGTTGCTGAAGATAATGTAGTAATTCGAAAGGTAATGAAAGGCGTGTTGAGAAAATGTAACCAGCAACCAACGTTTGCCATCAATGGGACGGAAGCGGTAGCTGCAGTTAAGTCCGCCGTAAAATCTTATGACCTAATATTTATGGATTGCGAAATGCCAGAAATGGATGGGTTAACGGCCACTCGTGAAATTAGGCGTTGGGAGTTAGCCAATAATAAACCCCGTATTAAGATTGTTGCACTTACCGCCCATGTACTGGAAGAACAAGTTCAGCGCTGCAAGGAAAGCGGTATGGATGAGTTTATGGTGAAGCCGGTAAATATCAAGTTGTTGCGAAATTTGTTGTTAGAGGCCGGTAGACAAAAATAGCCTTGCAGATTAATTTATGTCAATTGTCCGAAAATTATATGCTCTAAAAGCATAATGTTATGGTTTTTCGAAGATGTGTCGAAATAACTTACACAATAATATTTCTGTAGTATTTTTAATTTTGTGGATTGTTGATAAACAATTGGTTACAGAAAATGGTGCGATGTTTGCTATGATCCTAGATGAAGAATTCAATACTTTCTTTTTATCTACTACAACGATAAAATCAATAGACCCCCCCTATATTATCGCTGTTTCGCGAGAGATTTTTCTAAAAAATAAGCTGTATATATAAATTTTTTACTAGATATTGGTTCTAAATTCATAGGTACATTGCGTATGTTAAATTCAAAATCACTACCTACCCTAGTATTTGTTCTTTCCTGTTCTCAAATGCTCTTTGCAAATGTTGATGATATAAGTGTTGAAGAACTGTTGAAATACTCCGTGCAAGAATTATTGACTGTTACTGTTGCATCCAAACGAGAAGAAACGATATATAATGCACCCGCGGTATTGTCGGTGACATCAGATAAAGAAATTGGTCTGTTTAATGATCGAAACCTTAAGCAGACATTAAGTCGAATGCCTGGTATTTATACTGGCGGATCCTTTTATCTTTGGCCCCAGAATATGGCGTCGGTCCGTGGAGACCTTCAATATCAGAACAATCATACGCTTATACTGGTAAACGGTAGGCCGGCAAGGGAAAGCCATGACGGCGGAAAAAATCATCCCTTTTATTTGAACTTTCCTGTTGAAAGCTTACAAAGAGTAGAGGTCATTCGTGGTCCAGGTTCTGTGTTGTACGGTTCCAATGCGTTCACTGCGGTAATTAACCTAAAACTTAAAGAGGCCCCTGATACGCCTACGTTACAGGTTGATGCTAGTGCGGGCTCCTTCGGTCATAAGAATGCGGTTGTGCACGGCGGTGCCAAGTCGGGTGATTTTGGATTTTACACTGCGCTGCGATTGGAAAATATCGAAGGTTGGCCATATGAGGGGACTGATGAAA
>NVVG01000133.1 GCA_002402125.1 Moraxellaceae bacterium
GGGCCTCTACCGTTGCTGCTTTTTCGGTTGACGACAGTGGTTTAGAGCGTCTGGTTGTTGTGTTTGAAGTGGCGACACGGGCGATTCGAAAGAATGAGTTTAACGCAATATTTGATGCTGTTCGTACCGCCGTTGCATTAAGTCATCAGTTGTCGATAGCTAAAATTGTTATTGCAGATAAAAAGCAAGTACCAAGAACCACTAGCGGGAAGATCCAGCGCAGTAAAACCAAGGCTGCGTTAGAGGCACAACAAATCGGTGTGGTTGCTGTTTGGGGTKGTGATGGCGAGCATGATGATGTTATGTCGTTAGGTGATGATGCTTCTGGTATCGATGCCTGCACCCAGGCAATGGCGAAAGATCTTAGAGAAAAAATGGACGCCGCATATCCTGCGGATCGAGAGTTAATACTATCCGATTCCATATCAAGTCAATTGCGCAAWMTYATGMGYATTCCTGCCGATGTGYATATTGACCCCAATGCRCAAYYGGCAGAGTTGGGCATAGATTCYTTGGTGGCGGTGGAGCTAAGAAATATTTTAAGTGCTCTTACCGATCAAGATTTGCCCTCTACGTTGCTTTTTAAATATCCAACGATTAAAGCGCTCAGCACGTATATTGTGAATGAGATCTATCCAGAAGATAGTTTCTCTGCCGACCAAGAAGGTGGCGGATTGCTGGTGGATGATGATACAACGGACCAAGAAAGTGTTTCTGACCAGGAYGAAGAGGATGAGATGACCGCCGATGAACTTCTGGAATTATTAGAATCAACACTTAAAAAATGAGGYGCGAATGCAATGTTAGATAAGTTCACCCCATTTGACCAAACCAGCTTGGTAGAGATCCTGAATTTRCGGGCGCTTAATACACCYGATGAGCCTGCGTATCGTTTTATCCATTGTGATAAAARYCGYCCAGATGAAGAAATTGTKCTGACTTATGGTGAAATGGATACCAAGGTTCGATTACTGGCGACSATAYTRCAAGATAGAATTGAATTGGGYGACAGGGTTTTATTGTTGTATCCCAAYGGGCCTGACTTTGTTATYGCMTTTTTTGCTTGYTTGTACGCGGGTGCGATTGCCGTGCCGTCGTTTCCGCCTGGAGTGCAAAGTGTCGAAAGTGGCTGTCGTCGTTTAGAATCGGTGATAAATAACGCAGAGCTTGAGTTAACCTTATGTGCGAATAACATTGATAAGTTGATGCATAAACATATCTCGGAATATCCGATACTGGWTAAACTTCAATGGTTGGTGACRGATACGGAAGCGTTTTGGGCAGAGAGTGCTAAGCATGGCAATGAAAAACCCTGGGTRAAACCCAATACCAATCGGGAAGATATTGCCTTTTTGCAATATACCTCTGGTTCTACCGGTGAYCCAAAAGGTGTGATGGTCACCCATAGYAATCTTATTCATAATTTGGAATCYATTCGMCGCGGTAGCCGGGTTGGGCGMACGGATAATACSGTGTCATGGTTGCCTTGCTATCATGACATGGGTTTAGTTGATGGTTTGTTGGTGCCTATCTTTACTGGAGCAACAGGRATYATTATGCCYCARGAAGCWTTTCTTGARCGGCCTAAGCGTTGGTTGCAGGCGATGTCTGATTATCAATCTGGRCATACTGGSGCACCYAATTTTGCTTATGAATTGTGTACCGCTCGGGTCAGTCAAAAAGAACTGAATACCTTRGATCTGAGTTGTTGGACTGAAGTTGCYTATTGCGGYGCWGARCCTATTAGAAAGGARGTGTTAACYGATTTTTGTAAGAAGTTTTCWTCTTGTGGTTTTAAAGCYAATCGTTTGYTAGCGGTGTATGGGTTGGCAGAGGCAACRCTTGTTGTATCAGAGTCTGGCTTTGATGAAATYCCCAAGGTGATTTCSGTAMAAAAAGATGCACTGAAGAAWAAYAKTGTCGATATACATGCCGATCTAATGACGSAACATAGMTTTTTAGTGAGTTGCGGACGATCTGCGTTTGGTGTTGATTTTGATATTRTTGATCCTGAATCYGGWRTGGGRTTRCYKGARGAYCAAGTGGGCGAGATTTGGCTGACGGGCCCGAATGTGACAAAGGGYTATTGGCGCAATGAAGAGGAGACTCARGCAAAGTTTAATGTCKCACGTACGGATGGCTCCAGCGAGCGTTACTTCCGKTCSGGTGATCTTGGYTTTATCCATGAGGGTGATTTGTATGTRACGGGRCGTYTAAAAGATCTCATCATYATTCRTGGYARAAATCATTACCCACAAGATATAGAGTTCAGTATTGARCAATGCCATAAAGATATCAGGSCCTCTACCGTTGCYGCTTTTTCGGTTGAAGACGGTGGTTTAGAGCGTCTRGTTGTTGTGTTTGAAGTGGCGACACGGGCGATTCGAAAGAATGAGTTCTCCGAAATATTTGATGCGGTTCGCACAGTCGTTGCAATAAATCATCAGTTGTCGATAGCTAAGATTGTTATTGCAGATAAAAAGCAAGTACCAAGAACCACAAGCGGAAAAATCCAGCGCAGTAGAGCCAAGGCTAGGTTAGAGGCGCAACAAATTGGTGTGGTTGCTGTTTGGGGTGGTGATGGTGAGCATGACGATGTCATGACGATTGACGTGTCAGAAGTCGAGAATTCTGGAGGCAGTAAAAATCGTCTTACCATCGGTGAACGTGGCGTATTAAAGCAAGAGCTTGTAGCTCTGCCTGATAATGCGCAAAAAGTCGTTTATCTTTGTGACGTGTTGGTTGCTGACTTTGCTTGTTTGGCTTCTATTGCTAAAGAACAGCTTAATCATCTCAGTGTGTTAGGCGGCATAGGTATAGATTCTATGCAGATGGTTGGTCTGCATGAGAAGCTTGAGAATGAACTTGATACCACCTTCTCAATTTCTACCTTGTTGAACTACCATGACATAAAGTCTTTGGCTCAAGCTATTATTGATAAGGAATATTCTTCAACCGCTAGTGATAGCTTGTTACATAGTGGTGAAGACAATGACCTGCATGCTAATGAGCATGGTAGCAGTCAATATGCTGGTACTAACCATAAGGCTGGTCAGGTTACGGACGCGTTAGAAGATGAACTGGAGGCCTTATTGGGTAGTGATTTCCCCGGGGACGCTGGTAATTCATAGTCCGCTGGTTTTTCTATTGTTCTAGAATTACTTCCTTGATCCAATCTTCCATGATGGCTTGAGCCTTATCACCGGTAAAACTCATATGGGCAAAGAGTCCTCTAAGTGGCCCCTGAATATCAATGATGGGTGGCACCTGATAGATACCATAACCTTCATCTAGGTGATCCACCTGATCGACACCGTCAATGGCGAATAATATAGGGCCTACTTGAGGCAGTTGTGCAATTTCGGCCATGGCAGCAGAGGTGAAATTGGGTACCACCGAATCGCCTTCGCCGATCACTACGGCGACGGGTTTGGCCGTGGTGGTATTGGGTGGATTTCTAAAGTAATGAATAAAGTTAATCGCATCGGCATAATCCCCCTCATGCTGTAGGGCAGACTTCATTAACATGGCCTCAGCACCGGTGGCTCTTCTTGGCATTAGATGGCTAAAATAGCCCTCCCATATCATCGAGTTGGACAGCATATTTGAAAAACCCACGCCAGTGACCTGTAAAAAGGCGCCTTTTAAACCGGGTGCTAACGCAATAAAGGTAGATCCAAGTACCCCACCGAGTGATGTGCCTTGGTAAAAGATATTGTTGGTATCGATTTCGGCAATGCCGTCGCCATTATAGGCCGGGGTTGAAATAAAGGTACTCCAAGACCGTTTAGGTAACACATCAATCGCCCCAATACTTGTCCTAATGGCTTTAAGCAATGACATAAAATCGATCGATGATTGTGCCGCAATCCCAGAAAGCATTGCCGCGTCGGAGGGGGATACCATTGCCATCACATAACCGCCATCGGCCAAAATGCGTGTGCCGTGATTCGGGTGGTCTATGGAAACCGTGGCAATGCCCAATTTAGCATTTGATGCAACGATACCTGAGTCAGCTTCCTTCATTGCCCCAAGTCCATGGCCATAGATGGAGATAGGAACTTGTTTATATTTTGAGACCCATGGCAGAGCGAGGTGAAAGCGAATCCAATGTCCTTTAACTTCATCTAGGTCATAGTAAACGCCGCCGTCACTATTGCGAAAATTGTGTACCCATAGGTCGCCGCGAACGTGTGCAGCGACGTTTCCAGCCCAAGGATAGGTCACAATCATGTTACGTACGGGGTGATCTGCATTGTAGACATAGTCTGTTAGCTTGGTGATGCGACCAGTAACATCGTTTTCACTGCGAACGGTAAAGAACGTTAAATCAATTAGATCACCCCTATCGATTCCTTGATTCTCAAGAAAGTCCAATGTAGGTCCATAGTAATTAGATAGTCTTGAACCGTTATCGGCCACGGCATCCATAAAACCGGCCGATGGGATGTGTGATCCGCCTGATGCGGTACGTAGGTTATTGGTTACCGCAACTACATAACGATTGGAAAACTTCCAGCGGGATCGAGCATAGATTTCGATAATATGGGAGGGCCTTAGCACGTATATTGATCTTGCGTAGTCACTATATTGTACCAGTATCGGAACGCGCTCACCGGTATCCAAGTTAAATGCGACTACGGTATCACCACCATCGGCGGGCACTGTGGTTGGGTCCGGGGCCTTGGGCAATTCAAATAGAACGCTGGTGGCGGCAGAATATCCATTGGAATCGTTATATACTATTTCGGGTGTTAGTGATGTAGGTATCTCTTCAAATAGTTCCTCAGAGATAATTCCAGTGGGGAAATTTGCACCTATACCGGTTTCGCTAGTATTGTCTTCGTGAGTGAAAATATCGGAAGGGTAAGGAAGTCCACAGGTAATGTGAAAGGCGGGGTGACAAGGGCTATCTAATTCTCCATAAAATACTCGAGCGGGTTGGTCTGCAAATGTATGTGATGAACATACTAGAAATATTGCAGCAGCTGAAAAGTTACGGAGTATATTCATGATATATCCTTTTGCTTCGCTTTAGATTTTCTATGTATTTTTTCTACAGTTCTTAATTGCAGTGTAGGCACGAAAAATGAAATTCGCGAAAATTCTTGAAATTAAATATAAAATATGCATTTGTTTTGAATTCATTTGCTCAAAAAAATAAGTTGAGCTGGTTTTTTTGTTGTTTTTTGGAAAAGAAATGGGAAGATTTTTTATCTCAATGGTAATTTTTTTCGGCCAATAATTTACGATTTACCTATTATGGAAAAAGTTCTAGGCGGGGTTCTGGATAAAAAAAATAACATTTACTAGTTTGAATTATGTTTTGTGTTCTACTAAGCAAAGTGTCCGTCTGCCATTAATCCGTCAGAAAAACTTTTAAATATCGCCAGTATTCCGCGAACAAGATCCCTTGTTGCTAAATGTGATGGCCATACCCATAGACGTGTTTTGATGATGATTTCGTAAAAGTAAAAATGGGAAAAATACAGGCCTAAGAATTGTAGGCGAAAATATTAACAAACTAATCCTGTTAAGGATTTTTAACTGCCGTATAATGCGAATGCTTTGAAATTATGTCTTATTGACGGTTCGAATTGGAAAGTTGGAGACTTTTGGTGACGAATAAAAATAGCTTGAATGTGCAGCATTCGTATCAACGTAGTGGGTTGCTAATGATGCTGCTAGGGACAATCTGTTTTTCGGCGAAGGCCATTTTTGTAAAACTGGCGTATGGCTATCAAATAGATGCCGTCACACTCATGACATTACGAATGGGGATTTCCTTGCCGTTCTATTTGGTTATTGGTTTTTTTGTGTTGCGAGGTAATGCCGTCTCACGATTGACCTTGGTGGATCATTTGAAAATTATTGGGTTTGGGGTTGCGGGATATTATCTAGCGAGTCTATTTGACCTAACAGGCCTGCAATATATCACTGCTGGATTTGAGCGACTTATTCTATTTCTCTATCCTACCATTGTACTGCTGATATCTGCTTTGTTGCTAAAGCGCCGCATACTAATGCGGGAGATGATTGCGCTAGTGCTGGGTTACCTGGGCATATTGGTGGTGTATCTTAATGATGTTCAACTGTCAGGTGATGATGTCACCATTGGCATGTTATGGGTGCTGGGAAGTGCCGTGACCTTTGCTATCTATATAGTGGGTAGCGGCCAGATGTTTTCCAAGATCAGTTCGATGGGTTTTACCGTGTATGCCATGAGTGCGGCAAGTATTGCCATTTTGGTTCATTTTGGGTTGACTCGGCCCATACAAAACTTGCAGGTTGTTCCAGAGCTATGGACAATTGCAACTATTATCGCGGTGGCTTGTACCGTAATCCCGACCTTTTTGATGGCGGAAGGCATCAAGCGCATAGGTGCTCCCAAGGCGGCCCTAGTCGGCAGTGTTGGTCCGGCCTTTACTGCAATATTTGCCTATTTTATTTTGGGTGAAGTATATACATGGGTGCATTTTATCGGCATGCTTTTAGTATTGTCTGCAGTATTAACCATTGGTCGAAAAAAACAGGAAACCAACAATAATGGCCGTAGAGATTGAACGTAAATTCTTGCTCAAAGATGAGAGTTGGAGAAAGGATGCTCAGGGTAATGTCATTGACGGACTTAAATTTCGTCAGGGTTACCTAAAAACTGAGGGCGCCACGGTACGAGTGAGGCTTGAAGGTGAGCGTGCGGTTTTAACTATCAAGGGAAAAACTGTGGGCATGTCTCGGTCGGAGTATGAGTATGAGATCCCATTTGACGATGCTAATGAGATGTTGGATCAACTATGCCAGAAGCCATTGATAGAGAAAACGAGATACCTCAGAAAAGAGGGCGAGTTAACCTGGGAGATCGATATCTTTGAGGGTGAAAATGCCGGTTTGTATATTGCGGAAGTTGAATTATCCAGTGAAAGCCAGCAAGTGTTAATACCTGCTTGGGTGGGTGAAGAAGTGACGGGTGATCCAAAATATTACAATAGCAACTTGGTTAGTTATCCATTTTCACTGTGGCCAGCTGAATAATGTAGACTTTTAAGGAAAGAATAATGGAAGACCTATTAGTTGAATATCCAGTTGTGGTTGAATGTCCTGTGATTTGGGGTGATATGGATGCCTTTCAACATTTGAACAATACTGTCTATTTCAAATATTTTGAATCAGCCCGCATGGCCTTTTTTGATAAAATTGGTTTTGAAAACGAAAAAGGTGAAATAGGTATCGGCCCTATTTTGGCATCTACCCAGTGTCGATTCCGGATTCCATTAAAGTATCCTGACACGGTTTCAATCGGGGCACGCATTGTTGATATGGAAGGTGACCGTTTTACTATGTTATATCGGGTCGTCAGCCATAAGCATAGAAAAGTTGCAGCTGAGGGTGATGGTCTTATCATTGCGTATGATTATAATGCATCGGAAAAATCCCAGTTACCCAATGTTATCTGTCAGCGTATCAATGAGCTTCAGGAGAAAGGGCTTTAAATAGGGTTGTTTTGTCAAAGGTTATGTTCGGCTAAGGTGTATCGGGGGCTGGTTGTCGCTATCGGTGTTGTTGTATAATCGATTAATTTGCAGGAGATTAGCTTAACTAGTTAGGAGTTTTGTCCACTGTATAACGAATTCACTCGGAGTGGCCTTATTCGTGAAATATCTTAATGTATTCCTTTATTCGTTTTTATCAACATCAACGGTGCGTTTGGCGACGCTTGCTCTCGCTTGTTTTGCGCTACATGTAACTCCTGCCGTAGCAGATGATTTTAATGACTTGGATGACCTTACGTTAGAAGAATTGATGTCGATTAATGTTAGCGTTGGTACGTTGTTTGACGAAAATGAACTGGATATTGCGAATACAGTAGAGTTGATTACGAAAGAACAGTGGCAGGATCGGGGGGCTAAAAACTACCTAGATGCGATTGGTTACCTACCATCAATTCTGCCGCTTCAAAACCCTTGGGGTTCAACGGTTGCAGTGCGCGGTTTTGCCACCGTCCTATCCATTAGAGGTATTGGTAATTTAGTCGATGGCGTTGCTGTTAATAGTCTTGCAGAAATGTCATCTGGGTACAACGAAACAATGCAGATACTAGGCCTGCTAGATCGAGTTGAAGTATTGCGCGGGCCAGGGTCGGCGCTCTATGGCTCCGATGCATTTCATGCCGTGTTCTCCCTAAAAACGTTTAAGTCAGATAAAGATGTTGTGATTGCTAGGGCAGAAGCCGGGGATCTTGGCGTTCACGATGTATCGATAAAAATAAGTCAGGCGCTAGGAGAAAATTGGAGAATCAATACGGCATTTGCAATGCAGGGACAAGGGGATCAATCGGTTGAGTTTGAGTATACAGATTTCAGACTACCGTCTGACTCACCTATGTTCGGCGATCTTTTTTACGCTGAACGTAAAAACACGGTTAACCAGTGGGGCACTGTCATTTCTTTGGAAGGGGAAGTAACCAGTAAACTCAAAACTGAAATTAGCTATTATGGTACTGGCCGTGATTTGGAAGGTGCTATTGGTGGAGGAAGAGGGCCAGCTTATGGCGATGGCTTAAGTTTTGGGTTAGATAAGGATTTTTCTGATGCTGAAGGGGCTTTCGACATGACGAGGATCAGAGTCACTTATCGTTTTGATGACCAGCTTGGATTAACAATGCAAGGCTATCATTGGGTGCAGGAAGAGGTTCGAGTTAACGATGTTAGTTACGTGACTTCCGAAGATGATTTTTATTACCCTAACCCCCACCCTTTGTTAGTTAATAAAATAAATGAGGTAGAAAAATTGGAGACGTCACACGGTGTAGACGTCACGTTTAAACGTAAAGCATTAAAAGGTGAAACTCAGTGGCTGCTTCAATTGCAGCATAAAAGAGGCGGCATTGATGAATATGAGTCTATTTTTATTGATAAAACCACAGGTGCTACAGCCTTTACTTGGAATTTTCTTTCAAATGGATATCGGCGAGAAATTAACAGTATTGCATTCCAAGGAAAAACCCCGATTCTTGATAATAAAGTATTCCTTATTTATGGCGGTCGTGCAGATTATTACTCTGATCTGGGAGAACAGCTTACACCGAAAGCCGGAGTAATCTATAGACCGTATGTTAATCAGTCTTTTAGATTTAATTATGGGCAGTCATTTAGAGCACCTTCTACTAATGAATTGCTAGGCATTGAAATTTCAGAGACAGCACTAAAGCCAGAAACTATTGATACTTACGAACTATCTTTTTTACACATATCAAAAAAACAYCGTTATTCAGTAACACTATTTRATAGCCAGTGGYYAAATGCTATTGATGTTGTTTCTGATTCTTATGTAATTAAGAATCGAAGTTCATCGGGTGTCGAGTTAAGCCTAAAAGGGGTTAAAGATAGCTTTAGTTATGAGGTRAATGGCGCCTATGCGCATACTCGATATGASGACGCWGAAGATGACACAGGGGCGTTCCCTGAAACTGCAATAAACGCAATCGGTTCTTACTATTGGCATCAATACGACATTGAATTTACTTCATCTAATCGACTAAAATTCGAAATGAAAGAAGGGCCAGTGTCATCTGCCGATGAAGATCCTGATACGTTGCCAGTGTATTTCAGAATGGATTTAAACGTGGCACACCATATTAATGATGATGCTTTCGTGTGGATTTCGTTTAGGAACTTRCTAGATCGTGAGAATGTATTGCCGTCTCTATGGAATGCCGAAGGTGGTTATCAGGCKGAAGMGTTTKCTGTGGCRCTTGGTGGTAGCTACAGTTTCTAATTTGAACGGGTAGCTAACCAGTTAATTACCCAAGGCCAGTTATATCTTCACTTCTGACATTGTTCGAGTAGCGTAAGGCTGGCGGTACAATCATAATATGGTAAAAGCGGATGAACTATGGTTGCAAGAAAAAATAGAGTGTTAATGGCAATCTAACTAATCATACCACGTGAGTGTGTGCACTATCGTGGCATGATTTTTCTGCGATGTTTGATTAAAAAATATTTAGATATCACTCAGGTTCAAGTTTTTCCAAATGCTTAAACTTGGCTCCGCTTGGTTTAGTGTATAGAAATGGAAACCCGGCGCGCCCAATTCAAGTAATTGCTCACAAAGGTTGGTTACCACCTCTTCACCAAATTTTGTAATATAGTCTAAATCTGTTGCGTGACTTTCTATGCGTGTGCGAATCCAGCGAGGGACTTCGGCACCACACATGTTGGAAAAGCGCATCAATTTATCATGATTGGTAATAGGCATAATTCCCACAACAATCGGGATATCGATACCCATTTTTTCACAGCTATCCACAAAGAATTTATAAGCATCGACATTATAAAAATATTGGGTGATTGCGCTGCTGGCACCAGCATCTACTTTTGCCTTAAAGGCTTTGAGATCGGCATCCATTGATGTTGCTTGCGGATGCATTTCTGGATATGCAGCAACCTCCAGGTGGAAATGGTCGCCAGTTTCTTCGCGAATAAAGGCCACTAAATCACTGGCATATTTAAGTTCGCCAAGTGAAGCTCCCATGCCCGATGGAAGGTCGCCTCTTAAGGTGACGATGCGATTGATGCCATTGTCTTTATATTGGTGGATAAGTTCACGTAATTGCTCGCGAGTATCGCCAACGCAGGATAAATGGGGTGCGGTAGCGATACCGGTAATTTCCTTTACACTCGCGACCGTTTCAAAGGTGCGGTCTCTGGTTGAGCCGCCCGCACCATAGGTGACGGAGAAAAAAGCAGGGTTTTGTTGGCCGAGTGTTTCACTGACCTGTTTTAATTTGTTAATACCCACGTCAGTTTTAGGGGGAAAAAATTCGAAACTAAATCGAGGTGTATATTTTTTTTGAGATTCCATAGATTTGCTCTATATAAATAGCCACTTTGGTGAATCACGAAAAGTGATACACCAAAGTGGAAAGTACTAATGTTAATAGCACTTTTATATTAGTACTTATAGCTTTCAGGTTTGTATGGGCCGTCTACCGGAATATTGATATAGTCAGCTTGTTGAGTTGTCATTTGAGTGATAACCCCACAGAAGCCTTCAACCATATCTCGAGCAACTTCTTCATCGAGTTTCTTCGGCAGTACTCTCACATACAGATTGTCAGTTTTTTCTGCTTCCGGTAAGTCGGCAAATTTAGCATCCCACAAATAGATTTGTGCTAATACTTGGTTAGCGAAAGAACCATCCATGATACGAGATGGATGCCCTGTGGCATTGCCCAAGTTTACCAGGCGGCCTTCTGATAATAGAATCAAGTGGTCGTCGGCCTCACCGCTACGTAGAATCTTATGCACTTGAGGTTTTACTTCAATCCATTCCCAATTCTCACGCATGAAAGCCGTATCGATTTCACTGTCAAAGTGACCGATGTTACAAACAACGGCACATTTCTTCAGTGACTGCAGCATGTTTTTATCACAAACATCGACGTTGCCGGTGGTGGTGACAACCATATCGGTGCTTTGTAAAAGCGTGGTATTGATACAGTCGAGATTGCCGGTGTTAACGCCATTATTATAAGGAGATACCACTTCGTATCCGTCCATGCAGGCTTGCATAGCACAGATAGGATCAATTTCTGAAACCCGTACAATCATGCCTTCTTGGCTCAATGATGCGGCAGAACCTTTACCCACATCGCCGTAACCAATCACAAGGGCTTTTTTACCCGCGAGTAGGTGATCGGTACCACGCTTGATGGCATCATTTAAGCTGTGACGACAGCCGTACTTGTTATCGTTTTTAGATTTGGTGACTGCATCGTTAACGTTGATAGCAGGAACTTTTAATTCGCCTTTTTCCAGCATTTCTAATAAACGGTGTACGCCAGTCGTGGTTTCTTCCGATATGCCGTGACACTTAGTGAGTAGCTCTTGGTAATCAGCATGCAACATTTCGGTTAAGTCACCACCGTCATCCAGAATGATGTTGGCATCCCAAACATTGCCACCAAATTCGATCGTCTCACGGATACACCATAAGAATTCTTCTTCGGTTTCACCTTTCCAAGCAAAAACAGGAATGCCAGCGGCGGCGATTGCAGCGGCGGCGTGATCTTGCGTAGAGAAAATATTACAAGAAGACCAGCGAACTTCGGCGCCAAGTACTATCAAGGTTTCGATCAATACCGCAGTCTGGATTGTCATGTGGATACAACCCATGATTTTAGCGCCGGCTAACGGCTTCGATGCACTGTATTTGCGACGTAGTGCCATCAACGCAGGCATTTCTGTTTCAGCAATTTCAATTTCTTGACGGCCCCAGTCTGCTAGGGAAATATCTGCTACTTTATAATCGGTAAATGTGCTCATTGTGTTTTCCTTAATGTGTTATAGGTTAGCGGCGGCTTTTAATTCGTCGGCTTTGTCGGTTGCTTCCCAAGTGAAATCTTTTTCTTCACGGCCAAAGTGACCATAGGCTGCGGTTGCGCGATAAATTGGGCGCTTAAGGTCAAGCATTTCGACCAGGCCACGTGGGCGTAAGTCAAAATGTTCGCGTACCAAGGCAACGATGTTGTCGTCACTGATTTTTCCAGTGCCAAAGGTGTTAACACTGATCGAGGTCGGTTGTGCGACACCAATTGCGTAAGATATTTGAATTTCACAGCGATCCGCTAAACCAGCAGCCACAATATTTTTTGCCACATAACGACCGGCGTACGCAGCAGAGCGATCTACCTTAGAGGGATCTTTGCCAGAGAATGCACCACCACCATGACGCGCCATGCCGCCATAAGTATCAACAATAATTTTACGACCGGTTAAACCACAATCACCCACGGGTCCACCAATAATAAATTGGCCGGTTGGATTGATATGGTATTCGGTGTCTTTATGTAACCACTCTTC
>NVVG01000134.1 GCA_002402125.1 Moraxellaceae bacterium
ACATACTAATGCTGGCGATAATATTGTTTACAACGCTCGTACTGGAGAAGTAGTTACCAATATTTAGTCTTTTATTAATGAGGTCGAGGGTGTTTCAAAATGAATAAGCAACAAAGTGGTTTTACTCTGATTGAACTGATCATGGTCATAGTGATTCTAGGAATTCTGTCGGCTTTTGCTTTGCCTAAGTTTGCGGATTTGGGCGCGGATGCTCGAATTGCCACCTTGGATGGAGGTATAGGAGCGGTTAAATCCTCCGCAGCGATATCTCATGCGCAGTGGATAGTGGACGGCTCCACGGCAAGCGCTTCGATAACACTAGAATCGCTGACGGTGACAATGAGTGCCACGGGTTACCCAACGGATGATGCGGCGGGCATTGGGGTCGCGGCTCAAATTGTCACAGATTATACTGTTGGTGCAGCGGGGCTGATATCAGTTACAGGATCCCCTACAATCGCTACCTGCTCCTTTGTTTATAGCGATGTTACCGGAGTATCGGGTACTCGCCTCACCGCGGGTTGTTAGCGATACTCTTATTCAAACTTCACCACTTATGGACGTTCCTGGGGGGGCTTTGGTAAACATTGTGCGTGAAAGAAATCACGGTTTCACCATGATCGAATTGATCATGGTGATTGTTGTTTTAGGTATTCTCGCTGTCAGCGCATCAAGTCTATTCACAACAAAATCAAACTATGTCGCGTTTATCGCCAAGGATCAGCTGATTTCCATGTCACTGCTTGCGCAACAAGCAGCATTAGCCCAACAAAATACTAATATTGTATTGTGTATACTCCAGTCAGCTGATGATTGGACCTTTGAGGTGCGTGAAACAGATTGCAGTGGCGCATTGTATGTCCAGGCTACTACAGAACGAACTAACGTAGGCCTAACCCAAAACGGCTCGGCATTTTCTAGCCCGCAAACCTTTGCCTACAATACTCTCGCTAGTTTGTCTTCTGGAAGCAATGTAACCTTTGTATTTGACGGCGATGTTGATGAGACCGTCTGTTTAGCGTCTACTGGTTATGCTTATGAAGGGACCTGTCAGTTATGAAATCCAAATCTATATGTATTGGTATTCAAACTGGGGTGACACTCATCGAGTTGGTAATTACTATCGTGGTGATTTCTATTGCGCTGGTAGCCATGGTCGGCGCTTTTAGCGGTTCTATGTCTCGTAGTGCGGATCCAATGTGGCGGAATAAAACGATCAAGTTAGCACAACTATATTTGGATGAAATTCATAGCAAACGCTATGACGAAAATACTCCAATTGGTGGGGTGCCGGCAGCGGCAGTCCCTACCTCATGCTCGTCCTTAGGCCCAGAGGCCGGAGAAACACGGGCGACATTTGATGATGTGGATGACTATGACGGCCTTTCCGGATCACCCCCTACTGGCGTTAATGGCGCTTTGCATAGTAGTTATGACAATTATGTTGTAACTATAACCGTTAGCTGTGACGGTACCGCGGCCTCGGTAAACGGCAATCAGCATGCAAAAAAAATTAAGGTCTCCATCACCCCACCTGCCGAAGGCACCATGGATTTTTTTGTGTATAAGGGAAATTACTAATGCCCCCTACAGGTAGCGTTAGAGGTATTGGCAGCAAATGTCTTGGGTTTACCCTAATTGAGTTGATTATTGTCATTGTTGTCATGGGGATTTTATCCGTGGGTTCGGTACGTTTCATCAGTCAATCTACCCAAGGGGTCATCGATGCTGGCGAACGTCAACGTGTTGCCTCAATCGGGATTATTGCAATGGAGAAAATATCGAGAGAAATGAGAGAAGCCTTACCCAATAGCATTCGGATCGATGTTAGTGGTGATTGTATCGAATTTGTGCCAACTAAGGGTGGGTCAGAATACCTTACTGCACCGGTGTTAACTGCGTCGAATACGCTGGACGTAATACGAACGGGATATGCTACCTTTCTCAATACCACGTTTGATAGGGTCGCGCTATTTCCAATACTCACGGCTGAGGTGTATGCAGCGTTGAATCCTGGACCTATATCATCGGTTATCAACACATTGCCAGATACGTCACCTACCGAGGTGGTTACGTTAAGTTCTTCCCACCAATTCTTAACCGATTCTCCAGAGCGACGTTTCTATATTGTAAGCGACCCTGTAACCTATTGTGTTGCCTCCGGCTTCCTATATCGATATAACAACTATGGCTTTGATGCGGTAATGGGGGCTAGTCGCCCGACCAATTTCGCTGGCGGCCGTGAAGTCATTGCCAGTCAGTTAACCAATGCAAATTTCGATTATGTCTCCGCGAGTTTATCAAGAAATGCAGTGGTGAAGATTGAACTTACCATAGCCGATGGCGGGGAAGTGCAGACCCTAGAATATGAGGTGCTTATTCGCAATGTTCCCTAATCATCSTTATGYTCAACYYMAWRSCTTRAGRMATKSCCGAGGTTTCGGTTTACCCGCCGCAATATTTATAATTACCGTGTTAGCGATGGTGGTTGCCAGCATTACTCAGCTAGAAGAATCATCCAGTGTAGCATTTGGCGAAAATTTGAATTCCGTATGGGCATTTTATGCTGCAGAGTCAGGGGCTGAAATTGCCTTAGCCAGGTTAAATCCCGCACCAGGCTCATCACAAACCYGCACGGCGAATATTTATGTTGATAGCTCAGGGCTTGAAGGATTGAACGGCTGCAGTGTGGATGTTGATTGTTCGTCAGTGACGACMGCAGCCCCYTTGCCAGTTGTTACCTATTATAGCTTTACCAGYACGGCAACCTGCGGGGTAGGAAAAGACGCCGCGCAGCGAGTGATTGAAGTTAGGGCTAAGGACTGACGTAAAACGATGAAATTGGGATATCTTGTGGGAAAATATTATTGTCAGCAGATTTTAAAGCTTGCGGCTGTTGCTTGTCTTTCTATTTTCATTGCTAAGACTAGTTGGGCCGTGGATTGTGATGTCGTGTTTACGGATGGAGTCCAAAGTAACAATTCAGGCGGAAAAGTGGATATTAATAGCAACGTCTCTATTACGGGAACTGATGGCGTATTTGATAGCGCAGAAGTTTCAGGTGGCGGCTCAGGCAGTGCCTGTGGTGGAGGTTCTTGTTCTGCCAGTGGTTCAACGTCTGCAACCTCAAGCCCAAGTTTTCAGACGGGGTCAGGTAGTGATGGTGATCTTGATGTTAGTGGTACTACCACCGTAGGCAATAGTGGCGATAATGATTTTAAAAAGATTACAGTTAACGACAATAATACTCTGACCTTTAGTGACAGCAGTAGTGTGTATTACATTGAAGAAATGGACATAAAAAAAACTACCACAATCAATGTATCAGCGGTTGATTATTGGATTGATGGTAATGTAATTATAGATGAAGATAGTGATTTAATAGTGACCGGAACACCCACTGCGCGAATATTTATTAATGGCAGTATTACGATTAACAAGAATGTAGATGTTAATAAAACAGGAAGCGCATCCCAGCTTCTTATTTATGCAACCGGTGATATTATCCTAGAAGAAAATGTTGAATTAACGGGTTATCTTTATGCTGGATTAAAAGTTGATATAAAGAATGGCGCCAGTATTATTGGCGCTGTTTCGGGAAAAGATGTAGTGTTTGCCGATAACTCTTCGCTTGTAGCCGATACCTCTGGGTTAACCTCTGGAAGCTTTGGGGGTTTTTGTGAGGCAGCTGCTCCCCCGATTACAATTGACCATTTTGAGATAGTACACGATGCAGCAGGCTCAACCTGTGCTAACGAAACGGTAACCGTTAACGCTTGTGTTAATACGTCTTGTACGATCCTGAGTGCCGACTCAATCAGCTTGGATTTTCAACTCGATGGTGTCACAGAAACTTCGCCCTCTTTCACTGGTAGCGTCTCGCTTAGTATTACCCACTCTGTGTCAGAAATTGTGACTTTTTCCGTCGCTAATTCAAGCGCCACTGAAACTAACAGCCCAATTTGCGATGACGGCAGTGGTACCAGCTGCGATATGGCTTTTGACTCTGTCAGTTGTACCGTGGCTCATTATACGATGGACGAAGCCTCTTGGGGGGTGGTCATTGATAGCGCCGGCGGATTTAATGGCACCGCATTTAATGGCGCTAATACCACTGGTGGCGCATGTCGATATGGAGAATTTGACGGTACCGACGATTATGTGSAAATCCCGCACAAYGCGGYTCTAAACGGTAGCAGCRACCTAACCTATGCTGCCCTAGTTCGCGCGGACACATGGAGTGGTACYACTCAAATAATGGCTAAATCAGTTCACGGAGGTGGTTCTGGTCGAGCTCAAATGGGAATWTTTTCWGAAAGTGGTGTATTTAAGGGGCGCGCGGAGACTGCTGATGGTCGTGAAGARATTCAAACAACGTTACCGGTGGTAGCCGGTGACTGGGTACATGTAGCGCTGGTKTTTAACAGCACGTCACTCACGTTATACCTGGATGGAGTGTCCGTGGCGACAACCAGTTTTTCGTCTACGACGTTAGTTCAAACTACAGATCCACTTAACATCAGCAAGCGAGTTGGCACTGAYGAGTATTATTTTGATGGTTTAATAGACGACGTCAGGGTCTATACCAACGCGCTTAGCGCCCAAGAAATCCTCGCTCTGTTCAATCAATCGAGCCACTGTCCACTCTTGGACCCTGATCATTATGCAATAAGCCATAGTTCTCCAGGGTTAACTTGTGAAGCCACGTTAGTGACGGTAACCGCTCACGATAGCAGTCATAACCTGGTGAATGTAGCCGTAGATACAGATCTGACGGTGACCACAAATCCTGTAGTGAGCAGCATTATTTCATCACCGGCGACTATTCTTGACGGCAACTCGTCAACCACATTTTATCTTAATCAGACCTCCGCATTAGCGTCGATTGATATCGATGTGACCGATGGCAGTGCAACCGACCCCGATGATGCTGGTGCGGAGGATCCTACCATCGATTTCTTGGATACGGGTTTCCGTTTTTATGTCGGTGGTGTTCATACTGGCACAACCCCCATTGGCACACAAATCGCGGGAAAATCATCTGCCACGGTTCCGGGCAATCAAACCTTAACATTGCGAGCGATTCGCACCAGTACCAACACGGGTGCTTGCGAAGCGGCACTGGTCGGAACCCAGGCGGTGGATGTGGCGTATGAATGTAATAACCCTACGACCTGTTCCAGTAGCCCGTTATTATCTTTTGTGGCTGATAATACGGTGAACGCAGGGAAAAACGATAATGGTTCTGAATCAAATTATACATCGGTAAATATGTTATTTGATGCCAGTGGTATTGCTCCATTTTCGTTTAATTTTAGCGATATCGGTTTAATTACTTTGCATGCACAAAAGAGTGTCGCCGCCAGTTCTCCAGAGCCGGCTTTTACTTTGGTTGGTAATAGTAATGCTTTTGTCAGTCGTCCATTTGGATTGTCCGTAGTCGTCACGGGCAATGCTGCCGCCGTCGATGATACGGGTGGTAAATTTGTTGCCGCAGGTGTTGGTTTTAATGTGGTGGTGAATGGTGTGCTTTATGACGGTGCCGAGGATAGCAATAATGATGGTCACCCTGACGGTCATAATGATAGTAATCAGGCAAACAATGTCGATCTTTCAGATAACATCGTTGCACCCAATTTCGGTGCAGAAAGTGAAACCGTTACCCTTAGTCGAGAGTTGATACACCCGACCAGTGGTGGGGCGAATCAAGGAGCCTTGGGTGGCACTGAGGTTATCAATAGTTTTGTAGATGGCAGCGGCAATACAGGTAGCGCAACAACATTTAGCGAAGTGGGAGTTATTGATATTATTGCTAGTATTACTGATGCTGATTATCTAGGGGTTGGTGTTTTGTATGGGCGATCCAGTTACGTCGGTCGTTTCTATCCTGATCACTTCGATGTGGTAGTTACCGATGACGGAGATTTWTCKGGCGTGTGTGGTAACTTTAWYTACRTWGGKCAACCTTTTTCTTATTCGACGCAACCAGCCCTTACGATAACCGCAAAAAATTTCGCGGGTACGATAACCGAAAACTATTCCGAGGTGAACTATAAAAAATTACTCACCAGTGATATTAATCGTACTTTCCCTAGCGCGGATAACAGCACGAATGGAAGTGACGGCCTAACAAAGATGGTTGCTACCACCAACGTAKCGAATGGTACTTTGTCCGCGGGTAGTGCTGGGGTGATGACCTATACCTTTGATGCAGGCGATGAGTTTACYTATACCAAAGAMGCTAATTCAATGATTGACYTATTTARYCCWGAYCTTAYCATTGCTATCACGGCAGTGAYCGATGTAGATGGTGTGGCCGCGTCTTCCTTGCCGTCTGTRACACCAASTGCGGCCGGTATYGATTTACGRTTTGGTCGTTTACGTTTAGAAAATGCRTTTGGACCGGAGACCGCTTCGTTGTCAGTGCCAATAAATACTGAATATTATGATGGGACCAATTTTGTCACAAACACCGATGATAATTGTATGTCGTTGGTAGAAGTGGATTTTGATTTAAATGTGATAGATGATGATGCGGTTGATAATAGCAATGACCCTTCTGCTGGGGACTTTACCGCTATTCCGATTGATGCCAGCTTTACCACGAGTGGATCTATAGGTAATGATCCTTTTGTGAGTGGTTTTGCCGACTTCAGTTTTACCGCCCCTGGTGCTGGCGCTACTTCGGCCATTGAAATTCAAATGGATATTAACGCCAATTTCTCATGGCTTTTGTATGACTGGGATGGAATGGGTGTGTTTGATGATTCTCCATCGTCTACCGCCACCTTCGGCCGTTACCGAGGTCACGATAGAATTATCTACTGGCGAGAGGTCACCAACTAATAAATGGGAAAATTATTCCTCATCATCCATTTTAAGGTCTTTAATTTTTCGCGTTAAAGTATTTCTACCCCATCCAAGCAGTTCCGACGCATCTCTGCGACGCCCCGCCGTGTGTTTTAACGCCGTTTCAATCATGATGCGTTCGAATACGGGCACGGCACTGTCTAATAATGCGCTTTTGCCCTTGCTAAATTCCAAGTCAGCCCAGTTTCGTAAGGACTCTTCCCAGTTGGATCCAGTGGTTTTTGCCTCAACAGAGCCTAACAGCTCAGGTGGTAAATCACAGACCATTATTTCTCTACCTGATGCCATGACGGTTACCCAGCGGCAGGTGTTTTCGAGTTGACGAACGTTACCGGGCCAGGTGAGATTACTTAAATATTCTTCGGTTTCCGGCTTTAGTGTTTTTACATCAACGCTAAGTTCTTCAGCGGCCTGCTTCAGAAAGTGGCTGGCGAGTTCAGGAATATCCTCTCGGCGGTCGCTAAGTTTTGGAATGTGTACTCGAATGACATTAAGGCGGTGAAAAAGATCTTCTCTGAATTTACCTTCTTTCACCAACTGCTCTAAATTTTGGTGAGTAGCGGCAATAATTCTTACATCAACAGCAACTGAGGTATGTCCACCTACACGGTAGAAGTTGCCATCGGCCAACACCCGTAACAAACGGGTTTGTGTATCCAGTGGCATGTCGCCAATTTCATCTAGAAACAACGTGCCACCATCGGCTTGCTCAAAGCGACCTTTGCGTTGAGTGTTTGCCCCGGTGAATGCGCCTTTCTCATGACCAAACAATTCAGACTCAATAAGGTCTTTTGGAATGGCAGCCATATTTAACGCAATAAATGGGCTCGGTGCCCTTGGGCTATGGCGATGTAATGCATGGGCAACTAATTCTTTACCGGTACCGGATTCGCCGTTGATCAAAACGGTTATGTTGGATTGTGATAAGCGACCAATCGCACGAAACACCTCTTGCATCGCCGGCGCTTCGCCAATGATCTCCGCCGATTTGAGTTGTTCTATTTCCGGACTGCCTGCTTGCTGCTCCTTACGGTGAGTAATCGCACGCTTGACAAGAGAGACAGCTTCATCAATATCGAAGGGTTTTGGTAAGTATTCAAAAGCGCCGCCTTGATAGGAGCTCACCGCACTATCTAGATCTGAGTGGGCGGTCATGATAATTACCGGTAGCTCTGGAAAGTGTTCTTGAACATGGGCAAGTAAACCTAAGCCATCGGTACCCGGCATGCGGATATCACTGATGATTGCGTCTGGTTGGGAGGTTTTTAGTCGGCTCATTGCACTGTCACCGGTTTCAAAACTGGTGATCGAAAGATTTTCTTGCTCAAGCGCTTTTTCTAATACCCAGCGAATTGACTTGTCGTCGTCGATGATCCAAATATTGTCTTGTTTAACCATATTACTGTTCCTGGGTTGTGGCGGCTTCACTGGGGCTTTCCAGTGGCAGCAACAATCTAAAGATGGTTTTCCCCGGCTCACTATCACATTCGATGAGGCCCTGGTGCTGATGTAGAATGGATTGAGCGATGGATAGTCCTAATCCAGTGCCGTTGGCACGGCCGCTCACCATAGGGAAAAATAGTGTTTCTTGCAGTTCGTTTGAGATACCTGGGCCGTTATCTTCAATTTCAACAACATAGGTTAACCTATGTTTTTTGTTGCCAATGGTGAATTGGCGAAGTATTCGTGTTCGTAGAGTGATGCTTGGGTTTTGTTGGTCTGGGTTTTCGGTCAGTGCTTGTCGAGCGTTACGGGCTACGTTGAGTAGCGCTTGAATGAGTTGGTCTCCATCAGCCCATAGTTCCGGCAGGCTGGGATCGTAGTCTCTTATGATGGTAATGGAATGACCGGGTTCAGCTTGGAGTAGGGTTCTGACACGCTCTAATAGTTGGTGTACATTTACCTCTGTTAGCGTTGGTAACTTGCGTGGACCAAGCATCTTGTCCACCAGATTACGCAGCCGGTCCGCTTCGCCAATAATGACGTCGGTATATTCATTTAGGCTTTTGTCGTGTAATTCTCGCGCTAGTAGCTGTGCCGCGCCGCGAATTCCCCCCAGTGGATTTTTCACTTCGTGGGCTACTCCCCGAATAAGAGCCTGAGTCGCCTGGTGGGCGCTAACAATATTGTCTTCGCGGCTAATTTTGATGAGCCGATCTAACGAGCGAATTTCCATTAGCAGCATTTTTTCACTGGGAGAAATTAGCGGTGTAATGGTGTAATCAACAATCGCCGATTGGGTGCAATTGGCGAGTACCAGGGTTGTTTCTCTACGAGTAAATGGGTGTTGGGTTTCTAATGAGTTGGCCAGCTCATTTATATCGCCACATTCTTCGTAGAAAATACTGTTAACGGGGGAATTCAGTAGTTGAGATGAGCTGGTGGCAAATAAGTGTTCTGCGGCTGGGTTGGTATAAACAATCCTCAGCTCTGCGTCTAATAGCAATACTGCTGTTGTGAGGTTATCCAGTAATTTTTTATGTATTTCTATGCTCATAAGAAGTCTTTGCTGGAAAACGGGTAGCGATCAGATAGAGGTGGTAGTTGGTTCTATTGAATGCAATAAACAAACCAGCTTTCCGCCAACCTAATTCTACAAGGCCGATGACTGCATATTCGTTAAGTATATTAACTAAGAATGGGGTTTATTGGACTAATGGCGCTAATTTCATGTCAATGCGTAAGTACAGAATGCACCAAATGGTCGCTTTGAGCAGTTTTGTCATGGGGTTTCAGAGAATTATAGCATTTTCCGATAATGATTGCACCAGAATGGTGCGGTTTTGATAAAAATGAAGCGCGGCCCCCAACCGGTTTATTTAGTGCCGGATTGAGTGCTGGCGTACATAAAAAGTAACCGGCGAGCTAACTTTAATGACTTCACCGCTACCTTTTACAATTTGTACTACGGCAGTATAAGCACCTCGGTTTAGACCGGTTAGTGGAAAGCTCGCCTTGGTTTGGGTGCCTTTATTTTCACCATTCAGCAGTAATCTATAGAGATGGTGATCACCTAAATTTGGGGTTGAGCTAACATTTACGGCGCCTACTCCAGCGGTATTGAGCAGCGTGCTGTCGTGCAATGGAGAGGTTACCTGTAATGTTTCATAAGTGATTGTTTCTGGTCTAGATCTAGGTGCTGGTGGAGGGGCTGTTGACGTTGTATTTACATGTAAGTTGATCGTTGATACGGGTTGTATATCAATCGCTTCGGCGCCCTCAAAAGGCTCGTCCGAAAATATCAAACTACCGTTTTCACCCACTTTCTTATACACGGTTTCGCCAACGGCAGTGGTTGCCACACTGAGTTGCAATGTCGCAACGATGAACCAAATGATTAATGTGCTGGGAAAACTAGCCCGTTTCATAGTTTCAATCTCGTATAAGAATTTCTAGGGTGAATATTTATATTAAGGCATAAAAAAAGCCCCTTGTCGGGGCTTTTTTCACAGAACTATTAAGGATCACTCTATAATTCTGAATCACGCTAGATGAGATCGATCAAATAGCATGCGATATCCTGCTAGCTCACTGCAAAAGAGTGATTAGCAAGAATAATACATATCAAACTCAACAGGGTGAGTCGTTGAGTTAAGACGCTCAACTTCTTCTTGCTTAAGATCGATGTAACCTTCAAGCATATCGGCGGTGAATACGTCACCTTGCATCAAGAACTCTTTGTCTGCTTGTAGAGCGTCTAGAGACATTTCAAGTGTTGAAGATACGGTAGGGATCTTACTTGCTTCTTCAGCAGGTAGGTCATATAGATCCTTATCAGCCGCATCGCCAGGATGGATCTTGTTCTTAATACCGTCAAGACCAGCCATTAGCATTGCAGCGAAACCTAAGTAAGGGTTCATTGTTGGATCAGGGAAACGTACTTCTACGCGGCGAGCCTTAGGATTCGCTACGAAAGGAATACGGATGGAAGCAGAACGGTTACGCGCAGAGTATGCCAACATAACAGGAGCTTCGAAGCCAGGAACTAAACGCTTGTATGAGTTAGTAGAAGCGTTAGTGAAAGCATTGATGGCACGAGCGTGCTTGATGATACCGCCGATGTAGAACAATGCATCTTCAGAAAGCCCGGCGTAAACATCACCAGTGAATATGTTCTTGCCATCTTTAGAGATAGACTGGTGAACGTGCATACCAGATCCGTTATCACCCACAACAGGCTTAGGCATAAATGTAGCAGTTTTGCCGTAAGCGTGAGCAACGTTATGTACACAGTACTTAAGAATCTGAACTTCATCAGCCTTAGCAACGAGTGTGTTAGGACCAACGCCGATTTCACACTGTCCAGCTGTACCCACTTCGTGGTGGTGTACTTCGATATAAAGACCCATTGACTCCATTGCCGCACACATTGCGCCACGAAGATCGTGTAGAGAGTCAACTGGAGGTACAGGGAAGTAACCGCCTTTAACACCAGGACGGTGACCGGTGTTGCCGCCTTCGAAATCGTCATGGGAAACCCAAGCCGCTTCTTCAGAGCTGATAGAATACATGGAACCGCTCATGTCGGACTTCCACTTAACATCGTCAAATACGAAAAATTCGGGCTCTGGCCCAAATAAAGCGCTGTCACCAATGCCGCTAGACGTCAAAAATGCTTCTGCACGAGCTCCAACGGAACGTGGGTCACGCTCATAGCCTGCCATAGTCAAAGGTTCAACGATGTCACAACGTAAGTTTAGCGTTGATTCGTCGGTGAACGGGTCGATAACCGCAGTGCTGTCATCAGGCATAAGGATCATGTCTGATTCGTTAATGCCTTTCCAGCCTTCGATAGAAGAGCCGTCAAACATCTTGCCCTCTTCGAAGAACGTGTCGTTAATTTCGCCAGTAGGGATAGAAACGTGCTGCTCTTTACCGCGAGAGTCAGTGAAACGTAGGTCAACCCAGCGTACGTTATGTTCTTTGATTAAATTCTTAGTCGTATCAGACATTCTGCAATATCCTCCAATTGGTTTTTTGTTTGCGCTTCGTTCTGGTTCATGAAACCGGAACAAGAGATCATGATGCTTTTACCTCATTTTCTGTGATACCCGTTGCGGGGAGCACAGATCTCAGACAGCGGTGACGCTCAATGTAGGTTGAGCTGCCTGAGTAAAAAACAACCTTGTGAGCATTTTTTACTATTAACCGAACGAGGAATTTCTGGTCGTGCCTGTCGAGAAGGCAAAATATATGCCATTGATCGGTATCTGAAAAGGACTAATCCTATATTGAGGCGAGTTAATGGAAAAAAGTTGATGTAGTGCGGGATTTGTACAAAAAACACTCGCTTTTGTGGGGGTATGCTGAGTGTTTTGTTAAGTCCTTTGTCTTTATGCTATGGACATACTTTGGCACTATTCAGCCAGCGGTAATAATTATCGATTGCTGGCCGGGCATGTAGGGAGGGGGCGTGCGTTGATTTGGTGCTTTTTATGGTATTTTGCATTACTTTGGTGCACCAAGGGCGCTATTATTTGTTGGTCTTTAGCTGTCGCACACCTCAACCAGTATTCTACAAAGTCGATCTTCTTTTTGGCTTTCCAATACGGTATGGCCGTTGATTCGGCACCAGGCCGGAATATCGTGCATTACCCCTGGATCGCTGGCGATCACTTCTAGGGTGTCGCCAATGGCTAACTCTTTGATTTTATTTTGAGTTTTTATTACCGGCATAGGGCATAGCAGGCCTTGGGTGTCGAGCTGGAAATGAGCCATGGTTATATATACCACTCTTGTTTGACTTCGTCGGGGCGCATCGGAGTAATGGTATGGGTTGTGGTAACGCCGCCAATCTTAGTAATCTCTACAGTCATTTGTTCCATCCGGCCTTTGCTAAAACGTCCGGCAATTCTCGCGGCATGGAGTAGGTCAGCGTCATTGGGTGTGCCGTCAATAAGCGTCAATGGCCCTGGATGGCTGGTGATACGGATGGATGGGTACTGCTTCTT
>NVVG01000135.1 GCA_002402125.1 Moraxellaceae bacterium
AACGGTGTTGCGCAATAACACGACATATTGATCAAATGACTCGATTTGGCCCTGTAGTTTAATACCGTTCACAAGAAAGATAGATACTGGGATTCTTTCTTTTCTCAAGGCGTTTAGAAATGGGTCTTGTAAGCTGTGACCTTTAGACATAATTGTCTCCTTTAAAAGCATTGCCCAATTATTGCGGGCTAAATATGTGCAAATCGCACAAATAGTTCCAGAAATCTGGAAATTACATCGGCATTTGTAAGATGGGGGCTAAAGTATCAATTTTCAAGACCTTTTCTACCAAATCTGGATCTTCTCCATCGAACCAGTGCAAATCAGGCCAACTGCGCAGCCATGTGATCTGTCTTTTGGCTAATTGGCGTGTAGCAATAATTCCCCGCTCTACCATTTCAGCGTAGCTCATATTTCCATTTAAGCACTCCCATGCCTGACGATATCCCACGGCGCGAATGGACGGCATACTGGGATCGAGGTCTCCCCGATCATATAAGCGCTTAACCTCATCCATAAAACCCTGCTCCAACATCAGATGAAAGCGCTGCGCAATACGTTCATGAAGCTGCGAACGATCTTCTGGACAAACCGCGATAGAGGTTACCTCATAGGGAAAGGCGCTTTTATCACCACCCCAGGACTGATCAGTACCTTTGTCTTTTTGCTCTTGATGCCAGTGCGTCAGGGATTTACCGGTTAATCGATAAACTTCCAGGGCTCTCTCTAGTCGCTGCGGGTCATTACGGTGAATACGTTTTGCAGCCACAGGATCAACTAGCGCAAGTTCTGCATGTATCGAAACCCAGCCATCTTTTGCCGCTTGAGCCTTGATTTTAGCTCGAACGGCTTCATCTGCCGGCGGCAATTCAGCGATACCCTCTCTTAGTACCTTAAAATAGAGCATGGTTCCCCCCACTAACAAAGGAATTTTGCCATTACGGGTAATCTCATCCATCGCTACCAAAGCATCATCACGAAAATCGGCGGCGGAATAGGATTCCGAGGGGTCGAGAAAATTAATCAGGCGGTGAGGTGCTTTTGCCAACATGGCCGCATCGGGTTTTGCGGTGCCAATATCCATCTCACGATAAATTAGCGCCGAATCTACGCTGATGATTTCAACCGGGAACCGTTCCACCAGCGCTAACGCCAGGGCGGTTTTGCCGGATGCAGTTGGCCCTGAAAGAAAAATCGCGGGTGGTTTTTTTACGGACGAAGAACTCTCAGTCGCCACTTAACGCCCTCGCATAAATAACTTATCGAGGTCCTTCATACTCATTTGCGACCAAGTAGGCCGGCCATGATTACATTGACCACTGCGCTCGGTTTGCTCCATATCGCGCAACAGATTGTTCATTTCTGGAATGGTTAGTTTACGATTCGCCCGCACCGAGCCGTGACATGCCATAGTACTCAATAACGTATTGACGCGCTCTTCCACACGATCGGTCGAGCCGTGGGTTTTGATATCAGAGATCACATCTCTCACCAATTGCTCGACATTGGCATCTTTTAGAAACACCGGTATTTGTCGAATCAACAAGGTTTCTGGCCCCATGCGCTGAACGACTAAGCCCAATTGTTGAAATAACTCACCACTGTCTTCGGCCAATTCTGCTTCACCACGGCTGATCGCCATGCTTAACGGCACTAACAACGGTTGCGACTTCATTGTCTGATTGGTCCAGCTGACTTTCATCCGCTCATAGGTCACCCGCTCATGGGCCGCATGCATATCAACTACGATCAAGCCGTCTTTATTTTCTGCCAGTATAAAAACCCCATGTAACTGGGCCACGGCAAAACCCAATGGTGGTACATCACCCTGCTCTTCCGGCATCCCGCCAACGGCTATCTGCCCATCCAATGGCTCATGCAAACCGGCATAGGTTTGCATGGCTTCACGTACTGGTGCGACCTGCGTGGGAGCATAGTTAGATTGGACATAGCTTGACGGTGCATTGCCTGGAGCGTAATAACCCGGCGGGGTTGCTTGAGGCTGCAACAAGGCTTCGGTTTGGCCACCACCTTGCCCCAAACCTAACGCGGTTTGCTCACGAAACTCTCCCACAACTTGACCTTGAGCAGCCGCCGATGAATTTGGCAGTGTCCCTTCGCCAGCGGTCTCAGTGGCTAAGCTATCTTCTGGGGTAACTTCGGCAATAGCTCGGTGCAAACTACGAAACAAAAAGTCATGCACTTGTCGAGTCTCACGAAACCGGACTTCATGTTTGGTGGGATGCACATTCACATCGACGCCTTTTGGGTCGAGTTCGAAAAACAATACATAAGCCGCATGCCGACCATGGTACAACACATCGCGATAGGCTTGGCGCACCGCATGGGTAACCACCTTATCTCGCACATGCCGACCGTTCACAAAGAAATATTGCAAATCTGCTTGGCTACGCGAGAATGTTGGCAACCCCATCCAGCCCCACATACGTAACCCGGCAACTTCGGTATCCACTCTTACCGCATTCTGCACAAAGTTAGGACCACAAACACTCGCAACGCGACGATCTTGCTCAACCTCAGTTCTGGCTGCTTTTAGGCTATGAATAACTCGTTGATTATGGCGCACCATAAATGCCACATTAAAATTACTCAACGCTAAGCGCTTGATGACATCATCGAGATGATTAAACTCGGTTTTTTCTTTTCGTAAGAACTTTCTGCGTGCCGGTGTATTAAAAAATAGATCCCTTACTTCAACCGTGGTGCCTTTGGGATGAGCCGCGGGCAACACCTGCGCTTCCATATCCCTACCCTCGGTCACCACCTGCCATCCAGTTCCCACATCAGACTCATTGGAGGTCATGTTAAAGCGTGACACAGAACCAATACTGGCTAACGCCTCACCTCGAAACCCCAAGGTTTCCACCCCTTCTAAGTCATCCAGATCATAGATTTTGCTGGTAGCATGACGGGCAACGGCGAGTGGTAAATCATCCTTCTCCACACCGCAACCATCGTCACGGATACGAATGAGTTTGACACCGCCTTGCTCAATATCGATTTCTAAGCGAGTAGCACCGGCATCAATACTATTTTCTATCAACTCTTTTACGACTGCTGCGGGTCGTTCAACGACCTCTCCAGCAGCAATTTGGTTCGCTAAACGCGGACTCAGCTTACTTATTTTAGACATAATGAATCTGATTTTTGATGGTCAAAAACATAGTTACTTAAGTTCTATTAATTTCGCTATGCATATTTAATTACGATTGAGGTATTAGTAACGTCCGGCCTATTTTTAAGATATCTTTTTGGGACATTGAATTGGCCTGTCTCAGACTAGCCAAGCTCACCCGATAACGGTTGGCAATTTTTGACAAGGTCTCACCGCGCCGAATAGTATGGTGCGCAAATTGCGCTGCTTTGGCTTTTCTTAATGCTATCTTACTTCCAGGTGGCGGGTGCTGTTCAAAGTACTTAAGAACACCTTTAGCCATAGCTTGCGTGAGTTTTTTGCGGTGCCGCAAAGAATTCAGATTTTTCTCTTCCGTAGCATTAGAGATAAATCCCGTTTCTATTAAGATCGATGGCATATCCGGTGATTTTAATACCGCAAAACCCGCTTGTTCAATACGTTTCTTATGCAGTTTGGTCACCCGACCCATTTCGCTTAACACATATTTTCCAACGGTTAAGCTATGATCCATGCTGCCTTCCATCGCTAGATCTGCCAACACACTGGCAAGCACTTCATCTTTATCCTCTAAGTTGACACCACCAATAACATCCGATTTATTTTCCTGCTCGGCTAACACGCGCGCCAAGGTACTGGTTGCACCACTGCGAGATAACGCAAACACAGAGGCCCCACTCGCTTTACCATTTTTAAACGCATCCGCGTGAATAGAGATGAATATATCCGCCTTTAATTTCTTGCGGGCTATTTCTCGACGGGTTTTTAGTTTAAGAAAATAGTCTCCTTTACGCGTTAGCTCCGCACGAATGCCTTTATACTTATTCAATGCTGCTTTTAATTCTTTGGCTATTTTTAGTACCACATGTTTTTCTCGGGTACCTTTCTGGCCGGTAGCTCCAGGATCTTCACCGCCATGCCCCGCATCAATGGCCACAACAATATCTCGCCCGCCGGCCACCTTAGTTTTAGGTTTTCTAATCGGGGTAGCCGTATTCACAGCTGTCGATCTCGACGCTTTTGTCGAGACTGTTGAGGCTACACTGCCTTCTAAATCCAGCACTAAGCGATGGCCATATTGTGCATTGGGTTTTAGCAGGAAACTCTTTGGACGCAATGCGCTTTTCAAATCCAAAACAATACGCAGGTCTTTCTTATTTTGCATTGCACTACGCACTTTCAAAATAGCGCTATCTTTTAAATCAATATTAAACAGTGCTTTAGTACGCAGGGTATTTTTAAGATCAATAACAACACGGCTCGGTTTGGTCAGCGTAAAAATGCTATGGACCACCGGTCCAGATAAATCAAATACTACTCGGGTACTGTCTGGCGCCTGCCAGACCCGGACATTGCTGACCTTTTCATCCGCATAGGTCAGTGTTGATACTATCAACAGTATCACCCCCAACCCTATCACTCGTGCGGCACTACTAATACTGGCAATACTGGCAACACCGGCGGCCTTATAAAAGTACTCTGTAAACACCCCGACACCCTTTTATTATTTGGTTCTTATTAATCATCAACTCAGCTTCATTCTTGTCTTGCCGTCAAAAAGGCGCTCAGTACTCCACGCCCTCTCTCACTCTCCCCCGAGAGCTGCAGCTGTCTTGTTCTTTTTTGTTTATCTATGGTCAATTCTACATCAGGTTTGGGGATTACGCCTTCTCCATTATCGGGCCACTCCAGCAAACAGAGCATATTTTCACCAAAATATTCTCGAATTCCCATAAATTCTAACTCTTCAGGGTCTGCTATACGGTATAAATCAAAATGATATACCGTGCATTGGGCTAGCTCATAGGGCTCAACCAGCGTATAGGTTGGGCTTTTCACCGCCCCAAGGTGGCCAAATGCGTGTAAAAACCCTCGGCAAAAAGTGGTTTTTCCCGCCCCCAAGTCCCCACGGAGATAGACAACAAAAGCGCTAGTTTGGTTCTTATCCGCTACGATTATCTCAGCAATCGCCTTGCCAAGGTCTTCCCCATAACCAATCAGTTCTTCTTCTGTACCCGCGATTAGCGACACTGGGTTCTTTGACGTAGGGTTCATCAATGTTTACACAATTTCTGTTTTCCATTGGCCAAACGGCGAATATAAGGGAAGAGGTCCGTGGCCCGCAAGCCCCTCTCTCCGGATTCTTTTACCGCACAATCAGCTGCTTTGGCATGCAACCAGACCCCGGTTCGCGCAGCGTCCGCTAATGACAACTGCTGAGCCAGTAAACCGCCAATCACACCACTTAATACATCACCCATGCCCGCSGTCGCCATGCCWGGGTTACCCGCATTAACCAAACCACAGACTGCGCTAGATTCGGCAGGCGATTCAGGCGCAGCAATCAACGAACCGGCTCCTTTTAATACCGTAACGGCAGAATAGTGATCACTGAGTTKCTGGACCGCTCGRAACCTGTCCTTGCTAATCTCCGCTATCGGGCAACCTAATAATCGAGCAGCCTCGCCTGGGTGTGGTGTTAATACCCAATTGCCCCGCTGCCGAAAAGGTACACCGGCCTCAGATGCCAAAAAATTCARWCCATCGGCATCCAGCACCATCGGCACCTGGGTAGACAACGCTCTTTGCAGTAGGCTAATCCCCCATGGYCCCTTACCAATACCTGGACCAACAACAATGACAGTTGCCCTGGCAATAATCTCATTCAACCCTGAATCATGCATATCWGCATCGACCACCATCGCTTCTGGATGACGACTTAGCAACGGCGCAACATGCTCACCGCGAGTTAGTACGGTCATCAAACCGGCACCAACATAACTCGCAGCCTCGCTGGCCATCATGATCGCCCCGCCCATGCCGTGATCACCGCCAATTAACACCACATGGCCAAAATTGCCTTTATGGGCACCACGGTCACGTTGTCCGAGTTTGCTATTCACATCCGGCCGAGCTATTCGAGTGGCACTGGGCTGAACCGCCTGATACACAGCATCACGCACACCTAACCGGGCAAAAAATAATTCACCACATTGTTGTGGGCCATTTGCCGTTAGCAATCCTTGTYTTAATCCAATAAAGCTCACGGTGGCATCGGCATCAACCACATTACCTAGAATACAACCGGTATCAGCACACAAGCCTGAGGGTATATCCACAGCACACACGGGCAAATCAATGCTATTGATGGTTTCGATGGCCACGGCATATTCACCGCGAACATCGCCTTTCAAACCAGTACCCAGCAATGCATCAACAACAATACCTGCCGTTGGCACAGAGAAAGTATCCGAATCAAACTGATCAATCTGAACGTTATTGGCTTTGGCCTCATCGAATGCGACTAACGCATCACCCTTAAGCTTTGCCACATCACCGACATGCCATACCGCCACGGCGTAACCTACGTGCTGGGCCAGCCTGGCTATCACGTAACCATCACCACCATTATTGCCTAACCCGCAAAATACCGTCAGTCGATCTATCTGCGGCCAGCGCTGTTGAATCATCTCGAAGGTCGCCGCCGCCGCCTTAGACATCAATAAAAATCCAGGAATGCCCTGTTCCTGAATGGTAATGCGATCAAGTTCACGCACGTGCTCTGCACGATACAATTCACGGGGTAGATGTTTGGTGTACTCAGGCATGCTTGCTTCCTATGGGGGCGGAGAAATTATTAACGCCTGTCAATAATACCGCTACTATAACCTCTATAGCTAATATCGCTACTTTTCCAGCACACATATAGCAATAAGATGCCGTATCCAGAAGATTGCTGCTAATTCTTAGCTTTTCACCCCCATTATTCAATTTCTAGAGAAGTTAGATTTATCAGATTATTCAATCCTTATAGGAACAATCTATTTGATCAATTTTTCTTACTAAAGCATTAAACTCTAGTTCACCCCGTGCTGCCCCAGACATCTGAATTTTTAGCAGCTCTTCAGACCTATCACCTATTTCTTTGGAAATAGGTGATACCGGTTTACCCGTAGCATCAACAGCAATCTGTATTTCACAAGCACGCTGTAACAGCCACATATTGAGGAACATTTCCGGGATATTTTTTCCACAGCTTAATAATCCGTGATTGCGTAATATTAGGTGGTTTTTGTTTCCTAAATTGGCGACCAAGCGTAACTTTTCTTCTGGATTAACAGTGATCCCCTCAAAATCATGATAGGCCAGCTGGTTATGAAGCAAGATAGAATAAAAATTATCAATGCGTAAACCTTCTTGCTGACAAGCCACCGCCATACCCGCATCACTGTGTATATGGGCTATACAATGAGCGTCTGGTCGTGCTTCATGAATAGCACTATGAATAACCATTCCAGCGGGGTTTACCTTATAGGGAGTGTCATCAATAATATTGCCATCGATATCGACCTTAACTAAATTAGACGCCTGAACTTCGCTATAGAGAAGTCCATAAGGATTGATTAAAAAATGTTGAAACTCTCCAGGAATTTTTACGGTGATATGATTAAAGATGAGTTCATCCCACCCCAAATAATCAAAAATTCGGTAGCACGCAGCAAGCTGTACACGTAATTCAGTTTCCGATAACGCCATACGAAGGAACCTCTCAGTTTTAGCCCTAAATATTTATTAATTAACCTCAAATTGAAACGCGAGCATGTTCTGCCACTTTCAATTTACAAATTAAAGCATATCAGAATAACTTTCCTCTCGCCCCCTACTCAGGCTAGCTTTTGACTTTACGGTCTGAGTGCACCTTTTAGTCGAGATGACTAAATATAGCGCAGGCTGCGCTCGTTATCCGCTGCAATCGAGTGCACTAAAAAATCGTCACTTCATATTTGCTAGCCTAAAACTGGGTACGGTCTTTGCAGCATCATATCTACTGATATTTCTAGTATGGCATCGACATGATTACAACCCGTATCACACAATCATTTAGGGTATTTTCGAGCACAGGAGCGGCAATACTTGGCCGCGGCTACCGACACAAAAAAGGAAAACACCTGCCATTCGGCATCACTAACGATACGCTAACTATCTATTGTTCACACAAACTCACGTGGTGCTCATTATGAAGACCGTCATACTAATACTCATCACATTATCGATAACCTCGTCCGCTATAGCACAGTCAGATCGCTCCAAATCCTTCACACCCCCCCACAGGGGACTCACTAAGTTTGTGATGAGAAACCCAACCATAATAGAAACACCCATGCAGCCGCTCTCCAGAGAGAAAGGGTTTTTATCTTTTGGACTAAATAATAATCGACACCGGAACGTTGATGTCCGGTTGAATATCCATAATATACTAGGCTGGTTTAATAAGAACGATACCAAACACGACTACGCGCCACGCGTATCAGAATATCCATCAAAAGCTGCTGAAGTAAACCTCCATTTACATTACTCGTTTTAGATATCTGTTATTTGTTTGGGTAACATAACGCAGAGCATGATAATGCGCTACATGACCAACTCCATAAGGTGTGCCGATAGTAACAACGCTTTCACCTCCAATTATGCCCTTGTATCTCGGCGCTTTGAATGTCCTGTGAAAATCGCTTAATTCGGACCAGCGTTAGAAACGATAACCGATATTCAACTCAATTCTTGTTCCTTCGCCATCTCTATCAGCAGAAGCGAATGGTTCCTCTAAGCGATTTTCAGTAATATAATTAGCATTTAGGAGAACAGATTCTGTAGGAAAATATTCGACACCCAATGTATAGGTTTCCTGTCGAGTCTTATCGTTATTATCATCTTCTTCTCTTTCTAATTCAACCTCAGTACGTAATCCCAAATTTTTTCTAAGATAATACATAGCTCCTAGAACAAAGCTATTTCCTCTGGTATCTAAATCATCAGTAGAATTTGATTTAGTAAAAGAGCTCTGTACAGCCAAATATCGGGAATTCCCAAAACCCAATAGATATCGATATTTAATTGAAAACCTTTTAACAATATGGTCAATATTTAAATCATCGCTATAATCTAGGTCTAACTGGGCATATTCAAATAAGACTTGGTCTCGCTCTCCAATATATGAACCTATAGTAACGCTCTTAGAATTTGCTGTGAATCTATCGCCATCATTAAATTTTCCGTTTAGATAAACTAACTCAGCCTCCAATACCCATTTCGACTCAATCACACTATGGACTGCAGCACCTGCCACCTCAGACGAATACTTAAAGTCCGAATCCGTCTTTTTATATTCGTGATCTTGATACATAACAACAACACCTGAGGACTTATTCAAAAAACTCGCCTCAGCCCATGGACCTTTACTAATGTCCACATCTTGGAAAAAATACACAGCCCCCAAACCTGTGTTCTTGGTCTCGTATTTATTGGAAATACCATCCCATTTAAATGTTTTATCACTATAAGTTAGCATCCCTTCAACATTATATGCCTGGGCGGATAGGCTTAATAGAGCCATAGAAAAAAGCACGATAAGCTTGATTGCGTTCATAACATTCAATCCCTTGATAATTCAGATAGGAGTTTAAGAAGGAAAATATAACACAAAATATGAACAAAGAGTATATTGTAGCCAGGCTTATCCACTAGCTAACATCTGGGGCACCGCCCCCGCCAAAAAACAAAACAGGAATATCGGGATCAGAATAACATTTCCTTAATACTGCTCTGACCCCAATTACCCCTCGCGACCTATGTTTATAATAAATAGTTATTACTTTGAACAAAATGGTATATAGGCCACTTCTCTGCGCAATTCCATGTTGGATTTTTTCAATCCGCGGCCGGCCCCAAAGTGGCCGCTATTTTCCATCTAGCATTCAGTAGCCTACGGCACCCTGGTATGGTTGTCGTATGATTTAACATTTTTCTTCTAAAGGGGTACGCATTTGGATCGTTAGAATCGGCATTATTCTTGGTTGTATGCAGTTAGTTCCACCACCTAGATAAGCTATACTACGTCTTATGTATGCCCAAGATTATTGCCTGTTCACAAGGAGACTAGCGATGAGCTTTAAAATGCCTCTGCTCACAGCCTATCTTCTATTAATTACCCTCTGTGATCCAGCACTAGCAGAGCCGTCAGCGAAAGACCCTTTCGATTTTTCACTCACACATCTACTAGAGATTGAAAATATCGTGGTTACCGCTCAGAAGAGATCTGAGTTTAGCCAGCACGTCCCTATTTCAATTACCAGTTTCGATGCCGATATGATCAAGGATTTAGGCTTYAAGCGARTYTGGGATATCGSMGCTCACTCGCCAAACGTGGATATTAAGACCGCTTATGGAAATTCTAATCCCGTCATCACTATACGAGGGGTTGGCATCAATGATGTTAAMAGCAACAATAATCCCTCTGTAGGCGTTTATGTGGATGAAGTATATTTGGGATCTTCGTCCATGTTAGGTTTTCCTATTTTCGATATGGACCGAATCGATGTGTTARAGGGTCCTCAAGGGACTCTCTATGGTCGAAATACTACGTCCGGCGCCATCAACTTCTCTACCACYCGTCCGAGCTTCKACWACAACACATTTAATCTMGATTTATCCAAAGGTAATTATGCRGCAATGGATCTAAGTGGGGCRTGGAACAGAATTCTTATTAACGACAAGYTCGCCATGCGSCTAGCCTTTTATCGCAAWCATAGCGAAGGGCATATCGACAACACTGGCTTGAGAGACGGTGACAATTTTGTGACCCAGGACGCTGGAGGTAAWTTTGTTGGCCTCAAYCCTGACGGTAGCACCTTCCCCAACGCTGTAGCAGACAATTATGGCGGGGCTGATATTTGGGCATGGAGAGCGTCCTTTACTTGGGTCCCATCCGACACCCTGAATTTCTTTTTGAGCTTTCATAGGGCCAAGGATAACTCCGAGGGTTGGCTCAAAGATGCTCGGCCCATCGGCAATCCCGACTTAGCTTTCCCCGACTTTGAATTCTTTTTAGCCACTGCCGATGAGGATAAATTCTGTGAGGCATTCATTAATAACGCCAGCAGCTCAGCAGCCGATTGTGCCGGCTCCTTTGGCTTTTTTGCCGATGACGACCCCTACACCGTCTCGGCCGACACCTTGCCCACCATCGACAATGACAACTTTGGATTCGTACTCCACACCTATGCTGACTTTGGAAGTTTCTCCTTTACCTCCGTAACATCCTGGGAAGATATAGAGCGTAAACTACTGGGTGACTTCGACAATCAGCCACAGCGTATAATTACCGAAATGTTCGATGATGAAATCACTCAAGTGACCCAAGAGTTGCGCTTGTCCTCCACAGAGACTGAGCACTATTCCTGGATTGTCGGCCTATATTACTCAAAGGACGAAGTGGACGCAGTTAAAACGGTTGACTTTCCCATTCTGTTCAACTCTGCGGCCCAGCAACTCTATATTCAAGAAAGCACATCAACGTCGATATTTACCCACACAGAGTGGCAACTGACCGATCCCCTGCGCCTTGTCATTGGGCTGCGCTATACCAATGAGGACAAAAGCTATGATGGACAAACCGATGACTTAGCCAACTTAATGATCCCTAGCCGCTTCACCAATGGTACTGTCCCCGTTACTGTGTTCGAACATGATCAAGAACTAAAGTACGAGGATGTATCCGGTAAGATAGGACTCAATTACACCTTCAACGAAAATATGATGGGTTATGTTAGTCTCAGTAAAGGATTTAAAAGCGGGGGCTTCGACGGTTCTGTAATTTTTAATCCGGACGCAATTCTTCCCTTTGACTCAGAAATTGTCAAAGTCGTGGAAGTCGGTTGGAAATCCATGTTTATGGAGCGGTCTATGCAGTTGAATGCAGTGGCCTACGCCTACAAATACCAGGATATGCAGCTGCAGAAATTCAGAGTCGATGGAGATTCGATAATAACCAATGCCGGCGAAGCGGACATTAGCGGTGTAGATATCGAATATTGGTGGCGCCCAGCGGCCCATATGGATGTGCGCATTGGTTATGGCTACACCAATGCAATATTAGTAGATTTTGACGGTATTCAAGAAGACATAGACCGCTTTGAGGGCAACGACTTACCCAATTCACCCAAACACAACTTCAATGGTTCATTTCATTACGAATGGCCAGATTTATTGCAAGGCATGGATTTCGCGACAACTATTGATTTTTCCTACCAGGACAGCACCTATAAAGCGCTAGAGAATATCAAACTCATGCAATCGAATGCCTACACTCTAATTAACGCAAGAGCTGGCTTAATGACCAAAGGCCGCACCTGGGAACTTTATGTATGGGGTAAGAATCTAACCGACAAGGCTTACATTACAGACACTACTGACACCCATAGTCGCGGTGCCAGTTACGGCGTATTGTACGGAATGCCACGCACTCTAGGTTTGGGGGTTTCCTTTCGCTTTGAGGGGATTTAATGTCAAACTTCAATGAACTAATAGAAAAGAGTCGAGGGAACACACTCGTTAACTAATATTTGAAATGGAGATCTATTTCGTGATTTTTGCCGTCATCCCATAGCAGCCGGCCAAAATTAAATTTGTGTTCATTCCAACCAAAGTTGCCCGACCATATTCGCTAGATATAACGCACCCTCCTCCGCGACCTAT
>NVVG01000136.1 GCA_002402125.1 Moraxellaceae bacterium
CAGAAACCTTTGCGGCAATATCCACAGTATCCATGCCAATACCCCGCCTTAACGATGATTGTGAAACGGGGACTTCCGTTCCAATTATCTCCTTTCATTCAACTACTGACTGGCTGATACCTTACGAGGGTAACGAGGCATTCAACCTCCTTGCGCCCGGGTCATATTTAACACTTTTGTCAGCCCCCGAATCATTTGACGTCTGGTCCGATAGAAATCACTGTACTGACGAGCCAAGAACAACCTATGAGAAAGGTAGCGCCTCCTGCTTAACAAGGGACGCTTGTGACGATGGTGCTGAGGTAACATTCTGCACCCTAGATGGAAAAGGTTTATTTTTAGGTGGTCACCTAGCCTATGGCAACAATGACAGGGTGAATGTAATGGACCTAACATGGGAACATTTCAAAAAACATACGCGAGAAATTCCATAAACGCTATCTTAGAAGCTACGGAACAGGTACAGGCCAACTAAGCGTCTCAAACTCAAATAACAAGTTCTTCATACATAATCTGGGATTCGTTGCCACCCTCTGCCTGATTATTTGTGTTACGAGTCATGCGACAGGCGTTGATGAACAAAGTAACATCGTTTTCTTTATAAGGTGATTTAGCAGGATAGTTTATATCTGTGCGAGGGACTATTTCTACACCGAGCCTTCTTCCAACTCTGCGATATGTTCTACATAGCGTTAAAGGGGAAAGAGAAAAATAAGTATCAATATTCTTTCTAACTGCGAGCTCTACAAACATACTTAATAGTTCATATACGATGTGATCGCCTATTCGAAAACATGGATCAACGACAATACGAGTAAGTTCTGCGTATTTACGAACCCCCTGACAATATTCCGGCAAGACATCTCTTAGTCTGAAAGTGTCAGATTCTAAAGGTAATAAATTTTCGGATTCGGGAGATATGACAACTCCCAACAGCCCGCCTACAACGGTGCCTTTATGTTTAGCAACCAGGCAATATGTATTATCACTACTGCCGATACGATACTCAGATAGATCTACATTGAGATCTCTTTTATAGACTGTTTCTACAAGTTGATAATACGCTTCCAAATCGCTGGGGCTCTCGGTAAATTTAATTTGTAGACTTGCGATATCTTCCTTTTTATATTTAATCATTTCATCCCTTCCGATTAACTCGCTAACAATCAAAAATTCCGTTTTTGCACTCTGTATCTAATGTGCCATATTCCACATATAGACCCTCACCCACAAACAATGTCGATTTAACATATTATATACAAAGAATTGCATAAAAAGCAATTCGTTGCTGGGAAAATGTGACGAGCGCATGTGATAGAAGTGCTTTTAATGTATACACGACCACATGTATAAACTAAATCTACAATATTCTGCCGTATTATATTTATTGGTCGATATCCACCAGTAACTCAGGGTATTTTTGTCTGAGCTGTTTTAGTTTCCCTGCACCTCCCCAGCGCTCAACCTCTCCATAGGCAATGGTCATATACTCGACAGCAGTTTTTCGATAACCTCTAAATTCCCAAAAATTGGCAAAGTACTCATACAAGAACATCTTTACCATACGGTTTTCTGAAGCATCAAACGTCGCTTTCGCTGCTTCAAACGCCTTTTCAGCTGCCCCAAGGTTTTTCTTTATCTTCCATAACCGCAATGCCTCAGTAAGATGGTACATTGCCTCATAATTCTCTGGGGAATGATGAGCCCAAGATTTCAACTGCAATCTATTGAACAAGATATGACCTCTGTAGTACATCTTTTTCAAAAAACTAACCTTTGGGTACAACATCAATTTACAAAGTGAGTCAAAACCATAAGCATATTGGTATATACACAACCCCATCACGTTAGAGTTATGTTTCCTAAAACTTTTTGAAACCTTCCTTGCTAATTCGTACTCTCCAAAGACGATGCATATGCATAATTTAGAAAAATAGAAAGTACTCAAAGCATATTCGTCATGTGTTGAAATCCATTCAGCTTCCATTTTCTCCGCATCACAAATATCACCAACAATAAACACTGGACTTCCCGTTTTACCCATTAAACAATGCACAGCCTGCCACATAATCGAATGTAGTTTTAATACAAATTGCTGATCGTTATCGCGAATCATCTTATCGCTTTTTCTCAATTGACGATCAAATTCAGGCAATTCCAACCCGATCAAAAGCGAATGCAATCCACTCATTTTTAAATTAAAGCAAGCAAAGTCAAGATCGCCCGATTCCAATCCAATATCGTAGCCTTTTTTAAGCGGTAATATTGTATCTACTAGCGGGTAGCGCCAATGGTAGAGCATGGTATTCGCAAGAAAGATGGTTCTAGTTAACTGTTTCTTATTCCCCAATTTTTCCATAAGCCTGAAAGCCACATCACCGTACTCTGCACCTTGACGGTATTTCCTAAAACCCTTTGATACGACCAATCCATAACAGGCAATAGGAAAGGCATAGTCAGGTGTAACTCCATGTTTAACAGAAAATCTAACCGCTAACAATATTGACAAGCCAAACAACATTGGATTACTGAAAAAGATACAACTTGCAGATACAGTGGTAATTAAACGGGATATTGCTATCGCATTAGGTTCTGTAGCCTCGGGAAAATCAAGGAAGTCCACAGGCTTCGTATTCCTTAGCAAGAATACAACCCTTAAAAACTCCACACCAACACGAAATAGACTTGGGTTTTTGGTTATATTCACGCCCAAGCGCTTCAACAATGGGACACCCTCATCAAAAACACCACTGTGGTTCTCTTGTGACTTCAGCGCAAGAATTCTAGATATTGTCACATTAACTTTATCTAACTCAGATTTAACGTGGACCAAAGCAACATCTACAAACTCATCCGTTTTTTCATACTCCCCACTAAGAAAAGCCACCTCTGCAGCTTCTTCATAAAAATCGAGCGTTAACCTGTATTGATGCTGCCAGGATTGAGGCTTAAGAAAACGCATGCCGGTTTCATAATATTGGAGCGCAGCGCCAAAAGCAGAAGACATCTTAGCCTTATTGCCCGCTTTAAGGTTTAATTTCGCGACTTCCTCGCGCTCGTTCATGTCAGTTATCAGTGCGGTACCAAAATTCAACTGATCAAGAATATAGAACAAACGTCTGTCGAGATCTTCTTTATCAACGCAGTTTTCAAGTGCTTTTCTCCCAATCCGAAGATGAAGCGCGGCTTTCTGTTTATCGGGAACCAGAGAATATGCCGCCTCTTGAATTCGGTCATGGACAAAAACATAATGCCCCTTGTCAGGTGAGTAGCAAATAAATCCTTCTTTTATGGTTTCATATAGATTATCAAGCGTAGTATCAATCGACCTCCCAACCACAAAAGACAGTGTTTCTAAATCAAAATAATTACCGATGGCAGCGGTAATCGTTAATATTTCTCGCGCCGTCTCCGACAGCTTGCCAATTTTATGCATTAATAGGTCAACCACATTATCGGTGACTTGCAGTTTTTCAATACGCCCAATATTCCATCTCCACCCTAATTTTGGGTCAAGAACAACTTCATTATCTTTGTACAACCCCRTTAAAAATTGCAGCACGAAGAACGGATTACCATGGGTTTTGTTGTACACTAACGTCGCAAGTTCCCTAGCCTCCTCATTGGAACACTTAAATATATTAACAATAATACTTGCTACATCAATCTCCAAAATTGGCCCAAGGTGAATCCTATCAATCCCTAGACCTGTGGCCTCAATCTCATCAATGGTGTGATTTAACGGATGTCCCTCTCCCACTTCATTATTTCGGTAGGAACCAATGACATAAAAATGATTTACCTCYTCATTGGTAGTGATGATTTTTAACAACTCAAGACTTGCCGTATCAGCCCATTGCAGATCATCCAAGACCATCACCACAGGATGATGAATTGAGGGGAATACACTGACGAACCTCTCAAAAACGAACCTAAACCTATGTTTAGATGCTTCCGGATCTAAAACCTCCAGCACAGGTTGTGGCCCAATAATCAGTTCAATGTAAGGAAACAAATCAGTGATAATTCGACCATTATCACCGACACTTTGGACAATAATTTCTTTCCAATATCTAATCTTTTCTTTGCTTTCAGACAATATCTGCTTAACAAACCCCTGAAATGCCTCTGTAATTGCACTATAGGGTTTATCTTTTCTAAACTGGTCAAACTTTCCTGAGATAAAATACCCATGCTCTGCAACAAGAGACCGGCGTATTTCATTAATTAACATGGTTTTACCAATGCCAGGGCTACCCGAAATCAGCATTACCGCCACACCAGGATTTGAACGAGCAGTTCCAGAATCATTCACAAACAAATTTCTTTTACACACTCTATCAAATAGCGATGTTAACTGTTCTATCTCTTTATCCCTCCCAAACAACATTTGCGGGATAATAAATTTATTAGATATATCATTTTGCGCGACGTCAAAAGACTCAATTTTTCCGTTTACGGAAAGCTGCCGTTGACACTCCTTAAGGTCCGCCACGATCCCAAAACAATTCTGATATCTGTGTTCCTTATTTTTTGCTAGCAGTTTCATTACAATATTCGATAGCACCGCGGGGATATCAGCATAAAGTTGTAATGGAGGTTCAGGCAAAACGGCAATATGTGAATGGATCAAGGTCATGGGATCAATCGATTGAAAAGGAAGCTTGCCCGTGAGCATTTCGTACAAGGTCACACCCAGGGAATATATGTCCGCACGATAATCCACAGAACGGTTGGTTCGTCCCGTTTGCTCGGGTGACATATAGGCAAGCTCATGTTGGGTGACAACTCGATTGTGAACTGGACTATTGGCACTGGCAAAATCTACGGCCACACCAAAATCCGCCAGTTTTACCACTCCTGTAAATGTATTCATCAAGATATTGTCTGGCTTTACACTCCGATGAATAATTTCTGTTTTATGCAGGTTAGCAAGCGCTTCGGCAATTTGAATGGAAATTGTTAAGAAATGCCCAATGGAAAACCGCGTACCTCTAGACATTATGCTTTCGAGTGAATAACCGCCAAAATCTTCCAGCACTAGCGCTAAGTTACCGTCTTGCTCAATCACATCCAAGGTTTTAATGGCACCATCTTGATCTATGCCCTGAATGAGTTTGTACTCATGCTTAAATCGCGCAATATCTGCGGGGGTAGAGCGCGGGGTCTTCAGGGCTTTTATGATGACAGTATCACTATCACCGTCCCTGCGGGCACGAAACACCTCTGAGTTAGAGGTTTCAGCTATTTTTCCCAAAATCTGATAATTTTTAAGGTGTTGCATACCAAGAACTCAAAATACATGAGAATCCAAAAAGCAGGATCCCTAGTGTATAAATATAGATCGGTGTCGGTAAGTTACAACTATATTGCTGGGGTTCGACCCAAAAGATGCCATCGGGCCGAAAACAATGACGCTTTAGCCGCTATCAGGCCTGGATATGATTTTTAAAGGCGGCGATAGATACTTGAGAAGGCTATCAAACAATTCTCTACTCGCGTTATTTAGGGATATAAGAGGCCTATCTCCCTAAATAACGTACAAGCCAATACGTTAGCTCTCAACTGGGCAGGCGTTTCCTTGCTCAATGTTATTTTCGATCATGGCATCCCACACTAGAWTGGCTAACACTTCTGATCCAGCCGCGTTGGGGTGAATACCATCAACAAGAATGTAATCTTGGTCTTGAAATGCATCCCTAGGATCGACRAAAATAACATTTARGTCAGGATRTTCCTCTTGTAGRTCATCAGCCAAYTCAATGGCTCGGGCGAGGAAAACATCCGTGACYTGCCATAGGYCAGKATATTTTACGTAATAATAGGCTTGATAGATGAGACTAAATCACATTGTTTTTACGTAACCAGTCAAGAATAGCGTCGGCAATCTTCGTTGCTGTTCTCTGGCAAACTATATCGCTTGGTCGAGATTTTATCGTTTTGTCAATAGCCCTGCATGTTTGACCAAGCTCTAACTGAAYACTATTGAACCCCCCCGACGACCGGCCAAATTCCTTCAATATATGCGTACCACTTAAACGCTCCTTACCATTTCTTTTAATACTGGCTGAGCGCAATCCGGATGCAATTAAACAATTTTCAAAACTATCAGAGTTAGCGGTAGAGGTAAAATGACGAGCGCTAGCTGCTATCCCATTAAGCGTGCCCATAGCAAAATCCCCGTTATTGGGCAGCGAAGTACCATGGAAATCAATATGAATTGCTTTTGTTAATTTTGATTTGAAATTCGCCTTAATCTGATTTTGAAACACGCCAATTTGATCAAAGAAGGTATCGTAACGATACTTTAAAGTCGGTGACGCTTTCGCTAATGATGGCCCCAATGGCAACCTATAAAAGGGATTTGCTATATGCGATTGGATATTGTGTGACCACGAACGATTAAAATCTAATGTGCGCCGCTGTACCTTTGTCATCACGACATAAGGTGTAAAGCCTCTTTTCATCAAACTTAACATTACATAACCGGCAATCACCTGAGTGTTAGTATCCACACTGGATTTATTATATCGGCTATCACCGGTTATGGAGGGTGGCTCAACTCTTTCGGCGACAATACCAGGGATTTTTTCCCAACCACCGTGAGGCACCGTTAAAAGAACAGGTATATCGCCCGCGCGGGACAACAGTTGCCCTACAGGATCAACAACCAATTCAACCGCCACGTGTTTTCTCAATGCTCGAATTCGCACGTCCAACCCCTCCTAAGTTTAATGTTAATACGCTACCGAGAGCCCCATATTTTTGCCACAGCGCGATCACTACCCACTGTTCCCACAACGACACAAATAATACCACTACCACCAAATATCAGTACTGGGAACAGATAGGCTGGGTCTTGACCTTGAGCAAAAGCGAATACAAGAGAGCCTAAACCGACAAACAACACACCCATTACAATCAATATTTTTCGATGGGATGATTTGTATAGATACGGTGAGTCGCCAGATTCAAATAGATTTAATAACGGCGAGAAAATTGTACGAATTAATTGCTTCACTGCTTGCCTATACTAGGTGGGTCTAATTAATGGGCGACTAGCATGACATATAATAGACATTTCGACAAAGCACTCCTGATCCAAATAACAGGGGCTCCGGTCCTAAAACACTCTCTAGATACTAGGGACCTACTTCGCGGCGAAAGATGCTTAAATATTAACCGGCGGCGTAATAGTTCGCTTTCCCGCTTTACCGAGGGCACGTAATCGATTAATAATAGCTACAATAAAGAGACAAATTCTATAAGTCCTAGTTTGCCCTGCAGTTAGTTAGGAAAATTGGGGACAGCCCTCCTCTGTCTGGGCCATCAATTTCAGTTCGTTGAAACTCAGCAAACACAACCGATAAAGTAGGGTATTCGCTTTGACCAATAAAATAGTTAACGAAAGAAAAGTCAAAAATGAAACCACCTTTGGCTCACCTTCTCAAGACACGGGAGATTCAAAAAAAGCCTACTCCACGCTCAACCCTCACAACACAACAACAATTGATGAAAACCCTCTCTCCTTTATCGAAGAAGCGCCCAATGACGACGCTCCACGTATCCAAGACGCTAAAACAAATACATCGCAAGCGAACGACGTCCATTTATTGTTGCAGCGTAAAAACCAAGCGCTATCGACAAGCAACCGACTTATGCAATTGGCAAAAGACTTATCTGACACGTCCTTTTCACAACCAGTTTCAATTAATTTACTTCCGTTGGTATACGGGTTATCGATCATTGCCTTAACGATTGGCATCTTAGCAGTCAGCATTAACACAATGTACATCTCTCTACCATTTGGATTGTTTTTTTTATTGTTGTTAGGTCCAGTAATATTTGTCATTGGAGTAATAGTAATACGATTGGTATTAGAAATAATTTCAGCAATCCTTCAAATGCAATCCCACACAGGAGGTATGGCAGAAGGTTTAAACCAAGTTGAAGACAGGATAGATGATTTGCAACATCAACTAAAAATCATGCTAAACAACACAGAAAACCTTACAGACACCGTGAGCAATGTCGATGACAACATAGAGCAATTCGGCACCATCATTAATGATCTACAGGGACTCTCTGATCGAATACTTTTTTTTAAAAGTAAGAACCGGAAAAAGAAAATATCTCAAGAGTAAAACGAAAATACCTTGCCACAGTTGTAAAATTAAAACAGATGGGGCTAGTTATTAGTTAGTGTACAGACAAATATCCAATGGCAGCCCGATCTGAAATGTGTCACTAGCATTCAGCGCTTATTGCGTTTTTGAACTCCAAACAATATCTTCTTCGACTCCCTTAACAACGGATAGAAATGACTATCATACAAGCCTTTTAATCGATCAAGTATATTTATCCGGTCATTCACCAACAAGCTCATATAGCCAGGCATGTACATATGATTATCATCGGTACAATAGACAGGTTTACCACTCAACTCACATATTTCTTTAGCTTGAAATGGGTCACTCTCGATAAACAAAACGCTACCTGAACGTTGATAAAAACCTGCTTTATGATCTCCATAACATCGTAACTTTTTCCTCTCCTGCTGACTCGGCAAGTCCAGCATAATCAAGTTGTCATATTTAATTTTGTATTTATTCAACCATTGCTCCGTTTCTGGTCTGTACTTTTCCAAACGACTCGTTACTAGAGCAAACACCGTATACGAGGGTAAAAAACGGGGTTTGGCATTTAGGATAAAGTCTCTGTATAACACTCCATCATCATTCTGTTGCTCGGTTGGATCAACACAAAGAACACCATCAATATCCAAACAGGAGTCTTTTAATACTTGATGGCCAAATAAATTCCATTCAAATACCCTGGGCTGGGAAACAAACTCTAGAAACACATCGACTCGATCATGCATTAGCTTTGAAGAATATACCGCCAACGCATAGATATGTTTGTCAAATACGCTTCTTGCCTTTCGTACAGCTTCCTCCATGGTATTTCCCGTATTAATACTATCATCTACAATTAACACGTTTTCAGCCTCAAAAGGTGTAGACAGCTCTCTGCGAACCCGCCTTGTATTGCCAGACGTTAAAGGCCTATTTTCAATAAAACTCTCGATATCAGTACAATGCACATTAAGCAACAAGGAAATCATATATGCAGGAGCCATCCCGCTACGGGGCACTCCTACAACGAGGTCTATATTCAACTCAGAAATCCTCTGAATGTGATTCCTAATATCCGTATTAAGATCAGAATAGCTCTTGTAATTCATAGGTTGTTGGTACCACCCTGGCAAATATGCCGAAGTAAATCAGAATCAACGAATTACGCTCGGCATAACAAATCCACATACCTTTCAGTATAGGTGATTAACAATCTGTGAATATATTTCTTAGTTGTATAGTACTTTCGAAAGGGAATAAGACAATCAGACTACATGGATAAAAAGGGATTAAATGCTTAACCAAACCAAACCAAACCAAAAATCACCCACCTCCCTATACTTGAGCGAATTTCAACCGCATCGACAACCTAATGCAATAAGACTGGAAATTTCATTACCTCAGAGGTAATTGATTCAATTATCTATATTGATCAATATAGGTTCAACACCCGTAAACACTGACACCATTGACTAACCTAGAGGGTTAACCATGAAATACACACTCATCCAAAAATCCATGATCGCTAATGCCACCTTTTCTACGGCCTGTGCATTAACAATCTTTAGCTACAGTGCAACCCTGTCACAATGGCTTGGAAATATTCAGCCGCTACTATTACAGGGCTTAGCGGTCTCACTATTAAGTTTTGCCGCCACGCTAGTATGGGTGGCGACACGCTCACAACTACAGACTACACTGGCTAAACTTATCACCATAGCGGATTGGGCTTGGGTGCTAGCAACACCGCTGGTTATTATGTTGTTTTACACCCAGTTGAGCGAGCATGGCATTGCCTTAATGCTGGCCGTGGCATTTGCGGTAGGTACCTGTGCTTGGTTTCAGCAAAAAGGATTAAAGCAGATCGCTGTGAATTAGTCCGTTATAATCCAAAGTGAAAAGCCACCAACAAACCCAATTTATGAGGAATGTACCTTGAGTGTCGGTCAATTATTACAACACTACAGAAAGTCGCAACACTTTAGTCAACTTGCACTGGCAACAGAAGCAGAGATTTCATCGAGGCACATAAGTTTTATAGAAACCGGCCGCTCACAACCCAGTAGACAGGTATTGCTGACCCTCGCGAATGCCATGGATTTGGCACATCGAGACGTGAATTTATTAATGCGTACTGCGGGTTACTCCGCCATGTATCAACACCGGGGGCTTGATGACCCACAAATGAAACCTGTGTCGGATGCATTAAACATGATGTTGGAAAACCACCTTCCTTATCCATCGGTAGTGATTGATAAAGATTGGAATATATTAATGATGAACGCATCTTATCAACAGCTACTTAGCTCGTTTCCAATGCAGCTAAATGATAATACTAACGCCAACAATGTGTTGGAGCTATTATTTTCTCCTAATGGATTGCGCTCCGTCATTGCTAATTGGGACGAGGTGGCATCCCATTTGCTGAGAGTGCGAGCACGAGAAGAAGCACTAAATATAAATCAGGGCGACAGTCTATTAAAACGACTATTAGCGTACCCGAATATTCCTGATTGGAAAAAAATTAACGACGCAGAAATCGAGAAACCGATGCTTTCACTTCAATTGAATTTAGGCCAGGTAACGCTAAATCTATTTTCAACCATCACCACTTTTGGTACAGCAGCAGATATCACCTTGCAAGAGCTAAGAATAGAATCTTACTTTCCAGCAGATGAGCAGACCAAAGATTTTTTTACTGCTAATAGCGCGTAAAAAACCTAACGCCTAGAAGGTAACCTTCTTATATCTACCACCTATACCTAATAACCCAGTGAAATATACTGCAGGATAGAGAGCTATCTAATTTTCTAGTTAATGCCAACATCAAAAATGATTAACCTCCATTATTTTTCCAGTAGTGCTGCAAGTTACAACTATTGTTGGTATCAAAAGTAGCGTCAGTCACTTCCAAAGACAAAATCCTGTCGAGACGAAACATCCGATAGCCCTCTCGTTTCTCACACCAAGCAATTAATGTCCAAACATTCCCCCAGAAAACCAGGCCCAAGGGTAAAACTTGCCGATGAGACGATTCACCGTCTTCACGTTGATAATGCATCTGCAATTTCAGCTGTTGCTTTATGCTTAAATGAATCTCATCACTAAATCGAGCGCTACGCTCCCTATGGATAGCCGGTACAATCAACCACTCGGGTTTCTGCACATATTGTCGATGCAGATCTTCTGGCAACACACTATGTATTTTGTTCAGCGCCCTATCGGCAGCGGCACCGACTTTCTTTCCACTCCAGCTTTGCACCATACGTACACCCAACAGCAGCGCTTCCAACTCCTCTTCGTCAAACATCAAAGGGGGAATATCAAAACGTGGTTTGAGTCGGTAACCGATACCGGCTTCCGACTCAATAGGCATGCCCGACGAGACCAACGCCTGCATATCACGATAAATAGTTCGTTCAGACACCTCAAGCTCTGCGGCCAATTGCTCTGCAGTAATCACTGTACGGCGACCACGTAACAACGTGATAATTTGAAAAAGGCGTTCGGCTTTACGCATATGGGCTGTATCTTAGTTGGTATTGCTGCATTCTGTCGGGGTTTCAGTTAAAACCGGCATATGACGCATGGTAATAGACGTTTCATCCGTTAAAGCAATCAATGATTGACCGGCAGGATCAGTCATAAATTTTTCTCCAGCATTTTTAGCACTGGTCATATCTTGCCAATAAACCACATCAAATAACAGCCCCTTGTCGTCCTCACTCAACGAGCGGTACATAAAACCAGGTTGTTGACGTAAAAAATCATTAACCTGCGCATGAGTAGCCGCCAACTGTTCACTACTGATATCATTTTTTAGACGGTAAGAAACCATTTCTACGGTCGTTTGAGACATATTACTATTCCTAGTGTATGGGTAAAGTTTTAGATTACGGTACATTTGTGTTCGAACCAGAACCATCATACGACAGGGCTACTGACAACGTGGTGTCAGTAGTGATTAAGACAATTGGCTATGTCAAACAAGTTCAGTAGGGGTTAATAACTGAATTTACACACTAGCTTGAACGCTCACACCAAACGTTCCCATAAATTCTAGATCCCGCAGGTTATTAAACATTTTTCGCATAAGACCAATTAACCTAGGTCGCATAGTTATTTTCAGTTTAGCGGAAAACATTTGCCACTAAGAGGCAATTTATTGCCACCAAATAAACAACTCTATCCACCTGCACCTTACCTTTCTGTAGTAATACACATCAAACTCAATCGCAGATTTCTGGTATAAAATCTGCACAACAATGCGCAACCATAGAGTTCGAACATAGGGAAACTAACTTGATTACTTCACTAAATCTCACCACTGAGTCCATTAATCTATTAAAACTACGTGGGCAAACCGATCAACAGGTATCTGACTTTGGTGCGCTACTGGACAAAGCCAGAGAGCAACAACAATCAACAACGGCCAAAGAAGTACTTGTTTCCATGAACAAAGAGGAACTCAAGTTAGTCCAAACAGCCGCCGGTTTGG
>NVVG01000137.1 GCA_002402125.1 Moraxellaceae bacterium
ATGTCTTTGCCTAGATTAAATGTTGAGATTTTATAGGGGCCACTTCCAAGCGGAGGGGTAAGTGAGCCTTTTGCGAAATCTTTGCTTGCCCAGTAATGTGCAGGCAGTACAACGAGTTCGCTCAAAATTAGTGGCAGCTCTCTGTTTTTGCCGTCGCGGAATTGAAACTTAATGGTATGAGTGTCGATGATGTCTACATTAGTAACGTCGGCATAATATGCACTATAAAATGGCCTGCCGAGTTTGGTAAGGGTTTCAAAACTAAATTGAATATCTTTTGCGGTGATCGGCGTGTTGTCATGAAAGCGTGCTTGCTTGTTAATGAAAAATGTGACTGAGTCTTTAGTTTCTGATACAAAAATGCGTTCTGCCACAAGCCCGTAACGCGTGAATGGCTCATCACGTGAAGCAACCATAAGCGTATCGTATAAATAGCCGGCACCCTCTGCGGCATTGCCTTTGATGATAAATGGGTTAAAGCTATCGAAGGTGCCTATCTCTGATATGACGATGTTGCCATGTTTAGGGGCTGTTGGATTTACATAGTCAAAATGTGTAAAGCCTTCTTCATATTTTGCTTTTCCATGTATCGCAAGGGCGTGTTCGCCTTTGATGGAACTCTGCGGTTTTGAAAAGCACACAGGAGTTACGAATATGGATAACCCTAAAAAGAGAACGGTCAGTTGATTTTTTAGCATGTAGTGTATTCTAGTCCATGTTGTTTGTGTTTGTTATTGGTGTTGAGCTTTGTTTGTCCACCAGCCATTAAACCCAAGGATGTATTGCGGCTGGGTGCTTGGTCTGGAAAAGTGACTACGATAGGCCACTCTATGGTAATTCAGGTGCCAATGGGGGATGGTGTAGTAATTCCACAATAGGGCTCTGTCCAGTGCCGCCGTGGCAGCGGTTAATGTTTTTCGGTTGGTGGCAGATGTTATGTTTTCAATAAGAGTATCAATGGTTGGGTTGCTAATGCCTGCAAAGTTTCTTGAGCCGCGAATGTCTGCTTGTGTTGAGTGAAAGTATAATCGTTGCTCATGATGTGGCGATAAGCTTTGTGGATAAACAAAGGTAATAACATCGAAGTCTTTTTCGTCCAGCCTTACTTTATATTGGCTCCGATCGACGACCCTAACTGTGGCGTCTATGCCTACCCTGGAGAGGTTTTTAATGAACGGGTTTATAACGCGGGTGAAGCTGGGTTGGTTGATTAAGAACTCAAAGCTGAATTTTCGACCGTTTTTCGCGTTGACCAATTGTTTGTTGGTAAGTTTCCATCCTGCTTTGGATAGTAGTGCGGTGGCTTCACGTAATCGTTGGCGGATATTACCATCTCCTTTGTTGGTGGGGAGAAGGAAGGGGACTTCGAAAAGTTCTGTAGGTAGGTTTTTTTTATGTGGCAAAAGGAATGCTAGTTCTTGGCCGCTAGGTGTGTCTGTTGCTGCGAAAGGGGAGTTTGGATAGTAGGTGTTTGATCTTTTATAGGCGTTTGCAAAAATCGTTTTGTTGGTCCATTCAAAATCAAATAATAGTGATAGTGCTTTTCGGACCCGAATGTCTTTAAATAGAGGGTTTCTTAGATTAAAAAAGAATGCTTGGCTGCCACTGGGTATTTTGTGCGTGATTTCTTCTTTGATTACTGCGCCGGAATTGATGGCAGGAAAGTTGTAAGCTGTTGCCCAGTCTTTTGACACATACTCATAGAATATATCAATATCCCCAGCTTTAAACGCTTCGAGTGAGACGGTTCTATCTTTAAAGAAATCGATTCGAACTTTGTTGAAATTAAATAACCCTTGGTAAAGCGGATGGTCCTTGGCCCAGTGATTCTCAACCCGAGAAAATTCTACAAAGCTGCCTAGGGAGAAATGCTGGATTTTATAAGGTCCGCTGAGTAGTGGTGGTGTTGTAGAAGCGTCATTAAATGTATGTGTTGTCCAGTGTGCTTTGGACATAACAGGCAGTTCCCCAAGTCTGAGCATTAGACTTTTTCTGTTGTCGCCTTTAATGTCGAATTGGATGACGCGGTTGCTAATAATGTTGACAGCGTGTACGTTTCGATAAATATCGAGATATCGGGGGTGTGCGAGTTCACTTCGCAATAATCCTAGACTATGTGCAACGTCCGCAGCGGTTATGTCTGAGCCGTCGTGAAATTTTGCTTTGGGGTTAATCGAAAACTGAATCCAGGAAAGGTCGGCAGGATATTCTATAGACTCGCAAACTAGGCAATAGGCGGTTTGCGCCTCATCTCCAGAAGGTAGGTAGTCACCTGTTCCAACCATCAAGGGTTCGTTAGCTTCGCTGAAGCCGTACATACTCATGCCCGGGGTATTGATTGGGCTGATTCCTTTGAGCAGGTAGGGGTTTAAGGTGTCAAAAGATCCAAAACCAGCAAGAACAATGCTGCCTTGTTTTGGCGCATTGGTGTTGATATAACGTTTTGTGAGTTGGGACGAAGAATATGCCGGGTCCTCAAATAGGCTCAAGTGTTGGGCTTTGGTGGTTTCCACCGCAAAGATTTCTTGAGAGAAGAGGATTAATAAGGTGAGGAGTGCGAGTGGTTTTTTGAGGCATTTTGCCATGATTTGTCTATGATCTATCTGGCTGATTTTTATGGAGTTTCTTGAATTGTAAGGGCGGCGTAAAGACTAATCTAACCTATAGCTAGAGGTAATGCTAGCGATATAGAGGCTCTCAGAGACAAATAGTTAATTCGCGTTCCCACGCACCTGCCTGGGAACGCATACAAACCCTCGAATCAACTACAAACTCAATATTCCCCAAAACTAGGGAGCCATAGTAATATCCACATATAACGTCAACCGATCACCAGGCTGGAGATATCTACTTAGATCTATTTTGTTCCAGCGTTGGAGTTGGGCAACGGACACATTAAACTTATCCGCGATTCGGGCATAAGAGTCTCCGTTACGAGCGTTGTAATTAACTTTTCGAATTTTACCATTACCACTCGCTAGTGAGCCTTTCCCGGGCACCCATAACGTTAGCTTCTTACCCGCCATCAAAGGGTCAGTCGGAGCCATACCATTCCACTTGGCGAGTTGTCGGGTATTCACCTTATAACGCTTGGAAATCTTCCAGAAACTGTCGCCGGTTTGAACATAATGATGTATTTTTCTTTTACCCGCTACCGGACGGTTAACCCTAGACTTAATTCGTTGATCAAGAGCAAGTCGATAGGCTGCGGACGATTTAGCTGCAGAAGGTATCAGTAAGGTTTTACCTGCAACGATTCGATTGCCATTTATGTGATTGACCTCGCGGATAAGTTTGGCTGTGGTTCGGTTCTTTTTAGCAATGGATATTAGGCTGTCGCCACTCTTAATCTTGTAGCGAGTCCAGGAAACTCGTTGGTCTTCGGGTAGCTGCGCTAACCCGAGGGCGAAGCTCTCGGCTTTGTCGATAGGTAGTAATAAACTGTGTGGTCCTTGGGGATCTGTGGCCCACCGGTTAAAACCAGGGTTCAACAAATACAGTTCATCAAGACTGATTCCGGTTAAGGTGGCTGCCTGTGCCATGTCGATCTGGGAATCGGTATTGGCAATAGCAAGGAGTGGTCTATTGGGGATTTCTGGGAGCGTTAAGCCATAGCTTGATGGTGATTGGAATATCTGGGCAATCGCAATGAGTTTCGGCACATATGCGCTAGTTTCTTTGGGTAGTTTGAGTGACCAAAAATCAGTGGCAAGGCCTTTCTTCTTATTCTTGCGAATCGCCTTTCGAACAGTCCCGCCACCAGAATTATAGGCWGCTAATGCKAGTAGCCAATCACCATCAAACTGTTTGYTTAGTTTGGTTAAATAGTCGAAGGCTGCATTGGTGGAGGCTTTGACATCTCGTCGCCCGTCATACCACCAGGTTTGCTTTAGACCAAATGCCTTAGCCGTGCCTGGGATAAACTGCCACATCCCAGACGCTCTGCCGTGTGAGTAAGCAAAGGGGTCAAATGCACTTTCAACAATCGGTAGTAATACAAGTTCAGCAGGAATGCCTCTAAATTGCGCCTGCTGAAATATATAATAGATATAACGCTCTGCGCGTTTTACCACACGATTTATGTATTTAGGGTGAGAAATATACCAATTTCTTTGTGCGGTGATTTTTGGGTGATCATAAGTTAGGTCAAGTTGGAACTGGTTGGACAAATCTTCCCAAAAACTCACAGGCAAAACAGGAGTTGCTTTAACCATTGGTTCTTTTACTGGCTTTTCTAAAGCGTTAGAGGCGGTAACATCGTTAACTTTTCGAGCTTCAATTACAGATGCTGTGTCCTTGATGAGTTCATTGTTTAGGTTGTCATTATTGGCATTAATCAAACAGCCGGGTAGGGGAAAGATCACGCTAAGTAAAAAAGTGGTGGTTAAAATATTGATTTTATACTTCATGATTGGTTAAAACTTATCCTTCCATTTGCGAACGGCGGTAAATATTGAGATATCGTCGGTCAATTGGGTGTCAGCCCAATCCTCTACAGCAATCTTTAATTGCAGGCTATCCCAGCGTAAAAACGGATTTACTTTTTTCTCATTACCTATCGTACAGGGCAGTGATGGCCTATTTTGCTCCCTTAGTACCGTTACATCCATAATCCGTTGCTGAATATCGGGGTTTGCGGGTTCTACTGTCATCGCAAAAGCGAGGTTGGATAAGGTGTGCTCATGGGTACAGTAAACCCATGTGCTATCTGGCAGTGCTCTGAATTTTCTCATGACAGACAGCATTTGTTCCGGAGTGCCCTCAAATAAGCGTCCGCAGCCCGCAGAAAATAACGTATCACCAGATAATAAAAAAGGCTGATTGCCGGGAAGTTCGCCAATATATGCGATGTGTCCCTTTGTATGTCCAGGGACATCTAACACCTTGAGAATGATACCCCCGATGGCAAGGTCAACTTCGTCACCGTCGTGCAATAGTTTCGTTGCGTGTGGTATTTTCTCATTTGCGGGCGCCCATACTGGAATAGCGGGTTGTAGCTCGACTAATTGAGCTATGCCGTTAATTTGATCTGGATGTTGGTGAGTGACCAAAATCCCTGACAAAGTAAGGTTCCTTTCTTCTAAAAATGAGATGACTGGCTCTGCATCTCCTGGATCAATAATGACAGTGTTTTTGTGATCGGTTATTGCCCAAATGTAGTTGTCGGTGAGTGCAGGTATGGGCAGAATTTCGATCATATTGTGTTCATCACTTTTAAAAAATGGTTCCTGGCAAACTGGCAACGCCAAGGTATGTGTGTCGGGTCGTTAAAAAGAAAACAGTTCCATGATAGCGTAATACTTAGAAGAGTTCTTCGTAAACAGGGTGCTTGATGTTAAAAAGATAACCTTTAGACTGTTCCTTTTTTAGTGAAGTTGCTAATGTCTAATCATGTGATATGGCTTTTGTGTCTTGTACGGAGAGGGTTATGGCTTTACCTAGGTTGTTTAGTTCTTTTCAATCTGTACACGGACAGCATTCTCATGATCTCGTAAATCAATGGTATAAAACATCTCTGGGTTGCAAGGTATTTGAGGAAGAAAAAACGGTATTGGATCAGGTGTTGCCAGAACTATTCGGCTACCATTTAATGCAATTGGGGGGTAGCAGATTGCCGCAACTAAGTGCTAGTAGCCCAATCAAACATCGAATATTTGTTGAGGAGCATTTAGCGGAAGAATTAGCAGGAAATGCAGAAGATCAACAGCATTCACTCGTGTTAAGTAGAGTGACTGAATTGGCTGTAGCAACGGATTCCATTGATGTGGCGGTGTTACATCATAGCTTAGATTTCCATAATGACCCTCAAGGTATTCTACGAGAAGTCGCTCGCACGGTGATGCCAGGCGGTGAAATAGTAATAGTTGGCTTTAATCCCTGGAGCTGGTGGGGTGGGATTCGTTTGTTTTTAAAGAAATCATCCCGATGTCCATGGAATGGTAATTTCTTAAGTCCCTACAGGGTGTCAGACTGGCTAAACTTATTGGATTTTCAGATTGAAGGCTGCGAATGTGTTTGTTATGGTTTGCCAACAGAAAACCCGAAAGTAACAAAAGCCTTTTCTTGGGTCGCTGGGTTGGCAAAACGCTGGTTATCACAAACTGGGGCAATCTATATTGTTGTTGCCACCAAGCGTGTCGCAACTTTTACACCGATAAAACCCAAACGATTTCGTTCACCCTCTTTGGTCTCTTTTCCATTGAAGGGGCTAGCAGGTTCAACGTCGAGAAACTCTTTGAATCGTACAGATCGCCATTAGCCGCCCGTAGCGAAAGGCATAACCTTTTCATAAGGCTGTCATTGAATTGCGTTGTTTATCATTTATTTAGTCAGATTTATTTAGTCACTGGCATTAGCCAGCGATTGGAATAGCCAAAGGTATAAGATAGTGCGCCAAGTTGTACTGGATACAGAAACTACAGGTTTAGAACCTTCTGAAGGCCATAGGATTATTGAGATTGGTTGCGTAGAACTCATAGAGAGGCGTTTAACTGGCAATACTTATCATCAGTATTTAAACCCTGAACGAGCAATTGATGATGGTGCGATAGAAGTTCATGGTATTACCAATGAGTTCCTAGCGGATAAACCAAAATTCAACCAAATTGCAAAAGGTTTTTTGGAGTTCATTCAAGGGGCTGAGCTAGTTATCCATAATGCTGCTTTTGATATTGGCTTTATCGATAATGAATTGTCGATGTGTGATAAGCAGTACCGCACGGCTTATGGGCCTACAGCGAATTATTCTACAGTGTTGGACACCTTGTTACTTGCAAGGAAAAAGCATCCAGGTCAACGTAACAGTTTGGACGCCTTATGTCGGCGTTACGATATTAATAATGCGCACCGAGAATTGCATGGAGCATTACTAGATTCCGAAATACTCGCCGACGTCTATCTTATGATGACGGGGGGGCAAACTAGCCTGATTTTAGGTGATGAAGGCGAAGAGGGGGGGGTGTCAGGCGCTTCAATTATTCGTCTTAATACAGAAAGGCCAGTGCTCCCTATCATTCAGGCTTCAAATGAAGAAATATCCAGCCATATAGCAAGAATGGATGTGATTGCCAAGAAGTGTGATGGACCGTTGGTTTGGAGTGCAGCCTTTCCACCAACTGATACCGACTAATACCGCCTTATATTGACTGATAAAGTCTAGATTTCGCCGGGTTTAATGTTGAGTGGTCGCCATTTCAGCAAATTAAGATGGGTTTTTGATATCAAATTAATGGATTAGGCCGTTACTTTACTTGTTTCTGGGTTGTTAAAGGTTTATAAATCATAGAGTTAAAACGCGTAATTGGAGTGATATCTGGCTGGACACTAAAATGGCTCGAATAGCGATCATTTCTTGATATTTTACTATACTGATGGTGTTTCTAGGTGTATATCTAGCGGCATACCCATAGAGTTAATGTCATTACACTGACTCATAGAAGATATCGCCATTTTTGGCGTACTAATCAATTTCAATAGCAACTTTACCGCAGAGCCGTGTCGACAAGGTGTATATATGGTCGTGATCGAAGGAACAGCTTCCTTAAATCTAGTGAAAGAACAATTGGATGAATCCCTTTCCGTAGCGGAATCAAACCTTGAACAATATGCTGAGGAGTTATCTGATACTCGACGATTGACATTGTGTGTTGACCAATTCCGACAGCTCAAAGGTGTTATGGCCGTGGTTAATCTACATGGTGCCGCATTATTGGTTGAGGAAATGGAAGCATTAGGGGATTTTATATTAGCTAACACTGATGTGGACCAAGAACCTTTATTAGCAGGATTAAGTAATGCGATCATGGTCTTGGGGCATTATCTTGAGTATGTCCAGGTTAAACAATCAACGTTACCGGTGCTTTTGATTCCTACAATTAATGAAGTTAGAAGTTTAGCGAAAAAATCTTTTTTACCTGAAAGTACATTTTTCAATTTGGATAAAAACCCCTCACGTCCAGCAAAACAAACGGGTGAATCCGCTGACCACGCTAAACTTGAGGAAATAGGGCGCCGTCTGCGGCACATGTACCAAGTTGGAATGCTAGGTGTGTTTAAGGGAGAGAGTGTTGCGCCCAACGTTAAATTAATGCAAAGAGCCTTGGATCGTATCGATTCTTTAAGTGGTGATGTACCGATGTCCAAGCTTTGGTGGCTTGGTCAAGGCGTGTTATCGGCTTTGGAAAGTGGCAATGTTGAAATAACAAATTCTAGAAAATCCCTGTTAGGTATGATTGACAGGCAAATCAAAGCAGTGGTGTTGCAAACTGAAGTAACCTTGCAAAAAACTGCCCCAGACAGCGTGGTTCGAGAAGCAGTCTTTGTCACATCTTTAGCTGAGAAAACTGACGGAGTTGTGGGTGAGATACTGTCTGAGTTTGGCGTGGCTGAAGATAGGATGGATGGAATAACTATCCAAAATGAGCAGTCACTTATGACAGGCCCTAGTGGCAGTGTTATAAAATCGGTTGTTGATGCCATTAAGGAAGACCTGGCAAATATCAAGGATTCTCTTGACCTTGGTGCTCGAGGAACTCATGGCGGAGACTCCGAGGGATTTATCAGTATTAGCGAAGCCTTAGTGAAAATGGCTAAAACACTTCATGTGTTGGAGCTGGTGGATGCGGCCGAGCAACTTAGTGAGCAATCTTTGGTTGTTGCAAAATGGACCAGTAGTGAGGATATTGATGCAGACAGCGATGAGTTTAATGCGGTAGCTGATGCGTTACTTTTCGTCGAGAATTCTATCGCTTCCTTGTCGCCTCGTTTGGGCGGGGTGAGCAGTCTCGACACTACGGAAGTAGAATCGGTTACTAATGGCGGAATGTCTATTACTCAGCTCGATGAGGCACGACGTTTGGTGATTGAGGAGTCACGAGCGGGTTTAACGTTAGCCAAGAGGGCATTGACGTCGTTTATGGAATCGAACTGGGACAGTATGCACCTTAACAATGTGCCTACGATATTAAACACTGTGTGGGGAGGGCTAACATTTTTGCAGTTGAAACGAGCCTCTTCTGTCATGAAATCTTGTGAGGAGTTTATTCGTAGTCGGTTAATCAAGGATCGATCCAACGAACCTGATGAGCATTTGATGGAGACGTTGGCAGACGCTATCACTAGTATCGATTATTATTTGGAGAGTTTAGAGAGCAACAAACCTATAGGCGAGGGTATGCTCGACGTAGCGGAAGAAAGCATGGATGAGTTGGGCTGTTCTAACAAAGCTGCCTAAAGATATGGTTTATCAACATTTTACCCCAGGCGTTGTCGCCCCCCTAGACAACACTCGCCCATCGATATGGTTTGCGTTTCAAGCTGGAAAGTTGGTAATGGTTGATGATGGTAATGGCGCCGAAGTACCAGAAGCGTTAAGTCTATCTGATCTGAACATCCCCTATGATACTACTTACTATTTGGGGGAGTGCCAGGGAAAATCCGTGCACGCTGTACAGGTGTTAGAGCAGGCTATATTGCCCCCCGAGTATTTCCTAAAGGATCTGCGCGGTCTTATAATAGAAAAGAGCGAATCTTTTTTTCTACTCGCGGGTAGGGCAAGACAAATTGTCCAGTGGGACATCGATCATCTCTACTGTAGTCGATGCGGAACAAAAACAGTAACTCATCCCCAAGACAGAGCAAAAGAATGCCCGCAATGCGGCTATACACAGTACCCGCGTTTATCCCCTTGCGTTATTGGTTTGATTACCCGAGGTTCGAAGATATTGTTGGCTAGATCGCCGAAGTTCCCCGAAGGTATGTTTAGCACCCTAGCTGGGTTTGTCGAGCCGGGAGAAACCCTAGAACAAGCGTTTGCCCGCGAAGTAAATGAAGAAGTCGGCCTGTCAATTCAGCACATTACTTACATATCAAGTCAACCATGGCCGTTCCCACATTCATTGATGATAGGTTTTCAAGCAGAATATGCAGACGGCGACATAAAAGTTGATGGAATTGAGATCCAAGAGGCAGACTGGTTCCCTATCGATCAGCTACCATTGATCCCACCGGCAGGTTCCATATCGCGTTATTTGATTGATCGGTACGTCGAAAATGGACAACGTTAGATAAAAGAGAGTGCAAATTTCATGGGTTATGAGTGGATATCTGGGATCATCGTTCTACTAAGTGTAATTTTCCTAGTCATTGGTGTGATTACGCTATTTCGGAAAAACTGGTTTATTGATTGGCTCCGCGGCACGTTGGGAATGATGTTTGTCGCCACTGCCGTAGTATTTGGCTTGTTGGCAATCAACTTTTTTGGCTATCAGCAGCTACAAAAAGAACAAGATGTCGCCACGTTAAGTTTCGAAAAGCAAGGAAATCAACTGTATGATGTGACTTTATCGCAACCCGATGGCACAGAAGTGCGATATGAAGTAAGTGGTGATCTGTGGCAGATCGATGTACGTATGATTAAATGGAAAGGCTTTCTAGCTGGATTAGGCTTTACCCCTGGTTATAAGATGGACAGACTTCAAGGTCGATATATTACGCTTGAGCAAGAGCGAACCGCGAAACGTACAGTTTATGCGTTAAGTGAACCTGATTTAGGCTTTGATCTGTGGACGGTCATCAAAAACAATGCCCATTGGTTATCTGTTGTTGATGCCACCTACGGAAGCGCAACATTCTTACCGATGGCTGATGGCGCTATATTTACCGTTAGTATAGGTAGTACTGGGCTCGTAGCCCGTCCGTTAAATGATAGAGCTAATTTGGCGTTAAACGAATGGGAATAGGCAGATAGTTGGATTGTTATATCGGCAACCTCTAATTTGATGGGCTAGCTATTCTTTTTCCCTTCGTGAGTCTCCTTTTTCTGAATTTTATGATATTAGGCTTGTCTACGTCTCAGTGAATGATTTGCTTATAAGCAATGTGCTCATAAGCAATATCCGTATGAGTATAAAAAGGTATCGTGTAAAACATGTTATTTTGCGTTATCGTATACGCAATCGTGAATTCGTGGGAATGAGGAATATAGTGTGGTTGAGTTGTTAGCAGAATATGGTTTGTTTTTGGCAAAGGCTATTACCGTGGTAGTAGCTGTGTTATTTGTGGTTGGAGGTATTCTATCATCCTCCTCGCGCGGACGTGTTGAGCATAGTGGGAATATTAAGGTTACTCATCTTAATGAAACCTATGAAGAAATGACTGATGTGTTAAATGCGACTGTGCTCAGTAAGGATGAATTAAAAGACAAGGACAAGGCGCAAAAGAAGAAAGACAAAGACGATAAAAAAGCTCTAAAAAAGAACAAGTCAGAAGATGACCCCGTTAAGAAGAGAATATTCGTCTTAGATTTTGATGGTGATGTGGCGGCAGCGGGCGTCGAGGCGTTGGGTACAGAGATAACCGCAGTGCTTACGTTGGCTACAAAAGATGATGAAATCGTGTTGCGTCTTGAAAGCCCAGGTGGCCAGGTTCATGCGTACGGGTTAGCTGCCTCTCAGTTGTCTCGGATTGTCGATAAAAAAATCCCCTTTACTGCTTGTGTAGATAAAGTTGCCGCTAGCGGTGGGTATATGATGGCCTGTATTGCGGATAAAATTGTAGCGGCCCCCTTTTCTATTTTGGGCTCTGTCGGTGTTGTAGCCGAATTGCCTAATTTTAATAAAATAATCAAAAAATACGACGTAGATTACGACGTGTACACGGCGGGAGCCTTCAAGCGCACGGTAACTATGTTGGGAGAAAATACCGAAGCAGGAAAAGCAAAGTTCGTTGAGGAATTAGAAAGCACCCACGTGTTATTTAAAACCTTGGTTGCGGATAATCGCCCTCAGTTAAAAATCGAGGAAATTGCTACAGGAGAGCATTGGTATGGCTCACAGGCAAAAGATTTAGGCTTGGTGGACGAGCTTAAAACCAGCGATGACTACCTGTTTGACGCCAGCAAAGATGCAGATATTTACGAAGTGTCTTTCCAAGAAAAGCAGACAATCGCCGATAAATTAGGCTTTGCTGCAGAAAAAGCCGCAACACGTACGCTGACTCGTTGGTGGGGTAATATAACCTCTAACCATAATCGTATTGTTTAACTGCATTGTTTAACTATTTCGCTCTTAGCTTATTAGGAGTGGCAGATGTTTAAAGCACTGGTTGTGCGGGATGAAAATGGTCACTATCTCTCTGGTGTTGAAGAGCGTCAATTAGACCAACTTCCAGAAGGTGATTTGCTTATTCGAGTGTCATTTTCATCACTGAACTATAAAGATGCACTATCTGCCAGTGGTAATAAAGGAGTAACTCGCCATTATCCACACACTCCAGGAATTGATGCCGCAGGAATCGTAGAACAGTCTAGCTCGCCAAATTTTAAAGAGGGCGATGAAGTTATCGTGACAGGTTATGACCTGGGCATGAATACCAGTGGCGGGTTGGCGGAATATATTCGAGTGCCCGCTAACTGGGTTGTAAATATGCCAAGTGGTCTCTCTTGCAAGGACGCGATGGTGTATGGAACCGCGGGCTTTACCGCGGCGATGTGTGTAGATACTTTACTGCAGGTGGGTATTTCGCCAAGTCAGGGGCCAGTATTGGTCACCGGTGCTACTGGTGGCGTTGGTGCGATATCGGTGTGGTTACTGTCGCACCTAGGTTTTGATGTTACTGCGTCTACCGGAAA
>NVVG01000138.1 GCA_002402125.1 Moraxellaceae bacterium
GGATAAGCACTAGAGGTAGCTAAGGCCTTGTTCTAACGATGTTTCTTTAAGGTATTAGGCTGTTTATTCATCACTGCAGGTTAACCTGGTATTCCAGTACGTGGGGATAATGGCGGACTTTTCTTTTGTTCGGTGAACATTAGCCAACAGCAAGATTTTCTGCGATCATGTTTGATATTTCCTTAGCGATAAAAGCCCATAATTATGAGTAGTAATAAACAAATATCCTTAGCAGAAATAGCCACCGGATTGCTAAAAGCAGTGCCGGAATTCCCCGCAATGGCTCGTGGTGTAGGGCGCATGGCAACCGCAGGTGCTGAGCGTGAATTGTCCATTGGCCGTATACTTGAGCAACGAGCGAAAAAGCTTCCTACCCATCCGGCCTTAAAATTTGAAGATAAAACATGGAGTTACGCCAGTTTTAATGGTTGGGTTAATCGTGTGGCAGCACTATTGCAGAAGTCAGGCGTGCGCAGTGGGGATGTCGTGGCTATTTTATCTGAAAATCGACCCGATATGTTGGTGTGTACAGCGGCTGCGGTGAAGTTGGGTGCTATCGCTGGCATGTTAAATTATAACCAGCGTGATGAGGTGCTAAGCCACAGTTTGGGGCTGATTAACCCCAAGGTTATAGTTACCGGCAGTGAATGTGTGGATGCTCTGGAGACGACGGAATACGCTCCTTCTAAGTCCAAGTCTGAGAATATCAGCCATTTTTGGATGGGGGATGACAATATAACTTGTCCAGCAGGTTTTGAAGATCTACAGATGGCTTCAATCTCATTATCCAGTGCTAATCCAATAACGACCAATAAAGTGAAGGCGAAACAGCCGTGCTTTTATGTGTTTACCTCTGGCACGACCGGTATGCCTAAAGCATCTGTTATGACCCATCAGCGCTGGATAAAGGGCGGTGCAGGCATGGGCTTGTTAACGGCTCGCCTGAATACTGAAGATGTGATGTATGCGCCTTTGCCGCTTTACCATAATAATGCCCTAACGGTGAGTTGGGGGTCTGCCTTGTTGAGCGGGGCCTGCTTTGCTATCACCAAAAAGTTTAGTGTGTCGCGTTTTTGGGATGAGGTGCGTCAGTTAGAAGCGACGGCTTTTTGTTATATTGGTGAACTGTGCCGTTACTTACTTAACTGCGAGCCCTCTGCACAGGATAGTAAGCATAATATTCGCGTGGTTATTGGTAATGGCTTGCGCGCTGAGATCTGGATGGAATTCAAAAATCGTTTTGCAATAAATCGAATTTGTGAATTTTATGGGGCGAGTGAATGTAATTTGGCATTTGTGAATTCCTTTGATGTGGACTGTACGGCGGGTTACTGTCCTTACCCTTTTGCGGTGGTGGAATATGATCCAGAAACAGAAGAAGCAAAAACTGATTCAGATGGGAGGTTGCAACGGGTAGCGTCGGGAGGTGTTGGGTTGCTAATTACTAAAATTAGCAAGATGGCGCCCTTTGATGGTTACACGGATACCAAAGCAAGCGAAAAGAAAATATTACGCGATGCCTTTAAAGCGGGCGATAGTTGGTTTAATACCGGCGATTTAGTGCGAGACCAGGGTTATCGACATATCCAATTTGTTGATCGTTTAGGTGATACTTTCCGCTGGAAAGGGGAGAACGTCGCGACGACCGAGGTAGAAGCTGCCTTTAAACATGTCGACAGCATTGAGCAAGCGGTTGTTTATGGCGTGCAAGTGCCAAAAACCGATGGTCGTGCGGGAATGGCTGCGATAACGTTACGGGATGGAGCCGCAACCTTCGATGTGGAAGCGCTCGCCTCAACATTATTGTCGTGTTTACCAACGTATGCTGTGCCGGTGTTTATTCGGTTGCGGGAAGAACATGAAATTACCGGAACCTTTAAAAATCGTAAAGTTGAATTAAAAAATGAAGGGGTGAACGTAAACGTTATTTCTGATCCCTTGTATGTTTTYGATTGCCAGAAGAAAACCTATATTGCTCTAGGTTCTGACCAGTATGCGCARATTAACAGTGGTTTGTTTCGTTTTTAGAAAAATCCAAACAAACCATAGTTYGATGTGTGTTGGTACTGTGAATTAATCAGGCAATGCTTCAGGGTCTGTGGTTGGAATGCTGGTGATTTYTCGACCAAACTCTTGCCAATTAGCCGTGGCGTTTAAATCCGCCATGATGGWGTTTAGTCCMCACTGAACACGATTTAAGAAAAGCATTTCAGCTGGAAGTTTTACACTAAAGCGATTTTTATTGTTGAACATAAATAGATCGAAAGATTCGCTAACGTATTCTTTGGTAAAGGTGAATTCACCYGGCGTGAGAAAGGCACGATACGAGTAAGAGATCATTTCCCAGTGATGGTCCCAGTCAAATTTTCCACGTTTGGGAGCGATGCCATGGCTGCGGCTTAGTTTTTTAAATAGATCCATGTCATTGTCCATCAGTGCATCGCCGTAACCCCTGAAATATTCGATACTCTGTGTGGAGAATTTTTTAACGGACCCAAAATCAAGGAAACACACTGCACCATCTTCCAAGAAAATATAATTTCCTGGGTGAGGGTCGGAATTAAAAAATGCATAGTGGTAGATGGACGACATGGAAAAATTATAGATATTTAGAGCGGCCTTGTTTTTTTCTTCACTGCCAGCTTCTTCTAGGAAAGTATAGAAGTTTCTGCCCTCGATAAATTCAGTGGTGAGTACTCGTTTTGCGCTGCAGGCTTCAATGACTTGAGGGATCATGATGCCGTCTACATCTTTAAACATTTTTATGAATAGCTTTTGGTTTTTCTGTTCCCTAAGGTAATCGCACTCTTCAAGCAGGCCTTTTTTTAATTCATTGAAAAGCTCTGGGCCACTGGATTTTTGCCCCATTAACATACCGATAAAAATCGGTGCAAAATATTTAAGGTCCCCGCGTATGACATCTTCAATTCCTGGGTATTGAATCTTTACCGCAACCTGTTGTCCTTTGTAGACGGCTTTATGCACTTGACCGATAGATGCTGCGGCGAATGCGTCTTTTTCGAAGCTATCAAAGATATTTTCAATGGAGTCGCCAAGTTCGTTGCAGATTATCTTTTCGATGACCTCGTATTCCAGTGAGGATCCGCTGCCCTGTAAACGGGCCAATATGCGCTGCGCTTCCGGTGGAAAGCTTGTGCCTATATAGCTGGCAATCTGGCCAAACTTCATGATCAGTCCTTTCATGCCATCAATTTCTTCAACCAATTTCTCCGCCATTTTTATCGATTCTTCGATATCCATTTCGGCGCCAGATATATTCAGCTGTTTTTTGATGGCAGCCACGCCCACTTTGGTGGTRAGTTTTGCGGTGATAAGGGTTCTTTTYCTGAACCCTTTGGCGATTTTTRCTAGTTTCATAGGRTTTCCAAAATGGATAGGATGATTGTTAGTGCATCCATTTTTTAAGTATTTTATGYTGCTAAAGTAGGYTGTGTGATTTTGKCTGCTGNNNTANCNNTATCGGTATCGGTATCGGTATCGGTATCGGTATCGGTATCTTTATCGGTATCTTTATCGTAACCGTATAGCTTTAATAGAATAACCGGTAGTAATACCATGTCTACTAGTACAGCGCATAAAACGGTGATGATAGTAATCAGCGCAATGTCTTGATTTGGCGTGAAATTGGAGAATAACAAAGAGCCAAAGCCGACGGCCATCATGACAGTGGTGAGTAGCATCGCGGCGCCAACGGTGTTCATGGAATAATTTAGGGCATTTTCATTGCTGTAGTCTAGGACCTCTTTGGCGTATTTATATTTGGATAATAGGTGAATGGTGTCATCCACCACTATACCCAAGGTAAGCGTTATTCCCACGGACATACCAAAACCGATTTTGCCGTCAATCAACGACCATATACCAAATGCCATGGCAGCAGGGAAAAGGTTGGGGATAATGCTAATCAACCCTAAGCGGAAAGATCGCAGCATGATGATAAGTAGCAGTGAAATTATTAATAACGCGAGAACAAAACCTTTGGACAAATTGTTTATGTTGGAATATTGCATATGGGCAAATGCCAGGTTTAGGCTGCCAATGGTCGCATTTCTTTCGCTTAGGCCTTTTGCGTCGAGCCATCTTTGAATGTTTTTCTCTAGTCCAAGTAATTCTTTATCTGAAAGCGAGCCGAATACCGCAATGACTCGGCTATTGGAACGATCCATGTTGATTAGATTGTTGAGGTCTTGACCGAAGGGTAAAGACATTTCATATAGCAAAAGATATTGTGCCGCCAGCTCTCGGCTTTCCGGGACACGGTACCACGCCGGGTCATCGTTGTGCATATTTCTGTTCAGGGTTTTCATGACTTCCAATATTGATATGGTAAATCGCAGTTCCTGCTGTTGCGATAGAAAAGCATCGAACTCTTCAAGCAGCTGTAAATATTCCGGATTAAGAATGCCGCCTTTTTCTTTTGCTGGAATACTAATGTTGATGCCGGTCGTGCCACCGATATTGTCCACTAAAAAGTCCATGTCTTGACGAACCTGAAGTTGCTCATCAAAAAATTCGATGAAGTTGTCGTCAAGAATGTTGTTAGGGATTAATGACGATAGACCAACGATAGTTAAGGTGAAAATCAAGATGATTTTATTACTGTGTTTTATATAGAAAGGAATCAAGGATCCAAATTTAGGGATATTGCTTACACCTTTGGCCTTTGATGGTAGGTAATAAATTGCTGCCGGTAGAAAAGTCAGAGATGCAAGCATTGCAAACAGGATGCCAATAGCGGATGCAGTGCCCATGTGGGCAAATGGAGGCGATTCTGCGAAATTCAGTGCTAAAAAACTTAATGCAGTGGTCACGCTGGTGAAAATGATGGGGGAAAAGTTGACTTCGATACTATGTTGTAGTGCGGTCTTTTTATCGACGTTATTGGCTAATTTTTGCGAGTAGCTCACCATTAGATGGATGCAATCAGCCATGGCTAATATAACGATAATGGCAGGGCTGTTGGATAAGACGGGAGAAAGTGCAACGCCGGTCCATAACACACTTCCCATTCCTGCGGCGATGGCTAAGAAACTGGTGATAAAGGCCATTAAATTACCCACAGCATCACGCAAAACCAAAATCAAGAAAATTAAAATAATTAACGTGGCAATTGGGAAAGTAACACTTGTATCGGTCATTACTATTTTGGGAATGTTAACTTCCATTACCACAGGACCGAGTACGCGAAAATTTATTTCAGGATAGCGAGGGCTGATTTCTGCGATGCTGTTTTTAACATGCTCTACAGCTTCAGCTGCAGCAAGGGCGTTATTGTCTAACGGTAGATTGAGATTAATGGATACTATTGATATATCCCCCTCATGCGTAACTAGATAATCTGTTAACCCAACTTTATTGACCGCATAGTTTTTTCTCTTGGCGAGTTCTTCTGTAGACAATGGGGTATCTTGTTCAAATAAATATTCGACCAATAATTCATCACCCTGTACCTGGCTGTATAGATGGTTGGTGATGGATTCAACCCGTTGGGAGTGAGGGGTCTGCCAACCGAGCGCGGTAATTTCATGAATAGCCTGTAATGAGTTTTTGCTAAAGATATCGTTATTCTTGGGCTCTACCGATACCAGTACACTTTTGTCCTTGGAAAATTCATCTTCTAATTGCGTAAGGTTATGCAAATACACATCGTCTGTTTTGAAAAAGTCTCGTTGGTTAGCAGAGAACTTTGCGTTGACGGCACCTAGACCTAAGATAAATGAGGATGCTAGGATGAGTAGAATACAGGTGATGCGGTGGTTCATTACCCATTGAGCAAAATACTTCGCGATCATTGTGGTGACTCCTGTCGGTGTAAAAAAATCTTGTGTGCATGTGTTCTCAAGCGTAACTAACTGGTAACAGGTGAGACGGATAGTGGTTTCTTACCGTTAGGTCTACTCAGCCAGAAAACAGTAGGTACTGTAACAGTTTCCTCGATGCATATAAATACTTGTGGGCAATCGACTTTCGGTTTGTAAGCTTGTTTTCATGTAGATGGCTGAGTATGGATGAAATCTGCTCGGAGTAGGTTTTCACTTTCAACCTAATGTAACTCTAGGCTATAATTAACCTTTAAATTCCTCTAATTTCACCCTAGGCGAGGGCTATGACTAAATCCATATTGATTACAGGTGCTGCTTCAGGCATTGGTTTGGCAGTTGCGAAACGGTTTAAATCAGCAGGTTGGCAGTTAGGGCTGCTTGATTTAGATGTCGATGCTTTACAGGAAGCATGTCAAACGCTTGGTAGTGATGTTTGGAGTCGGGCGCTGAATGTATGTGATGACAAAGCGGTAGAAAAGGCGTTAGCTGATTTTGCACGCTCACACAACGGTCAGCTACATGTATTGTTGAATTCTGCGGGTGTATTAACGATGGGCAGGTTTGTGGATGTTGCAATGCATCAGCACAAACGCACTGTTGATATCAATGTCAGTGGTTTGATGAATATGTGTTATTACGCTTTTCCCTATCTCAAAAATACCAAAGGGGCCTGTGTTATTAATATGAGTTCAGCGTCAGCAATATACGGTATTCCGGAACTGGCGAGTTATTCTGCTAGCAAATTTGCGGTGAGAGGTTTTACTGAAGGTTTGAGTATTGAGTGGCAGGACGAGGGTATTCGGGTTTGTGATGTGATGCCGCCGTTTGTGGATACACCGATGGTCAATAAGCAGGTATATAGGGCGCCTGCATTGAGTAAATTAGGTGTTAAGCTTTCTCCAGAAGATATTGCCGATCAGGTGTGGGAGTCTGCTAATGCGAAGTGCCAAAAAACACATTACCCGATAAGTAATTTCCTAAAAGCCAATATGTTGATGTTAAAAGTGTTGCCCGATTCGCTTGCCCGTTTATCGATAAAGCTAATTAGCAGGTAGGGCTTGGGAATTGAAGCTAAAGAGGGGAGGCCGGCCAAATCATTAGGTTGATATTGGCCGGTAATAGAACTTAACGATGGGCGTACTTGAAAGACGACGTAACAATCTTTTGGTATTTAACCGGTAATATTCTTTGCATGATATCAAATGCCTTCGCATCGGGCCCCACCAATATGCGGCGTTTGTTTTTCCTGACGGCATCCAAGATAGCGCTGGATGCTTGCTCTGAAGTGGTCAGAAACATGCCCTCAAATTTATCACGCATTTTTTCTGCATCTGCACTTCCATTTCCACCCGCGACGTTACCTAGGCTGCTGTGCATACGAGCGTCACGAGCGATATTGGTTTTAATGCCACCAGGATGCACACAGGTGGCTGATACGCCTGAGTCATCCATATCTAGTTCTTGGCGTAAGCATTCGGTAAAACCACGAACAGCAAACTTTGACATGTTATAACCACTTTGGGTGGGCTGCGCGAATAAACCAAATACGCTGGAAATATTGATAATATGGCCTTCACCGGCTTGTTTTAAGTAAGGCAAAAACGCCTTGGTTCCGTAAATAACTCCCCACAGGTTGATGCCAAGAATCCATTCATAATCATGGTAATCGAGGTGTTCTACGGTGCCACCAAGTGCTACACCAGCATTGTTAAATATCATGTTAACTTTGCCATGATCCGCAACCACTTGATCGGCCCATGCATGCATCTCTTCACGCTTTGCAACGTCAACTTTAGCCGTTGTAACCTTAACGCCTAAGGCAGAGATCTTGGCTTCAGTTTCTGCTAAGCCTTCCTCATTGATATCACTCAATGCCAGGTCGCAATGACTTTGCGCCAATTCGATCGCTAGTGCTTGACCAATGCCAGAGCCTGCGCCGGTGATAGCGGCTACTTTGCCGTTGAAATCTTTCATGAAGATGCCTCTGATTCTGCGGGTTAAATATTACATATGTGACCTAAGGTATACGATTGTATACTTCAAAGTCAAGAGTAAGTATGATGGCAAATGTAACCCTATAATCCGTATCACTCTATGGAAGCCCCTTGGTTTATGAGTATCAAGAAGAACCCACAGGCAGAAGGCAAGCGATTGTTAATGGATGCAGCCTTAACCTTAACATCCAATAACCGTAGTTTGAGTTCATTGAGCCTCAGGGAGTTGTCTAGAGAGGCAGGGTTAAACCCCAATACGTTTTACCGACATTTTAAGGATTTTGATGATTTGGGTTTGACAATTATTGCTGAACTCACCGATCAAATTCGTCAGCCGTTGCGGGATCTGCGACGTGAAGCGGCTGCCTCGGTGCTGCCGTTGCATGCTGTGGATGTCAGTTGGGAAGAGAATCCGCAGCTAAATATGAAGCGTTTTATGCAAGTTAATAAAGCGACCATTAAACTGTTTTTTGATTTTGTTGCGTCAAACCCAAACGCATTTATCGTGGGTGTGCGGGAGTTGCACGGTGCCTCAAAAGTGATGCGACATGCGTTGCGCAACATGATGAGTGCTTTTGCTCAAGATATGGCAGAGGATGTTGAGATGCTTAATCTTCTTCCTGGGCTTGATAAAGGCCCCTTGTTGGCATTGTCAGAAGTGATCAGTAGAGACACATTTTTGTTATCCATGGATTATATCGAGTTGCCGGATCAGCGCGATAATATTTGCTTACAGGCGGAAAATCTTGTTGCTACCTTATTTATCGGTAGCACCGTGATTGGCGGGCAAGGAGCGTTGGTCGTTGGCGCTTTTGAAGATTAAAAATATTATTAGGGATTACTGAGATTGGATATGTTGTTGTATTGATTGAAATTGAAAGAATGTTCCCAATATTAGGCCAGCAATAAAACCCGCAATGTGGGCGGTCCAAGCAATACCATCGACACCAATCACCATCATACTGATGTTAAATGCGAGCCATGCTGCAAGATACCATACGACATTCAAGCGAATAGGAATAAAAAATACCGTAAAATACAGTTTAATCTTTGGGAATAAGGCTAGGTAGGCCCCCATTAGTCCAGCGATTGCGCCGGATGCACCCAAGAAGCCATGTTCTAGGTCAGATCGTATGAGGGTAAAGCTGAGGGTTGAAATGATTAATGCGGACAGGTAGAGAAAAACAAACCGCGCTCGTCCAAGATAGTCTTCCACATTATCGCCAAAAATATACAGAAAATAGAGGTTGCCCAATAGGTGGGCGACACTGCCATGGAGGAACCCTGCGGAGATGAGAGTCCATAATTGATCACCGGCTAAGAATGTTACTGGAACCAAAACCAATAGTTCGTGGAATCCATTTATAGTGAGCTGCATTATAAAGGCGGTAATTAATATGCCAATGAGGCCAAGAGTTAACACTGGCCGATGATGGACTGGATTCCACGCTTCCACAGGCATGCCGCTAAATGCCTGGAATAGATAGGACCTAATGCCGGGAGTGTCGCTGAATGTAGAGTCTTTGTTCTGCCCGGCATGTAATACGATATCTAACAGCTTTTTACCCTCTTGTGGATCTAGCCACAAGCCGTCACAGGCTGGGCAGGTGTCTACTTCGACATTGCTCTCATCAAAGGTAACGCGATAGGTATTGAGGGTGTGGTGATCCTTCGGGCAAATAAGTTTCTGCGAGGGTTTCTTTTCACAAATTTCTGTTTCTTTCCAAATATCTGGTGATGCCGTTTTCCCTAGGATGGCATTTTCTTTGCCTTTTTCTAGAAAGGTGCCGCCGCAGCGAATGCAATGATCAACGTCATGGCCCTTTACTTTTTCCTTCATTAATAAGAAAAAACACCGGGGGCAGATCAACTGATTGGTTTTGGTGCTCATGTGGCCTTCCTTGAGGTTGTTGCGGTCACAAGCATCGTAACGAAGGCTTGTGATGGGAGGGGATGTAACAGTTGAAATAGTAACCAGAGAGTTTATCTGAAGGGGGTAGCTATGTCTAAGGGGTTGGGTACTCGCGCCCTATTACTGGGCGTGACCTCTGTTTGTTTGCACCGCGAGCGCCTTGCTGCACCAAAAGTGTCCGTTCTAATGATTGTAAAGTGAACAATTTTTTCTTTAGTGATCTGTCAGGATTCGTTTCGTTACTTTTTGTTAGTGAGGTCTTTGCAAACGAGCAATTAATAATCTGCCTGCTACTATTACAAACACACAAAATGAGAGCGGAGAACGATCTATATATGGAAGCCGAATCAGTACAAGGTAACTTAGATATCATTTGGATTTTAACGTCGGCGGCGTTTGTCATGTTGATGCAAGCAGGTTTCACCGCATTGGAATCCGGGGTTACGCAGGCAAAAAATACCATCAACGTTGCGATGAAAAACCTAACGGATTTTATTCTATCGGTATTGGTATTTTTCTATGTGGGTTACGCGATTATGTTTGGCGATACCATGAGCGGTTTCTTTGGCACGACCGGTTTTGCTTTATCGGATCTCAATCAGCCATCGGATTACGCGAGTTTTGTTTTTCAAGCAACCTTCGCGGGGACTGCCGCCACCATCGTGTCAGGAGCGGTAGCGGAACGGATGCGTTTTTTCTCTTATGCTTTTATCAGCCTATTTATTGTTGCAATAATTTATCCTATGTCCGGGCATTGGATTTGGGCAGACGGCGGCTGGTTAGCTGAGATGCAAATGGTAGATTTCGCCGGTTCTACTGTCGTACATTCTTTGGGTGGTTGGGTTGGTCTTGCTGGAGCGTTGATTTTAGGGCCTAGAGTAGGCCGATTCAACAAAGAAGGTAAACCCAATAAGATTCATGGTCATAATTTGGTTGGTGCTGTGCTCGGTGTTCTCATCCTCTGGTTTGGCTGGTTTGGTTTTAATGGTGGCAGTACCCTAGCCGGAGATGGCAGTGTAGCAAAAATTATCGCCAACACGATGTTGTCTGCGGCGGCTGGGGGTCTTAGTTGTTTCTTTGTCTCTGCCTTGGTACACAATGGCGAAATACAAATAGAGAAAATGTTAAATGGCATCATTGGTGGTTTAGTGGCAATTACCGCTGGTTGCAATGTTGTGGATCCGGGTGGGGCGGTTTTTATTGGCCTTACCGCCGGCATAGTGGTGTTCTTTGCCGAAGAATTTGTACTGAATATTATGAAGATCGATGATCCGGTGAATGTCATCTCTGCTCACGGTGTTGCCGGCGCCTGGGGAACGTTGATGTTGGCGTTTGCTGCGCCAGAGGAAGCCTTGCCGACAGGAGATATGTGGACACAGTTTGGGGTGCAGCTCACCGGTGTTGTTGTTGTATTTTTCTGGGGTTTCTTAACAGGGCTTATATTGTTTTCTATCATCAAATGGATGGGTAAGTTACGAGTGTCGGAAGAAGCCGAACATATGGGATTGAACGTCCATGAGCATGGAGCAAGCTCTGGATTGATTCAAACCATGAATGCGATGGAGAATATCGTCAAAGCTTATACYGATMATGATTCCGAGGGTGAYYTAACCAAACGGGTCGATGTTGAAATAGGATCGGAAAGYGGCAATGTGGCRCATYTGTTCAATCAATTGATGGGYACYTTTCACGATACTATTGTGGAAATTAAAAATGGCGTGGCTGAAATCGATATATCCATCGACCGCTTGAGCGGAAGTAGTGATGAAATGCAAACCGACACCTTAGAACAGAAAATGGCAACTGATACCATTGCCACTGCTATTAATCAGATGTCTATCACMATCGAAGAAATCGCACRAAATACCCAACTCACYGCGGACTCCTCACARGAGGCGYTAACAAACGTKGAGAAAGGTCGTGAAGTCGTCGGAGAAACTATTACCTCCATCGGTAATTTGTCCGAAARGATTAAAAACGCSGATGGRATCATTRGTACYTTAAAACAAGAYAGCGAAGCTATYGTTAARATAYTGGAAACCATAAAAAGTATTTCTGAGCAAACTAACTTGTTAGCACTCAATGCTGCTATTGAAGCCGCGAGGGCCGGAGAATCTGGGCGTGGGTTTGCCGTGGTGGCAGGCGAGGTGCGGGAGCTATCGGCGCGGACTCAAAATGCGACTGACGAGATTAATGGGCTAGTGAGCCGTTTACGTAGTAGCGCGAATCAGGCAGGCAAGGCGATGCAAGAGAGTTGTGAAGAAACGGAAAGGACCGTGTTAATCTCGCAAGAAGCCGATAATCGCTTGAGTGAAATCTTATTAATGGTTTCTGCTATCCAAGATATGGCTTGTCAAAATGCAGTTATTACCGAAGAGCAGAGTGCCGCTTCACGCGAGATAAATGGCCGCATGGGCGCTATTCAAGAATTGTCTAGTCATGCGGATAAGCGTGTTGAAGGTTTAACGGATTCAAGTTCCCAGCTGGCAGGTTTGTCAGCGCGGTTAAAAAATATTGTAGGCAACCTCAACGTGGCGGGAAGCAATGGAATAGAAGCCACCTAGGTGGTTGCTATTGTTAATAGAAGCGCTTTCTCGCTATGAAGGTGCTTTATAGCCGCTACCAAAAGGCGCCTTAGCCGCCACCAAACACAACAAAAAACTGGAAAAAGCCGACGCCCATCCCCAAAACCCCACCGCCTAATTTCATCATCCACTCGTCTTCTTCAAAAATG
>NVVG01000139.1 GCA_002402125.1 Moraxellaceae bacterium
TTTTCTCCGGCAGCTCCAGCCGCTAGATGTTTAGCCTGTTTAATAGTTTGCTGTAGGTCACGCTCATTTCGACGTCGCTGTTCACGGTTCACTTTAGTCACCATTCGTTATTGACGAGTTAATATCCGGCGGCATTGGAAGCCTTGTATAATTTCAATAAACAGCCATCTCAATTATAGTAGCAGCAATAATCTGAATATTATTTTTACTGAGCGCACTTAGAATGTGATTTGTCGGGCGACCGGAAGAGAGTACTTCAAGTTTTCCTGAAATAACTGTGTTTTGACCATTGTTTAGCTAATTTAAAGTCTTTCGGTTCTTTTTGAGGGGTACGGGGAGGCGATTACTCAATGACAGTTAAGAATAACCATAGTAGAAAAGGATCTAACTAAAATACTGCAGATAACCAATATACTATTGATGTTGGCTGCGGCGGGTACTGAGGGGATAGTATTGAAGGGAGTTGAAGGGAATGGCACTGAAGGAAATAGTACTGAAAAAATTCAGGGGCAACAATGCCCCTGAGAATCAATCCTAGCTACCTTAATAAAGGTGCTACTACGCCCCTCTTACGTTATCCGCTTGAGGGCCTTTGTCGCTAGTAACAACATCAAATGTCACGTTTTGTCCTTCACGTAAAATACGGCGACCTTCTCCGACAATTGAACGGAAATGTACAAACACTTCTGAACCATCATCATCTTGAATAAAGCCATAACCTTTGTCGGTGCTAAACCACTTTACGACACCGTTATTCGCCCCCACTGGCTTATCTGACTGTGGCTGCTGATCTACTGGCTCTTCTTCTATAACAGGTTCAGGCTCAATACCCGCAAACATTGCATCACTTCCTGCTCCACAAGCGATGATRGTTTTCATCATGYTTTCAATTGAWGCGTTAGGGAACAGTTCTACTTGATCTTCAGGTAGGTGRTACATRTTGCCACTGGTAGGRTTWGGACCTGTTGGTACAAACACGGTATAGCTACCATCTTCATGCCTGCAGGTAACKATTGCTGTTACGGTWGTGTCCGTATCGATACCAAAKATYTTGGCTTTGGCSACTTCACCGTTGGTGAATGGAGAGGTGGTTTTRTCTCCTAARAACTGCCCAACAATATCTTTGGTAAGTTTGTARCCTGGGGCAAAACGAGAAAGATACTCGTCCAACTGTGAATGCAACCATTTRCCAACACCGGTAGTCACCAATGTACCTACYACAAAACAGATTGCSGCTATTAACACAATAACAAGGGCGTCACCGACGACTTCTGGCATACCCATTGTTTTAACCACAACATCTGTCAACGGTTGGATCAGATTTGTAACAACATTAAACAACCATTTAAACGCACCCAATAAAATGGTAACGGGCAATAAGACTAATATGCCACCTAACAGGGCCTTTCCGATAAAAGCTTTTAGCTTTTCCATATTTTAACTCTCTCTTAATGTATAACGTAAAATTATTCAGATGTTACTTGTGGTCTCATATGAGGAAACAATATAACGTCACGAATGGATGGTGAATTGGTAAACAACATAACTAAACGATCAATACCGATACCTTCTCCCGCAGTGGGTGGCATCCCGTACTCCAATGCTGCAATATAATCGGCGTCGTAATGCATCGCCTCATCATCACCAGCATCTTTCTCTTCAACCTGACGCATAAAGCGCTCGGCTTGGTCTTCTGAATCGTTCAACTCTGAGAATCCGTTGGCAATCTCTCGTCCGCCAACAAAGAACTCAAAACGATCCGTCACAAATGGGTTGTCATCATTACGACGCGCCAATGGTGATACTTCAGCTGGGTATTCTGTAATAAACGTTGGGTTCATCAAACGATGCTCAACAGTTTTCTCAAAGATCTCGATTTGAATTTTACCCAAACCATAGATATCTTTCAGCGGAATACTCAACCCTTGTGCTACTAGTTTAGCGCTATCAATATCACTCAGTTGTTCTAAGGTAATATCTGCATTGAAGTGTAATATTGACTCGATTATTGTCATTCGATCAAATGGCTTACCAAAATCGAAGGTATCCTCGCCATACACAACTTCTGTAGTACCTAGTACATCTTGCGCTATTGTTCGTAGCATTTCTTCCGTCAATACCATCAAGTCATTATAATCGGCGTACGATTGATAAAATTCCACCATGGTAAACTCAGGGTTATGTCGAGTAGACAACCCTTCATTACGGAAATTACGGTTTATTTCAAATACCCGCTCAAACCCACCCACCACAAGACGCTTCAAATATAGCTCTGGCGCTATGCGTAAAAACAGCTCCATATCTAGGGCATTGTGATAGGTTGAAAATGGACGAGCCGTCGCTCCACCAGGGACCACTTGCATCATTGGTGTTTCTACTTCCATGTACTTACGGTCGAGAAGGAAACGACGAATGCCCTCCACGACTTGAGTCCGCACCCGAAAAGTTTCGCGTACGTCTTCATTCATAATAAGGTCAACGTAACGTTGACGATAGCGCATTTCAGTATCGGTTAGACCTTTGTGTTTATCGGGCAGGGGTCGAAGTGCTTTAACCAAGTGATGTTCAACTACGATGTCTACAAACAGATCACCTTTACCTGAACGCTGCAAGGTACCTTCAATACCAACAATATCCCCCAGATCCCAGGTTTTAATATCGACCAATACTTCTTTTTCTAATACTTTGCGGTTCACGTATAACTGGATACGTCCCGTCATATCTTGAATTTCTAAGAACGCTCCACGGTTACGCATAACACGGCCGGCAACTTTTACTGGAATCGCTAATTCTTCTAATTCTGGCTTGGTAGTTTCTTTGTATTTGTCTTGCAAGTCCTGACAAAACTGGTCCCGGCGAAAACTGTTGGGATAGGCGTTACGTTTCTCTTTAATGCTATTTAACTTGGATCGACGCTCTGCAATCAGTTTGTTCTCATCTACTTCGACTTCAGATGGGCTGTTGCCCTTGTTTTCGTTTGCCATGGAATGCTGTCTCTCGTTTAACAAATGCTGCTTTTACAAACCGGCTTTTAAGCTAGCTTCAATAAAGGTATCGATGTCACCATCCAGGAAATTTCCTGTGTTACTGGTTTCAACGTTGGTTCTAAGATCTTTAATACGCGATTGATCCAAAACATAGGATCGAATCTGACTACCCCAGCCTATATCAGACTTGCTGTCTTCAAGGGCCTGCTTCTCTGTGTTTTGCTTTTGCATCTCAAATTCATAGAGCTTTGCCCGCAGCATCTTCATCGCTTGCGCTCTGTTTTTATGTTGCGAACGATCGTTCTGACATTGCACAACTATATTAGTCGGTAAATGCGTTAATCGTATGGCTGAATCGGTTTTGTTTACGTGCTGACCACCCGCGCCGCTGGCTCGGTAGGTATCAGTTCGAACGTCCGAAGGGTCAATTTCAATTTCAATATTGTCATCCACCTCGGGTGAAACAAATACCGATGAAAATGATGTATGCCGACGATTACCGGAATCAAACGGGGATTTACGTACCAAACGATGTACACCGGTCTCTGTTCTTAACCATCCATAGGCGTATTCACCTTGATAATGGATAGTCGCACTTTTGATTCCTGCCACATCACCAGAAGAGGCTTCGATTAACTCAGTCTTGAAACCCTTACGCTCACCCCAACGTAGATACATCCGCAATAACATCTCTGCCCAATCTTGCGCTTCAGTACCACCAGAACCGGCTTGGATATCAAGGAAACAACTGTTTGCGTCCATATCACCAGAAAACATCCGGCGAAATTCTAGGGCGGCAACCTTAGATTCAACTTCCGCCAATTCTGCCAGAACATCATCGACAGTGCCTTCATCGTCTTCTTCAACCGCCAGTTCAAGTAAACCATCGGCATCTTCGATTGCAGTAGAGATAGAATCAATACCCATTACCACCGATTCTAGCGTTGCACGCTCTTTACCAAGCTCTTGTGCGCGTTCGGGCTTATTCCAAATCTCAGGATCTTCTAGTTCTAGAGAAACTTCAGCTAATTGTTCACTTTGGCCGTCGTAGTCAAAGATACCCCCTCAACGCAAGGGTACGCGCTCGAAGGTCTTTAATATGGGTAACAATTGGGTTGATTTCCATTTGGAACGAAGCTCTTAGCGATGAATTTAGGTGATTTTGGCTAATTTTAAGCGATTTTAGGCCATATAAAGCCGAAGGCGCGTATTCTACCCTATTTTACAGGCAGGATATACAGCTCACTAACAGTGATAGAAAGTGATAGTTTGGAGGTCAGTAGTGGCTATTTTATGTACTGCCCGATACCCGTTTATCGAAATGGGAGCCGACGGAGGGGATTGTGCGCTCGCTTCCCGTGAGATCTAAAAATTCTTAATGTAATCTAGACATTGAACTTCTAGATCCGCCACTTCACCATCAACATCGGAGATCTCTTGGGCAATCTTTTTCGCTAGTGCCCTAGCCTCTTTAGATTCAATATCATCCATTAACCCACCCAGGTATTTTAAGTAACCGTCGATAGGCCCATCAAGTACCTGATTGATAGTTGGAATAACTCGTTTCTGGAAAACAGTAATATCAATAGAAGAGTTCCATTCCAGAACACTTAGAAAATTGTTTATATATTCTTCTTCATCCAATGTAATACGGCCATCCACTTTATAAAAGAAAGTTGCCAATGCGACTAATGCTTCGCTATCTTTCTGATTGCTTTTCATATCACCAACCAAACTGTATATACTGTCAAACATAGGAGTTCCTCTTACAGATCTTGCTAACGATATTTATCATGAATTTCTTGATAGGTTCCATTGTCCTTTAGAACTCGTAAGTAATGATTAAAATCCTCACGATCTTCCCGATAAGCGCAAGTTAAAGCGCCGATTACCTCCCCACGACGTACATGAGACAACACCCGCTTCCACGGTAAAAACCTGACTTCCACTGTATAGCCCTGTAGGGAAAATGCTTCCTGAATCACTTCGTAATCAAACCCTCTTAACCCGTCAGTGTCTTCAGCCATCTCATAAGAAGGATAATGTTCCGCAGCAACCACAAGAGTAGCACCGCTTTGTGCATAAGCATTGCCAATAACTGTCACCAATATTGCTATTAATAGTTTTCTCACGTGGAAACCTACCATTATCTATGCAACTCTTTGGGGTACACTCCAGCTATAGAACACGCAGATTTTATGCCACAAAACTATCCTGAATAAATACAGCAACCTGCAACTTATAAACAAATGTTATTGTATTAAGCTTCGACATCGAAACCTAATTAACCCTCCACCCTAAGCGCCAACTATCTACAACTCAATAATCGTTACATTTCTCGCATTTCATTCAAGATAGTTGACGGGCATAATCGCAATCAAAGAATCAACATAGGCCAAAAACACCTTATAGGAGTATCCATTATGAGGAAAATATCAACTTTAATATTCGCTTTACTCATAAGCATGCAATTGTCTGCAATGGAGATTGGCGGTATTGATATGCCTAACACCATGACTGGAGAAGGTTACACACTTGAATTAAACGGTGCGGGCATCCGAGATAAGTTCTTCATGGAGGTCTATGTTGGTGGGCTTTATTTAAAAAACAAAACAAATAACGCCCCGGATATCATCAACGCGAACGAACCTATGGCGATTCGTTTACACATCACCTCCAATATAATTACAAGCAAAAGGATGCGAAATGCTTCAATAGAAGGTTTTGATAACGCTCTAGATGGCATAAAAGACGAGTCTTTACAGACCAAAATAAATAGTTTCTTGGCGACCTATACCGAAAAAATTAAAAAGGGTGATATTTTCGAGATGATATATACACCAAACAAAGGTGTAGACATATTCAAGAATACCGTTTTCATAACAACTATTGACGGTTTCAGCTTTAAAAAAGCATTATTCGGCATCTGGCTCTGCAATACCCCACCCCAAAAGAGCCTAAAAAAGGGCATGCTTGGCGACTAACCAAACAACGTTAGGTAATTAACCAATTGTAATTAATACCATTTTTAAAAGCGTAATTGTTTACTTTTCAAACTAAATACTTCACGTCATAATTAGCACCAATCAAAGAAGGCCATATTCGATGAATAGGGCCTAGTTCTTAACAAGAATAATCATTACTTTATTGGGGCATGTATTATGAGTGTGGGTAGCAAGATTTGGGGTGTATACAATGACATAGATCGAGGCCTTGATAAATCTAACGTGAACATGCACGTCTGGGGTAATCACAAAAGCATTCACTCGTCTAACCAAAAGCACAGTGACAATGGCATGTTAAAGTCCCTTGCCAAAGGCACCGCTATGGTAGGTAGCTCTGCATTAACCATTGGCACAAAAACCCCTGGGTTGACCGCCTTAGCGGTAACAGCTGCAACCGGCGGAACTATCGCACTATCCGCAACAGGCATTGGGGCCGTTGCTGTAGCGGGTGCCTATGCTGTGGGCAACTCTGTTTTGGCCGGTGTTTCCGTATACAAGACCCATAACCACATTAGTAATCTAGAGGACCTATTGCACAAAGGTAATCACAAGTGTGATGGGAACCGGTGGGATCACGGTGCACTGTTGATGACCGTTTTACCGTACATTATAAACAAAAAGAAAACCAAATTACGCCGTAAAAGCGAAGAAACTGTGCCTGTATTAGGCGGCATGTTCACTACCGCAGAAACCGGCATGAAGAGTATTTTTAAACGTCTTAGCGGTACCCGAGGTGTAGCACGCCATCATAATGCAGAGATTTTGACTAAACATCTAGTCACCTGCAACTGTGGTCTCGCCGAAGGTATTGTCGGTGAGCTTTGTGGCACATTAGAAATGGGAAATATTCGAGCAATGGACAGCAATGAGGCGGGCTACTGGATATTTAATAAAATGGCGTCCATGTAAATATAGACTTCAATATTGAGTCTAGCCTTTTCAGCATAACTTCCAAGACAACCATAAATACATTTAGCCCGTACCGCTCCTTAGCGGTACGAATAGGGCTTTTTTGACTTGTTACATGCTGGATTCCGCCTCCTGATTTTCATTATTATCAACGACAGTTAAAACCAAACCTACCAAAAATAATACGCACCCAGACAAGACCGCTGGCCAAGGTGGAGTAGCGTTAGTAATGGTAGATACATGGTAGGTTGCTATTAAGGTAGGCAGGTACTCAGCAATGCCAATAATGGGTATAGCCCAGTAAGACCACCTTCTACCTTCTCTAAATGGGATTGCCAACAAAATCACAATAGCCAAGGCACAGGCTAAAAAACCAGCCCCCTCGGTTCTCATCATCCCAAGGTAAAGAATCTTTTCATTTGCTCCGACATTTACCCAAGAAGTTTGAATTATATCCGAATGATAAGGCATGAATTCATTGCCAAAAACATAAAGACATCCTATTCCGATCATGCCAAGCACATTGATAGAATAAAATATAAGTGCAATTTTCAGTCTAAAAATCATATCTGCCCTTTTTTTGTTTGCATGTAACGTCAAGCGCAAAAGACAGCACGTCTTTTACGCTCAGCACTCACTAAAATCACAAACCTATAAGTTACTTCATACAATTGCATTACTCTGCTTGAGCATTAACGTTGCTTTTACAGGAAAAACAAACCAAGGTAACAGACTAAATCCTGTGAGGTACCAATATCTAAAAAGGTATTCCGCTCCATTTCCTTGGTAAAGCACCAGGTAAATATAGTCGTAAAGCAGGAATGGCACTGAAAAATAGAATGCTACTAATAAAGATGATTTCAACAATCCGTAGCCCTTAAACAATAAAATCAGTCCTTTTGACAAGAATACCATCAATACCAGAGGCAAAACATCAACAAATATTAATTGTGAAACCCAACCCCATTGTTGATAGTAGTCACTCCACAGGCCTATCAAGAAGAACCACGCCCAAAGAGTAGTAACTACACATAAAATATAAAAATGTTTCATCCATTCGGGCATTGTCTTCCCTATTCTCGTTTGAGTCTAACTCTCTATTGAGACGCGAGATTTTTGCGTCATTTTCAAAATATTTTGTTAGAGTATATCAGCTATATTCTATTCCTATAGTCCTACAAAATATGGAATTTTCTCCACAATATAGTCATTGGGTCTTGTTAGAGCTATTCACGAAAACGCCTAATCTTCGCTATAACGGAGATAAAGTCCGCCTCAGCTGCCGACATATGTGTAGGCCTGATCTGGCTACACTATTGCCCGGTTATGTTGTATTGAATTCATGCTTTAATAGTCCAAARCATTTAAGRYTATGAAATTYWTYTTTCCAAAAGCCTGCRTYYCGCCTCAAKCCYTCTTCTTTGAAKCCTATACGTTTYARCARCTTCTCCGAACCTTCATTACCTGGAATGGTATCGGCTTGAATTCTATGAATAGACGCGCAAGGTAACTTTCCTGAAAAGGCTGCCTCAACAATAGCCTTGACTGACTCTTGCGCATAACCCTTCCCCCAACAGCCGGGCATTAACTCGTAACCAATTACTGCGTTTTTCATTTTCGAATTCCACGAGTTAAAACCACAAGTACCGATAAGGTGAGATCCACCTTTAATGCGAATTGCCCACCTTATTCCCAAGTTTGATTCAAATCGTGAGTTAAACAGCGAAACTAGGTCTTTTGCTTGTGAAATATCAGAGAAGGCAGCTAGATCATAAAACTTTACTACTAAATCATTTGAAAAAAGATTGAATACAGCGCCTGTGTCCTCTTCACCTATTTGAGTTAATTCTAGCCTATCTGTTTCTAGTTCTGGAAATTTCAATATCACTCCTTAGTGAACATAACGTCATGCGCAGAAGTTCAGATTTGCAGCATCCTACTGCCTAACGAGTAATAGAAACCTACCTTTAGCACTTATAACCCCTATGGCGCCTAACGCTTACAGCGTAGGTGGGCGTACCTTTCCATGCCCATCCATCTGTCTGTTTTGGTTAAAACAACCTTATTGATACCTTTGCAAATAAGGCTGCTCATTATTTATAATCGCGACAATCTTTCTACGAGAGAACTCTACAACAATACCCTTGCCTTCAAAAGCATATGTCTTTTTGGACTTCCCAGTTCATTGCTCTTGTTGAACAAAGCCGCTTCGCGACAAGAAAAATCATTATAACCGACAATATCCTTGTAGGCCCTAGCTTTAAGGGCTCGATTAATCCATACAGGGAAAAACATCATGAACGCACGCGAAAAACGCAAATTCAACACAAATTATGCCAAGTATCTGCGCCTATTGGTCCTGCAAGGGTACAGTAAGGCAACCATTGACAATTATTCTCGCGGTATTCGCCGCCTGGCGACCTGGTGGGATAAATGCCCCGACCAACGCCTTAAGAAAATACACTTTGAAGACTATTTTAGCCAGCTGATACAAACCCACTCTTGGAGCACGATTAAATGTGATCGTAACGCCATTATGCATTACTGGCGGCTCGTATTAGAGCGGGACTGGGAATACATTGATCTAGTTAAACCTCCTACAGTCAAGCATTTACCCGACATTCTAGTGGCAGATGAAATCAATCAAACCTTGCACTGCGTACATCAAATCCACTACGAGGTCTATTTTTACACCGTTTACACCCTCGGAATTCGGTTATCCGAAGCCTTATATCTACAAATAAGTGATATCGATGGCAAAACCAAGCGTGTTCATATCCATGAAGGAAAAGGATGCAAAGACCGCTTCGTCATCTTACCGGATAACACTTACCATGTTCTTCAACAGTTCTGGCTGACGCACCATGACAAAAAATGGATCTTTCCTAGTCTGCAACGTGACCGTCATGATACTCCAATGGATAAGGGCAGCGCCCAAAAAGCCCTGCAATTGGCGCTTAGCGAAGCCAATATCCACAAGCACTGCTCCGTCCACAATCTCAGGCATAGCTTTGCCACTCACTGCATTGAAAATGGCATGGACCTTCGTAGCCTGCAAGAATTACTGGGTCACGAAAGCCCAAAAACAACCGCAATCTACACCCAACTGACAGACACTCTGCAACAGAATAACAACACCATCGTCAACACGTTTGTCGACCTCATCGCCATGCCTCTAATTCCTCAAACCAGAGGCGTTAGCGATGAAAATTAAGCAGTTAATCCAAACCTATGCGTCACCACTCAATGATCGCTACCAACAGCAATTACTGCCAGGCCAACGCCGTGCAATGGATGCAATGCTCGCGTGTAGATCCCATTGCGGTGAGTTTTACAGTCATTGTGATGAGTGCTCTAATCGGTACATCACACCACTATCGTGTGGCCATCGTAGCTGCCCTCAATGCCAACACCACCTAGGGGAAGCATGGCTACAGCGCCAACAGTTAAAACTCTTACCTGTGACCTATTTCATGGTGACTTTTACACTCCCTTTTGAACTGCGTGATACCGCCTATCGACACCAAAGCATCATGTATGACCTACTGTTTAGAGCGGGCATTGAAGCACTACAAACGATTGGGAAAAACAACTTCAAGCTCTCTCTGGGACTAACTGGCGTATTACATACGCACAAACGCGACAAAGGATATCATCCTCATATTCATGTTGTCTTACCCGGCGGTGGAATCAAAATCGATGAACCTGGAAAAGCCTGGCAAGCGCTTCCCCAAGATTTTATTGTCAATGAATTCGCACTCGCCCGCATCTTCAGAGGGATTTTCCTGCGCATGGTATTTGAACAGTCGATCAGTATACCTAGTGGAATTCCAAAACAGTGGGTGTCTAACATTCGTAATGTAGGGCGCGGTAAAAAAGCCCTTCAGTATCTATCACGCTACTTATACCGAGGAGTGATCAGTGAAAATGATATTTTGTCCGACCATCAAGGCCAGGTCACGTTCCGCTATCGAGACAGCCAATCAAAGAAAATGACCACCACCACGAAATTCGCGGTAGATTTCATTTGGGGGTTGCTTAAACATGTATTACCCCGTGGCTTTCGACGTGTTCGCGATTATGGTTTTCTACACGGCAACGCTAAAAAGACGCTTAAACGAATACAGCTGATGTTGCATGTTAAGCTGCCGACGAATCCCGCGGTAAAAAGCCCGATGATTTGTCCGACATGCCAACAAGAAATGGTCATAGATTTAGTTATACCTAAATCCATACCCAGACTATTCACATTTTATAAAACCATGAATATAAAAATACCCGTGCCGCAAGTGCCGTCCTGATAATCAAGACGCAATAGACTAGCATACGGAGGTTATAATTTTAATTGGCGCTTGCGCCAAGAATATAGTACGCATACAATTTAGAAAAGTGTTACCAATTACGTTTATCTCGTTAACTTTATCTCGCCCACGAAAATAAATTTAGCGATATAGTACGGCAGTTAGATGCAGAACGATTAAGGATTCTTTCTTTACAAACATTTAATCTTTGACAAAATGTCTTAGCAAAAACATATTCCCTTAATAAAGCATACATCAACGATTAACCCCGGGCTTGTCCAACAAGACGGATAAATATCGGCTTCGCGCTATTTATCCTTATTCGTTATGCATATCCCTCTGGCAACACAACGTCACCACCTTTTTTGATGATGAAATCGCTTTTACCCTCTTCAATGGCACGGATTATTTTTGGATCCTTGCCCCCGTAGCGAACATCGTGAATGTCACAAATATTTACAGCCTCAATAGCATCAATTAGTTCTTCTTCCGTTTCCGGCTGTTTAATAAAATATGTTTGGCCCCGCCTATCTTCTGTTGTTTTGACCAATGTTGGCGCGGTTTCCTCGGGCAACAAGCAACCACAATCAGATCCAATATCAACCGTATAGAATGGGCCTTCAACATTTTCTTTAGCTCGCCCCAGATGTTCGTAGTAATCCTTCATATTTTCCTATGCATAACGTTTAACGCAGAGGCGCATGTAGTTCACACCCTTATGCCGTTCATTGTTAAGTGATTTACTGCGATCAAAAGTCATTGCCTATTTTGCATTGGTTTCTCTTGGTGAAGAGATAGTCTAGTGCTCGCTCTAAGCATTGAAACGTTTCTTTCCATTCGTTTACTTGATATGGCATCTTCTCTTCGACCCCGCCCACAACATACTCTTCATTACTGTGCTTTCTAATATAAAGAGATCCAGCTATTTCTATTTGCACACCAGCATCTAGAGCAAGCATATTGACGATGCTTTCACGTAGAATTTCATTGTTCGATTCTATATTTGCCATGATTCTCTATTCACTTAACGCTTCGCTGAGAAGCGCCGTTGTTTGTTTTTGGAGCCTTTCTCCAGCGCCTTGTTGAGTGCCTTTCTCACTAAAGTTCCATTTTTTTCCAGCCTATTAGAATTTGACCGACTAACAGTAGAATAAGACCAAGGCCAATATTTAGCATGATTACGAATCCATAGTACCCGTGCCCAACATCTTGCTGAAAGCCTATTCTTTCATAGGCTCCGATTATAACTTCCGGGGTCAATATACCAGAAACAA
>NVVG01000140.1 GCA_002402125.1 Moraxellaceae bacterium
GTATCCACAGCAAATGAATCTGATAATACTGTTGCATCTGTTGCAAACGCAAATAACTACGTAAACAATGCAGCAAATAACATTTCCACTATTGATTTATTCCCTTTAGTAGGTAGTGCTCTGAACTCTACATTGATCCCAAATTCATTGTTTACGTCCTACACCGATCACTCAAACGATTTTAATTCCGATACAAGAAGCTGGCTCTACAGAGGTGCTTATACAGGAGAAGGAACAAATAGCGGTTGGCATTTAGCCATTGACAAGAAACCAGTACCAAATACAAGTACTGCAAGTATTTCAGATATCACTTGGAACGCTTCGATTCCGGAAATTCAACTTTTCCCGAATCCAGCCAAGGAAAGAGCCTATTTGAAATTCAATCATCCTTTGTCTAATATTGATCTATCGATTATTAATATCAGAGGACAAGTTGAATTCCAAGCTTCCTATACTAAGGCTCAAGATATCGAGTTGAACACATCTCAATTAACGAAGGGCATCTACTTTATTCAAATCAAGACACCTGAATTTTTAAGGGTATTGAAAATGATAAAGAAATAACGATTTTCGAATACTAAACAATGTTCAAATTAATGAGATTATACCTGTCACTTATTTTTAGTTTAGTCTCTTTCTTTGGGACTTCGAATTCCATCGACAGTCTCAAACAGTGCATTAATCAAACAAATAGTCAACTCAAAAAGGTAGCGTTAAATGCAGAACTGGCCTATTCGTTTTACACGCTTGGTCATCTTGATTCAGCATTGCACTATAGTTTTATTGCCGGAAAACTGGCAAAAACCAATGGGGATAAGTACCCGTACAGTGAACCGAGAGTTTTTATTTATCGAGCGCTATACTATTTTCAAAATCAAAATTTCGAAGCCGCAACAGCAGAAACAGATAAGCTTTTCAAGCATATTTCAGACTTTTCCAGTCGAGACAAAAGGTACTTGTATGAAACTTATTCCATGTTTTTAATTAGAGAACAAAAACCAAAGGAAGCAATACACGTGTTGCACAAGGCGTTGAATATCTGTAAAAAAGAAGGATTAGAGCTAGGAACATTGTACATAAAGATTGGAGCTGTTTTCTATAATATTTCCAATTACAAAAAGGCTCGGTATTACTATAATTTAGCTTTGACCTATTCTGACGTTTCACAGATCGTAGTCAAATACAATATTATAACTGCGCTCCTCCATGAGAAAAAAATTGACAAAGCATTTGAATTGTTAGGAACAATCGTTTCTGAAACTGACTCTATTACTCATAACAACTACCGATTGTTTAATCTCCTCGGGAACCTGCATGAGTCAATGAATAATTACGATAAAGCAATTTCAACACTCCTAGTCACCAATGAATTTATCAAGCAACACACCAAAGATGTTTTCAGTTTGATGGATAATAATGCTCTTCTAAGCAAGGCGTACGTTTCGAAATACGAAAAGACAAAAGAACCGTCATTATTAGACCGAGCTAAAGACCACATCGAAATCGGTCTTTTAGATGCAATAAACTCGGAACAACTGGTCTCACAACTTGATTTTTATTCGGCCCTGACAGAGGTCTTAATTTATCAACGAGACGACAAAGGAAGCTACGCTGCATTCGAAAACTACAAGACCGTACGAGATAGCTTGTATCAATTAGAGATAAATACAATAGTCGAGGAGCTGGATGTAAAATATGAAACCGTTGAAAAACAAAAAGAAATTACGTCTCTCTTAGTAAAGCGTACAAACAAGGAGTTAGTGTACCAGAAAGCGAGAAGCAGAATGATTTTGATCATTTCAATTTCAATTTTGACGAGTCTTATTTTGCTCTTCTTTTACTATAACACCAAAGCAAAAAAGAAACGACTTCAACAGAATTTACACATCGAATCCTTGGAGAAACGTGAATTGGAGTCATTGCTTCGTCTAAAAGAAAATGAGATAAATAAGAACATTGGCTTAATTTCAGAGAAGAGTAAATTGATTCAGGAACTGAAAGACGCGTCTAATAAAACCAACTCTAACATCGATGACATTATCCAAAAATTCGAACAGAGTTATATTACTGATAAGGAGTGGGGAACTATTCAAATTCAATTTGATTCTATTTATCAAGGCCTCATCGATCGAGCACGAAATGAAGTAGAGAAACTAACTCAAAATGACGTTAAACTACTTATTCTACTAAAATTGAAGTACTCAAATGCAACAATGTCTGAGATCCTAAACATCTCCTACGAAGGCGTGAAGAAAGCCAAACAACGCTTGAGTAAAAAGATTGATCTTGAATTATTGTACGCATAGTGTGTTCGTATTCGGACGGTCTCCATTTTCATATTTCTTCATTTAAGGACATATCAGGGTAAGACGAAACTATGACACCATTCACGCCACTCACCTACTAAATCACCTTTACCCTTGTTTTCATTGGGCTGTAGGGATGTCCCCAAAATGTACCCAACCAATAACGACCTTAATTAGAGGTAGGCTCTACTTTTGTTCTCAAAAAATAATTTATGAAAAATAGAACAATCATTGCTGGTATTGTAGGTTTACTAATGTTGGGCTCTTGCGGATCAGATCTCCAAGCCTCCCTTGATGACTCGATTAATGAAGCAGTAAAAGAAGCTGAATCAGCAAAAGAAGCTGTTACCGTAAAAGCATTTTTTGATGGAAGCCCTCAAGAATTATATGATGAATATGTTGCTGGTTATGAAATGAAAGATGGAGGTAATGCTGAATATGCTGACAAGTCAGTTGTCTTAAAAGGTGTAGTTGTAAGGCAAACATCTTTTTCCAATGCCGAAGGCGGATCTTACCTTTTGCTCAAGTTTCTTAAACTCGAAGGCGGAATGGAAAACTGGCCTAAATTTGGTATTGTAGCACGTTTCGCTACGGATGGTGAAAACGCCGATGCAGTGAAAGCAATGTCCGAAGGAGACGAAGTGAGTTTTGAGGGAACAATTGGAGATTATGACAGTTTCGATAAATCATTGACGATCAAAGACTGCGAGATAAAATAGTGGCGTAGAACTACTTTGTGTCAGAGTTTGATACTGAAATTCAGGTCTTAAGGCGAACAGCGCCAATTCTACAATGAATTGGCGCTGTTATGCTATTAGGATAGCTCGGTTTAGTGCAAAGCGTAATAATATATTACTCGATAAGATGGTTTCGTTCCCAGGGCGAATACATGCACAGCACCAAACTCTCCCTGGGCTCTGGAAATAATATTTGGACAGATCCTTTTCAAGGTATTTCACGTTTTTGAGCTTCTTTCGAGTAGGGAGTTATTTAAGCCATCCTTTCTTTTCTGTGTTAAGAATTATTGTCTAAATTGGTTCTCGCCGAGCCTCGTATTTGTCGTTTTTAAACGTTTGTGTGTTGGGTGAGGTGGGTATATAAGTAAGTTAGCAACAATTAAAACCACTGTATGGTATTCTTCAAATCTAGACAAAAGAAAATACGAGGGTTTCTGTACGTTACAGAGAATGACGATTTAAAATTGTTCGAGTCTTTAGTTGGCGGTAAATTCATTAAACCTGATCGTAATCCTCCTTGGCTCGTTGTTAACCATGAATTGGATGGAGTCCTTGTAACAGAATGGCCAGGAAGACTTCTAAAAGTTCAAGTACTTAACCAATCAAATGAAAAGGATATAAATAAAGGTCTAGTTAAAGGGGTACACTATACTCGAACATTAGGTGTAGAAATACTTGAAGAATTATCGACGGAAGTGCTTTTTAATCCCAAAGGCTCTATGATTACTCGGATTCTAGATTTTGCTAGCACTATGAATGAAGATGACGTAAACAAACTCTCTGAATTTGAAATTACAAAAGCATCCAAAATATATTCGAATGCGTGGGATGAGTGGCTAAAAATAATGGAGCCTGAATCAATTCATTTAAATCAGAATCACTCCAATACTCTTGCGATATTTGCTAATAATTCGCGTTCGACCTTAAACCAGAGCTTTTCGGTAATTTCCAATATTGTTGGAAAAAGGGCGGTGAAAATATTAGGCAAAAATGCTTATACTATTGACGAAGACGATGAATCCATCCTTGACAAATCTTGGTCACATGCCTCAACTATACTCTTACAAGCCGCAATGGCATATAATGGTCGCGAATTTATAACTAACGAAGAGATTGCTATTTTACTTACACCATGGAATTCTGTTGCTAACATCAGTCCGAAAACCATGTCTAAAATAAAACCCTATACGGTAGTATTCAGGCAAGAAAACAAATACTTTTCTGTAAATACAAAATATTTAAAACTGTTTGAAAGCATGAAAATAGATTCTTCAAATATGTTCTTTAAAGCGGATCCGTATATGTGTGGATTACACAGTGACGATTCGGATGACATTCCTCATTTTCAATATTTCGAAAATTGTAAAACGGATCAATTAGTAGTTAAAGATTCTATTTCGTTAAAACTGGACGATATAAATATGACTAAACAACAAGTAGAAGAATATTTTGAATCTCTAGAAGTTGGAATCGGTTTTATTCTTGACTGCGTCGAAGATTTAAACAATTGGGCCAAACAGAACTACTTGGAAGGTTACATGCCTAACTTGCTTGAAGACATTGGTAAAATTCGAGCAACGCATGAATAGAAAAGTTGCTAACACGTCCTATGCCCTAGCGCTGCTGCTTTCTTCGGGAATTTCTCTTTTTCTATGGAAAAAAATCTTAATTTCAGGAAACCGACTTTGGTAAGCGCCGTTGCATAGCCTTGAACGTTATAGGTAATGCTATTGGTGTACCCATGTCCAAGAGATGGCCATAGTAAACGGCACCAAAAATGCAGTGGTATTAAAAAATCATAGGTCGAAGACGTTGCCACTAATTGCTCCTGTGGTATATAACTTATTATTGTCCTTCCAGCCATACTTTGAAAGATTTCACTCTGTCTCGAGCAACGATGATATCCTCATCAAAAGGAAGTGTTAACTCTATTTTTAAACGTGAATTTCTAAAATTTAAAACAGTATCAATCGCATCAATTTTCACAATGTACTTTCGATTCACTCGAAAATAATTTTTCGGTGATACTTGACCTGAAATGACATCCAACGAATCATCCAGACAAAATTGTTTTCCACTTGATGTAAGTAAAAAAGACCCCTTCAGTCGACTAAAAAAACCAGCAATTTCATCGTCTTTAAACACTCTCAACCGGTCGCCAATTTTCACCGTAAACCGCTCTTTATATTCATTGGATTTCATCTGGTCTAGAATAGAGGTCATTGCCTGCTGATATCCTGTCGCATCTTTGCCATGATAGGTTTCAAATTTTTCAAAAATGTTCTGAAGGTCTGTTTTCCSAATGGGCTTGAGCAGGTACCCTATGCTATGATGGTCGAAAGCGCGAACTGCGTATTTATCAAAAGCCGTTGTAAAGATGATCGGAAAACAAAACGAAAAGTTTTCGAGTAGTGAAAAGCTTAATCCATCCTCCAGTTGGATATCCATAAAAGCAAGGTCTATGTCCTGATGATCTCTTAATATTCCATGCCCCTCTTCTATTGATTTTGCATGAGCGACCACCTCTATTTCGGGTCGAACTTCTCGTAGTAACCCTACAAGTTTATCGTAAGCAATCAATTCATCTTCAAAAATTAGAACACGCATCTCTCAGGCTTTTAGGAGTATCGGAATTCGCACAGTATACAGCTCATCCGTTTCATTAATTTCAATTTTCTTCTCTGTGAATCTTGAATAACGCGCCTTGAGGTTTTTCATGCCTAAGGCATGTGAAGCACCAGAAAGTTGCTTCAATCGAATTTTGTTCTGTACCACCAAATACCCTTTTTCCTCTATAAGCGTTATTTGTAATGGATATTTTGCACTAACAACATTGTGTTTTATTGCATTTTCAAAAACGAGTTGAAGCGCCATAGGAACAATATATTGGTTTACATTAACAACTTGAACTGTATGACTTAATTGTCCTTGAAACCGGACCTTATTCAAATGCATGAAATCATCGATGAATCCGAGTTCTTCAGAGATTGAAATAATCTCTACATGTTGAAAATCAAGAATTCTGCGGTATATATTCGAAAGTCGGGCTAAGAACTCCTCAGCCTTATCAACATCCTTGTAGATGAGGCCTCCTAAGGTGTTGAGCGAATTAAATAAAAAATGAGGAATTAATTGATTTTTGAGTGTTTCATACCTGTGATACGCCAATTCTTTTTCAACTTGGGAAATATTCTCATAATGGGTTGCGATGTGCTTGGCATAATGATTTGCCAGAACAATCAAATAAATAATGACGCCAATAACAAACTCAAGGAGCATCGTAAAAATGCCAATTCGATCTTGAAAAAGAGTTGAAGCCGACACTCCATGAGCTAGATAAAACCATAAAACGTTAATCACTATAACGTTGATCATGATAAATGCCGTGACGAGCAAGACAATGTAAATAAAGGAATTCTTAGGATTCTGTTGCCATGATTCCCGTCTGAACAACCTAGAGGTAATCAAATGGCAGCCTAATGAAATGCTTGTGCCAATAATTAGTGCATAAAGAGTGTATAATAGAATCCCTCGCAGATTACCATCAATGCCCACAATTAAGAACGTACACAACAAACTAATCAGGAGTACAACCCCAAAATTCAACGCTTGTCTCTTTCTGTTCCCAACTACTTTCATTTGACTAAAAATCTAAAATACCTCTTTCAATCCTACTTAACTAGAGCTTGCGTAGAAATTGAACCCAACTCATCCCTAAATACAACAGTGTAATTTCCTGAAGGAAGTGATGTTAAAGAAATCGAAGTTACTGGTCCCATAATATTTTGCGTTAAACATATCTTACCATTTGCACTATAAATTGATACTTCACCCCTTGAATTCTCATCCACCTTAACAATAAGGTATTCTTTAGCCGGATTTGGATAAACCTCAAGTTGAGCCATTCCCAATGTCTCTATCCCAGCATTACCTTGAATAAATTGAATGGCATCAATCTCAAGTGTTGAGCCTTCAGAAACGTTATTTACGTCGTCAGAGGACGAAAAAAGAACATTCACAGTATCTGGGGTAATTCCAGGAGGATACGCTAAGTCTATTGAGAAGAAGGTCCAATCTGTAGTAGTACCTGAAATAAATAAATCGTTACCCGCAATTTGTGCTCCACCGCTTAAAAACCATACAGTTATACTTGCTGTATCTACGCCTACGGGTTGGTATTTATACCATCCTGTAAATGTAGTTGGGGTTTGATTATACGCAAGCCCTCCTATTACATCTCCAGTCTGATTGGTAAAGTCGACCATAAGATTCCCAGCAGTCAACAATCCAGATACCGGAGCTCCACCGGCAACGGAAGTACTTACAATTCGAGCTGAATAGTTGCCCTCCTGTGGGTCCAAACTGTCTTTGTGAACGCAAACAACTGAACCTACTGCCATACCACCAAATTCAACGGTACGGTTGAAGCCATCCCAATACTCAGGCAGTTGACCTTCTTCAGCTACATCCCATTGCTCGAAGCTCTCTAATCCATTTAAAAGAGGAGCTTGAGCATAGGTCCTCATAGAAAGGAGTAAGCATACTATTACAATTGATTTCATCGATTTCATATTATTTGATTTGATTTCCCCAGCGAATCTAAAGGATTATAGCTGTTTCGTAAATTAATACTGACTGAACCGTAGAAATAGACGGATGAATCGTAAGCAAAGCACTCCAAACCAATATTACCTTTCTTAAATCACGCATCGATCGTAGATGACATGATCTTTTTTTAGAGAAAATCGTATGTCAAGGGTGTCTAAGATCATTCATGATTAATAAGTTAATCTCGGATATAATTGAAAAGTACTTAGAACAGCACATCGTGCTTCGTGCCGAAAAGGCTGGCACTAAGGTTTTGCTTATAAAACCTCAATCGCTTTTAGTACATTCGAGAGTCGACACGAAAGTACGCTGCGGACCGTTATTGACAATAGACCAAATTACATATGATAAAAAAGATAGTGTTGATTTTATTAATTGCAATAGCATTATTTTGGCTAACACTCATTGCCATGGGGCTTCATTTTTATTCCGTTGACGTTCCCGTCAAAATTCCCTGGGTAATGATTTTACTTACAGGAATATTTCTGTTTTTATCAACCAAACAAAAATCCAAAAGATTGGCAGTTGGAATTGTTTTCCCCATCATTCTTTTGCTTTATATACCTGTTGTCTGGTGGTTTGGTTATGGATTGATTATTGGGATTGAAGACGATATTGAGGTAATCGAATGTAGGCAGTGTAACAAAACGGTAATTAGCTATTTTCATCAAAAACTTTGGGGAGGAACACCTTTAGAAACAACAGGAATAGGAGAAACATATTTAGGAGGACTCGTGTATAAAACGGATGTAGACACAACATATTTTGCTGAATGGCAATATGCAGATGAAGTCAGTAATGAGTATGATTTACCTAAATACATAAATTCGAAAGATCTTGTTTTTGTTTGGAAGAGTGAGAAGATAATTCTTATATAAAAAGAATCAAGGAAATCAATGCTACCCACTTATCAATAAGAAATAAAGGCTATAACCGCAGCTACACAACATGAGGGTTTATACATCGTAACAATAATCTTAGTTGAAAAACTATTCCTAACTTTAAAACTAAACCTTGGAAGTAATCCGCACAGTGCGTAGGTGCAACCGTAATACCCAACTAAAATTGCAGAGTAAATAGAAGTCAAATTAATTCTATGAGAAAAATAATACTAATGGCAGTGCTTTATTTAGGCATGGGTTCTGCTCACTGTTTGTTCGCCCAAAATTACACTGAGTTAAATTCGGAAAAAATAACTTTCGACGGTTACTCTAGAAAAGAACAAGGTCGGAAGTTTTCATTTAATCGGGATACAGCTTTGGCGGTCATAGGAAGTGGAAATGAAGATAAACTTCTGTTGAAAAAACTGGAATTATATAGTTCTTACTACACACAAGCCACGCTCAAAGTAGAATTTGAATTCTTAAATAGTAAAAAATCGTTCACAGAAATCCCAGGTGACTTCTTCATCACAATTGCATTTTTCGATGAAGATAAAAATTGTTTATTCTCAGAGCAGCTGACTTCGAGAGATGGAATGCGTTTAGTTGATGGGCCAGATGAAATGAACGAAATGGAGACACACTATATTAATGACGGAGTTTTCAAATTTACAGGTAGCAGAGATATCGGAGTCCATCAAGCTTTTATGTATTCAGGCGAAGGCGCAGCAGGCATCAAACCAATAAAATACTTTTCAATTCGAGTATGCCATCTAGGTGCAGGCTAGTTAATATGACGTTATATTATGCGTATAACAATAACCTGAACCCGTTATAGACAAAATGACAAATTCACTAAGCATTAACAGGAAAGAATTACCTTAGCACCCATGAAGATAATATTCGCTTTCATCACAATAGCACTATTCAACACAGCATTGTTCGCTCAAACTGATACTACCTCCAATTCACAAAATGTTAACATTGAAGTCTACGATGTAGTGGCGGTTTATCGAGATCATATTGACGGAAGAGGTCGAACTCGAAAGTTTACTTCGGAAATAAAGGGTCATATAATCAAGTATGACGAAAGTACTGGAGTACTTACATTCAAGGGAATTGATGGAAGAATGTATTCCTACACGAGTGATCAATATGAATACTTCCAATACGACAAAGAATTCACCTCAAAAAGGAAGAAGAAGAAACAAAAAGCTCTAAACCTCAGAAAAGATTCGGGGTTCGAAATTAGTATAGGATTGAGTGCCGGCGTTCTAAATATTCCTACTGGATTTGAGACTGATGACAACTATATTGGAGGATTAACTTCAGCGTTTGAAAAGCTCGTTTGTCTTAAAGGTGGAGTCAGCAAATACTTAAATATCAACAGTTCAGTTGGGTTAACAGCCGAATATTCGATGCTTAGTTCGGAGATGACGTATTTCAATGTTGGTGCTGGGTATCAATACCTATACAACCCAACCAAAAATGCGGCATTCTATTTTCCTTTAGCGCTGAAATTCAGCCACTATCAAGCCGATCACAGTTACCAGTTCGATGAAACTGTCTACACTAACAATGGGTCCTATTGGCCTAATGATTTAGATGCGAACGTAACAATTAATGCATTGGAACTGAATATTGGACAAGGAGTGTCATTTGCTCTAAAAAATAAACGATCAATTTCCCTAGAATTAATGCTCCTGAACCAATTTATATTATCGCAGAAAGTTGAGATTCCGAATGATGTTTCTCCGATCACTGATTATCGGGTAAATGGGATAAAATTGTCAGTGTTGATGAACTTTTAGACCATATTGCTTCGTCATATACTCGACAATTAAAACGGTTGCTATTTTACCAGATGTCCATTCTAAAGGAAAGCGTCCAACTGACTCACCCAATAATAGCCAATATCGGTTGAATTGAGTAGCTCCAGAAAAAGCTGGAAATGGAATAGGCAAACAGAAAAAAAGCAGTGAAGGTGTTTATTTTTACTTTGCTAAATCTGGAACCATTAGCATGATTGATCATGTCTATAACACGTCCTACCCACAGTACGGCGTTCTTTCGACGAAATAATCACTTTCCGATTAACAAATCTATACTCAAAAGCTTAATTGCTTTTTCTTATCTTCGAGAAAATAACCTGGGTGAAGAGCCGCACTATTCGTAGCCCGATCCCCTTAACCACAATTAATAGAATTTCTAAGTAGATAACTCAATTCGTACTAAAAATAGATTTTAAACCCAATATATATCTACACAAAAACAGGTAGGTATGTAAAAACAAGGATGAATTTTATTAACCTAAACCTAATAAACAATGACGAAATTTAAAAATGCCATTTTATTAACTGGCGCTGCTGCTCGAATCCCACAAGAAGTGGCAATATTTGACAAACTTCAAGAAAGGAGCACTAATAGCTTACAAATATCAGAAAGTGATACCATTCTTGTAGGATTTAGTTCGGGTTCGTTAAATCTTGCTGGATTAAATGCTTGTTTTAGAGAAAAGAACCCACTTAAATGGAAAGAATATTACCAAGAAGAAGTCCTTTTCCCTTTAAAAAACAGCGATGTATATGTAAAGAAAAACCCTCCATTAATTCCATTTTTCAATACCGATTCATTCCGAGAAACATTGAACCGTTTTTTAGAAAAAACTGAAATGAACCATGTAAAAGACCTAGGTTTTCATTCTTACATTTTGACTCAGCTTAGCAGAAAAGGAAAAGATAAAAAACATCACATCGACAGAGAAACACTGTGGGCTTGTAGTAAGAATGTACTTCAAGAATATTTAAGCTTATCAGATGTATTAATGGCCTCGACTGCTATTCCAATTGTTTTTCCATCACAGGAAATACACTGTGAAACCGGTCATGAAACTGATTTTCCCGAAAGAGAATATCATGATGGTGGAACGAAGGGAACCTTCGATAATTTTGAAGAGTATCTTGGAAAACTTATCACAGAAAAAGGGCAATTGGAAGAATTGTATATCATAAGTCCAAGGCGTGAAAAATCGAATGAAGATATCTCAGAAACCAAAAAATCAATAGCTGAGAGATTTGGAGATATAGAACATGAGTTACTTAAAGACCTCTTAAGTGTTATTACAATGAGAACATTTCTGAAATTTTTGGTGAAATTACAGGAATGGGGAGAGACTAACTTCCCAATAGCACAAAATATTTATGTCTGTATTCCCGAAATGGAAAACAGCTATAAGATACTCGATTTTGAAAAAGGAGAAGAACAATACAATGAGGTAAAAGAATGGTTTAGCGCACATCCAGAAAAGCTTGCTGTACCTTTAAATGAGTATATACAAAGACATGAACATCATTTAGCATAATTGAATTTTGAGGGGCGGGTGATAGATTTAAGATCTTACTTAACCGACAATCAATTACAATTGATTGTCGGTTAAGGTGTTTATATAAAAAAAACAGGCTAAATGGATGAAGAAACAATAATAGATATAAAAATGTATGTGCCTGAAGAAGCTTCAACGGGAACTTATCAAGTAATAAAAGTTTCGGAACACAGATACAAATTAACTAATAATGACCCTTTTAGTGAAATCTTAACCTATGGTACTACAATAGAAGTTCTACCTGAAAAGAAAGACAATGGTGCACTTGTATTTAAAAAAGTTTACGCTGAATCTGATTATAATCTTGTGGTTATTAACTTACCTATTTCCTTAAATGAAACTGAAATGAGAGTTGTTGGACAAATGATTATTGATGAAGGAGGATATTGGGAAGTTATTTTTGGAGGAATGGGGTACGTTAATTTACCGAAAACCTCAACCCTCAATGTAATTACTGAATTAAATAAATTGACAAAGGCAAAACAAGAGAACTAAAAATCACGTGTCAGAAGAATCAAAAATTATT
>NVVG01000141.1 GCA_002402125.1 Moraxellaceae bacterium
GCAACTCGAGTTGCGCCGCCGCCGCTGGTGCATTGGTTATTAGCGAAGGCAACTGCTTGTAGTAAGAATGTTAAACCGTCAGTGTATACACACAGCCCCTCTCCTTAACAGGCAGAGGCTGTGTTTTTTGCGCCGCAACTTTGCTAACACTTTAGTTAAAAACAGAACAAAGCCCGCCCAACCATAGAAAAGCAGCCTTACAATAGCCGGTAAATGTCTATACTAGTGGAAAGTAATTTGCTAATGAAGCCGGAACCAACCTATGACCGACGAAATAAGCCAACATCAGATATCTGATCCGGATATTTTTAGCCGCGGTAGCCTTCAACTCACCTACGATTTAATCCGTCCCAGCAATGCTCAGCTAGCACTGAGTGTGCGAAATATAGTCGGAGGTGCTCCTTTACCTAAAGACGCATCACAGCAGGACAATCCTCATTCTGACCACTTCAAAGTACATTTAGATTCTTTCCAAGTACGCCATATTGTTGAAGAGCTGATGCAACGATTGCAACAAAGCGCGATAAATGGAACCAATCCCGGTCAGATGATTATTGCCAAGGCGCTCGTTGAAGAATGGGTATCTCTTGCACGTAAAATGGTTGCAGATTTACCGCCAGAGGAAGCTCCACCTTAACTCTCTAATTTAACGTTAGACGCATCTTTAAGCAGTTCAGCAARCCCAGCAAGGCTCGGCTTTACCGAGTCCTTACGCCAAATCATACTTGTTACGGTTTGCCGCAGGTGCTGGGGAAGCTGATGTACCTTCAAATCATCTTTAAATTGATAGAACTCTAGCAACGCCTTAGGAACCAACCCCACTCCCATACCCGCCGTCACACAGTTCAATAATGCATGATAAGAATGTATTTCAATGACATTCGCCACCAGATCTGCTTCTTTAACCCATTCAGCTAACCGGGTTCGGTAAGCACATCGGGTACTAAAACCCAATAACGTTGGGTTTTGGCCAAGATCAGAGGCATGACATATAACGCTATGTGAAGCACTAGAAACCAGCACCAACGTTTCGTTAAATACCGGGGTAATCTCTAACCGTTGATCATTCAGAGGGTCGGCGACCAATGCCAAATCAATCTCCCCAGCTAACACTTGATCTATTAACACCCCTGTTGGGTTGGTCTTTAGCTCTAGCTCCACATCAGGGAATGAGTCATGATATTGCAGCAAAATAGGCGACAACCTAGAAGCCGCCACTGCCTCCATACTGCCTATGCGTAGTTTTCCCTTGGGCTTAGTTTGATGCAACTGTTCTATCGCCTCGTCCGCCAACAACAGAATCCTCTGCGCATAATCGAACAATTGTTCACCGGCAGGGGAAACACGCAATCGATTTCTTTCTCGAATAAACAGTTTTTTATCTAACTCCAATTCTAACTTTTGTATTCTTGCAGTTATATTAGAGGGCACCCTATTGAGTATTTCAGCGGCTCGACTGACCCCTCCGGTCTCAACCACCGCGCTAAAAATTGTTAGATCTGAAAGTTCCACAAAGCCACCTTTTCTCTTTAAGTGAAAATATAATTCATTATTATTCATTGTTAGAGAAAGATCAAAACCTATATGATGCTCCTATTCATTCTCTACTAGCCAAAATGCAGGGTTAACAATGGCCAATGTACAAACTAGAGGCTACCTATGTGCTCTAGGAGCAGTGTTGATCTGGTCTGGATTTATTCTAGTATCCAGAATGGGTGGGATCAGTCCTTTGCTTTCCTACGACATCATCGCGATTCGGTACACAACCTGTGCAGGGCTGCTATTTCCTGTCTGGTTTTTTTGGAAACGTTTTAATTTACTACAACCTAAACTGGTCATTAGCAGCCTGATAGGTGGGCTGGGATATGCGTTATTCGCGTTTAAAGGTTTCAAACTTACTCCCGCGTCCCATGCTGCAATATTGCTACCGGGGCTTTTACCAGTTTCTATCGCCCTGCTTTCAACATTCATCAACAAAGAGCGCCCCCCGCTTTCAAAGTGGTTAGGCATAGGGACCATTACGCTAGGTATCTTTGCCATTTTTTGGCAGGAATTTAGCACGGTAGGCGGGTTATCTGAGGGTCACTTATCACTGGCAGCAGCAGCTTTATGCTGGGCTGTGTTCTCAGTGCTCATAAATCGCTGGAACATCACCCCGTGGCAAGCCACTGTTAGCCTAGCGCTCATCACTTGCATAGTGTACTTACCCATTTATCTAATATGGTTACCTAAAAACATTTCAACACACCTCATTCAAGAAATCATGGTGCAAGCTTTCTATCAAGGGTTCTTAGCGACAATTGTGCAGATGTTATTGTACGTAAGAGCAGTGCAATTAATTGGCGCTGCACACATGGGATCGATGATGGCCATTGTGCCCATTCTGGCGGGCTTTGCTGCAATACCTATATTTAATGAGACATTCAATACAACGCTTGCTGCTGCCTTATTGTTAGTAAGTTTTGGTGTATGGCTTGCAAATTCTACTTGGGTTATCGGCGTGATAAATAACCTATCAAGCAAAAAAACACTGCCCAAACCAACAAAATGATGAATAATATTTCTCTCACTCCCTTAAAAGGATCCTAAAGATGCCCTACATTAATATCAAAATCACAGACGAGAACGTTACCAAAGAACAAAAGGAAGCCTTGATTGCTGGAGCCACTCAGCTCCTAGTCGACGTGCTAAACAAAAACCCCAAAACAACGGTTGTGGTAATTGATGAGGTTAACACTGACAATTGGGGGATTGGAGGTGAAGTAGTTACCAAACTCCGATCTAAAACCTAACCACTAGTGATACGTAGAAAAATAGATTGGCTCGGCCAGAATCCCTAACAACTGCCGCCGGATCAAATCCAATGCAACGGCGGCAACGGTTAGCTGAAACGATTTTCGCTCCCGTCTTACCACAAGACACTGAGTACGTACGTTCTGCTTATCACCCCAGGCGATCCAGACGGTACCCACAGGTTTTAAAGCCGTGCCTCCATCTGGGCCTGCGATTCCGGAAACAGCAACGCCAAAGTCGGCGCCACTCTTCGCCAGAGCACCTAACACCATCTCCCTCACCACAGCGTCACTAACTGCTCCATATTGCCCCAACGTATCGGCTGACACGTTAACAAGTTTCTGTTTCATGTTGTTAGAGTAGGTTACAAATCCCGCCTCAAACACGACAGAGGCTCCTGGCACTTCTGTGAGCATTGACGCAATCAGCCCTCCGGTACATGATTCCACGGTGGTAAAGGTCTTTTTATGCTGGGTTAATAATTTCACTACTTCTCTTTGTAAATTAGTCGGGCCCTCACCAACAACACAATCTCCCACCACGGCCATCAATTTGTTTTTCCACTCTTCTTTTTGTGGGAGATGGCTTTCATCGAAGGTGGTTAATTTTAATTCTAGAGTGGGTGCGCCAGCTCTAAAACTTACTTCAACCTCTGCGGGCCAATGAGGGAATGTATCTAATATCGTTTGCTGCAATCCAGACTCTCCCATACCGAACATTTGCAGCCGAGTTATCGATGGTGAGTTAGCCTGGGGGAAGCGCTGCTTCAGCAGCGGGATAATTTCAGCATCCAACATAACATGTAGCTCACTGGGCACACCGGGAGTGCAAATAATAATGCAATCATTCCATTCAACGAAAAAACCAACAGCACTGCCCACTGGATTATTAATAACAATTGCCCCCTCCGGCAGGAAAGCTTGCTTGTTATTGGCTGCGTTGAGTGGATAATTTCTAGCCCTACACCATTGCTCTAGGTGCTGAATCGCCGCTAAGTGCTCAACAAGTGGTTTATCAATGAGTTTACCCACAGCTTCGGCGGTAAGATCATCAATCGTTGGCCCTAAACCGCCATTAACGATAATGATGTCGCTATTGGAGGCTAACGCTGCCATCTCTGCCTCCAATACTCTAATATTATCGCCGACAGTGACTTTTCTGTGCAACGTCAATCCTACCTGGGCAAGTTTTTCGGCAATCAACGCAGAATTTGAATCGGTAGTGACTCCGCTCATGAGTTCATCGCCAGTTAAGAGTACCTGTACGGTTATGCACTGCATTGTATTTACTCTCGCCATTGCTAAAAGCCTATAGGACACCTTAATACCACTATCTAATCATTAATTTCAATAAGYAATCAACCTTAAAACCCGCAACTAGATGATAATCGAGGTTATTTTGTGCCGCTCTTACCTCGCTTACACTCTGCTTTATTCGAATGTGCCATAAACCAGTGGATATTAGTCGAAAATGTTAGATTTTTCCTCACTCTGAAACTGCATAAAATGGGATAACTGTGCTTTAATTTACCTATAGCTATCCCCATAGGTTGCATCACAAAGGAGATGGTTATAAAAAACATAGATCCTGTGGAGGGCATATCTTGAAGGTTGGTCAGCTGATACTATTAATCACGTTATTGTTAACCTCAAAAGAGGTACTAACGGCTGATTTGATTGCTGACAAAACCGCAAGCCAGCTCAATATGGAGCCCTATATTAGCTACTATTTTGATACCAGCAAAAACCTTGAAATAGCTGACATCAAAAATACCAACAATACCTTAACCTGGATCTCACCAGCCGATAAGCACCTCGACTTTAGCATCTCGGATGCTGCGGTATGGATCAAAGCCACTCTAAACAATTCATCAGACACCCCGATAACTCGAGTCATTGAACTGCCTTATTCGCTCATCGATAGTGTCGAGTTCTACCATATCAACCCTGGCGGCCGCTTATTGTCGAACTACATTATGGGGAGCGAACTCCCCTTCTATTCACGCCCTATCCCACATCATAATTTCGTGATTCCGGTTACTCTAGCAGCCAATAGCAGCAGTGAAATATTCCTTAGATTGATGGGAAGTCACTCGCTACAAGCGTATATACAACTCTGGACTAACGAGGCATTCTGGGAAAGAAGCCAACGAGAAAACCAACGTAACTTTGTCTATTTCTCTCTAGTATTAGCACTCATGGCATATGCGCTTTACCGATCATCAGCACAACCTCGGATTCGCCGTGTTATTTTTCCGGGCATGGTCATCACCCCGCTATTAGCACTACTCACCATTGAAGGTTACGCTTTTCAATATGTGTGGCCAGAACACCCTTTTTGGAACAAAGTAGGTCTCGCTACCCTTATACCTGGCTCACTTACATTCTTGTCACTTTACACCTATATTATCTTTTCCAAGATGGCCGCAGGCGATCGCTGGCATCACAGTTTACTGTCGTTAAGTGTCATTAATATATTTTTACTCCTGGCCCCTATCGTTATCAACTACGACACTGCCCTCACTATCGGTCTCATTGCCGCCTTGATGTATTTGGCCTTGTTAGGTTATCTATCCATTAAACACTGGGCCAAATTGTCACACCCCAATAGAGTTACCATATTAGGATTTTCCTGGTTATCTATAAGCACCCTTATTTTTATCTTAGAAATCACCAGCATCATCCCTTCATTCCCGCTCATTGAAGCACCGCTACAAGTCGGTTTTTTTCTATTTATCTTTAGCTTATTTTGGGCCCAGCTCAGCATATACACACGAGCCCGATCACTATCTAAAAAAAAAGCAGCAACACTCGAAGATGTAACACTGCCAACTCAAGTCGACACAAACGCGTGTCAATAGGGCAACCATTCCTATGAATACTCAACCAATAAATTCGAGCCTGAGCAAACTTAAAACCATCCTTATCATAGACGATGATTTGTTCATTCAAAAATTCATCAGTAAAATGCTAGGCAGCAATTTTCACCCCTCCTGTGCTAGCACTGGCATAGATGGCATTGAAAAAGCGAAGACACAAATACCAGACATTATTCTTCTCGATGTAGAAATGCCAGGTATGAATGGTTACGAAGTCTGCGATGCACTAAAACATGAAGAAGCAACTGCCAATATCCCGGTAATTTTTCTTTCAGGTAAAACATCAATTCGAGAACGAATGCTAGGGTACGAAGCTGGCGCAGTCGACTTTCTCACCAAACCCTGTGAAAAAGAAGAACTAATCGCCAAACTTAATGTCCACAGTGAACAGCATTCCGAACATAAAGCACTCGCCGACAAAATGGAAAATGCCTCAAAAACCGCATTAACCGCAATGATTGGCAACAATGAGCTCGCTCAAGTTATTCAATTTATGGAAAGCTGCTATGAAGTGTCGTCTTTTAATCATCTGGCGACACGCTTTTTCCACGTCACGAATAGTCTAAAGCTCAACTGCTGCTTGCTTTTTTGTACTACCGAAGGAAATCTGTTTTTTTCCTCAACATCAGATGTCACCCCTCTTGAAAAAGAACTTATACCCGCTCTACATGCCGCAGGAAATCGATTTCACGACTTTGGTAGCAGAACACAGATCACCTACCCAAGAGTTGCGCTTTTAATTAAGAACATGCCGATTAACGACATGACAACCTATGGACGCTACAAAGATCTTTTACCTTCTTTACTAAGTGCAACTGACACAAGAATAAAATCACTGGATACTGAACATGCGTTAATTCAACAAAGCCGTAGCATTGCCGCCTCGTTCGAAGCAGTAAACAGCACGCTGATAAATCTTGCTGACTCGATAGATAGCGGTCACGATAAAGTGATTACGTCTATGAAAGATATGCTTTCAGAATTGGAAAGCAAGTTATACCGAATGGGATTAGACGATGATCAAGAAGCATTCTTATTAAACCAGATTGGTAATGTCCTGAATTCCACACATGATTTAGATGACCAAACAGCAACCGTACGCAGTGCATTTGAAACAATCTCACGCTTACTTTGCCATCTAACAGAACGTCAACAAAACATCTTAGATATGATATTTTCTCGTTTCGAGCAAGTTTCCGAAACTGACATCCCCAATAAAACCAATGAAACAGACATCGATATTTTTTAATTTTTCTAACTAAACATTGCCTATTTCCCTCATAGGGATTCACCTCTCCACCTTTACCCACTACTCATGTTTAACAGGGCCCTATACATCCCCTCTCTATCACTCCGAACCCAATAGATAGAAAACCAGTAGCAATGGTAATAATACCATCCAAATCCGACAATAGTTCACTTTTCAATCGGGCCAACAAAAGCCATAATTACCTTACTAACCAACTACAAGAACGAATGAAAACAAAAACGACATTAACAACATTAATATAACAAGCTAATAAATACCGTATGCCTACAAATTTAACCGATGTTATCTTCCGCCTACAATAGGCCAAAGGGTAAAGCTGCTTAGCTTTACCCTTTTTTATTGCTACTTCACTCCCCACATATGTGGGTCTAATCTAAAGTAAATTCACTGACAGAGTCTTTTAATGCGCTCGATAAGTCACCAAGCATTTGGGTGGTGCTAATCACTTGTTTTACTGCCGTTTGATTATCGGTCGTCATAGCCTCTATCTTGCGAACATTTGCGTCTATAGCAGCACTTTCTTTGGCTTGCGACTCGACGGCGGCCTCTAATGCGTTTAGCTCCGAAACAGACAGCGCCGCCCTAGAGTTGAGCTCACTTAAGGGTTTAACCATTTGTTGAATTAAACTTACGCCAGCCTCTAACTCAACCCGCGCCCCAGCGATCCTCTCAACTGCTGTGTGTGTTTCCCCATCAATGGCGTCAATCACTGCATTAATTTCTTCTGTTGCTTGTGCGGTACGTAGCGCCAAGTTTCGTACTTCATCGGCAACCACCGAAAAACCTCGGCCACTGTCACCGGCTCTAGCGGCTTCAATAGCGGCATTAAGAGCTAGTAAATTGGTTTGCTCTGCAATATTTTTTACTGTTGTCACTAGTTCCCGGATGGAAATTGAGCGTTCTCGAAGGGCTTCCACTGCATCTGCAGTGCTAACAATGGTTGATGATATTTTTTCAAACTCAGTAGTTGTTTGATGTATTAGGTCTTCGCCTTCGGCCGCTATTATCTTTGCAGATTCTGCATGCTCTTTTGCCTCTTTGGCGGTTGCAGCAGCCTGCACGCTGCCAGCAGAAAAAGTAATCATAGATTCGCTAATACGTAACACAGCTTCAATTTGCTCTCGTGAGCCGGCCTCAACTTGATTAACCGGCTTTTCCAGGTCGGATGCCGAATGATGAACACCACTAGAAGAATCGCGAATAGACGAGATCAAGCTATTTAAACCGCTATTCATATTCTGAAAAGCAGACAATAACGCGCCAATTTCGTCGCTTCGTGACACCGTATCCAACTGACGCAGATCACCTTCGCTCATGCGTTTCGCTACCGCCACCGCAATACCTATAGGTTTCACAATACTGTTGCTCACCAGTACCGCTAGCAGTGCGCCTAAACCCAGGGCTAGGGCAGATAATATGGCCATTATAGTGATGGCCTGTTGATTATCTTTTTCAGCCGCTTGCTGCTCGATATTCAATGCTTGCTGTTGCTGTTCCAAAAACTGGTCGATGGCTAACAGTAACGCCTCTAGGGCCGGTTGAGTATTTTTATTAAAATCGCGGATAGCCTCTTTAGCATCATATTCAACAATCTCCACGGTTTCCAAAAAGGCCTCTTTGTAGATCATGCGTTTTTCAATCAACGCACTAAGCTGGTTAGTTTCTTGCGCGCCTGCTTCAACACCAAAACCGTCAATAATTTTGTCTAACACTTTGTTATGGGCATCCATTTTTGTATACAACTTAATCCGTTGCTGGCGATCCGTGGTTGAGAGAATTTGCAGCAAACTTATCGCCGCAGCTTGTGCTTGAATATTGATCTCAGAAGCAAGTATCACCCGCGCCACATCTTCATCTACAAATTTTTGGGAATATTCTGACAAACTGTTCAAGCGAAACAGTGCCAACATAGTAATAACTATGAGTAACGAAAGTATTATGGAAAAACTGAATCCCAAACGAACACTAATTTTAAATTTCGACAACAAATACATTGCGTACCTCACGCCTAACTCATTCAACCGCTATCTATTGAGAGTAGTTGAAAATAGTGCTGACGAACACCTACTCACCCTAGGTATATCGAGAGGTTTTAGCTAATGCTGACTAACGTAAGTGCTATTTACAAAGAGACTCTTGGGTCAGATCGAACGGGTACCGTTCCAGTGGCGTCACGACATATGCCTAGATAAGGCTATATGACTAACGTTCAATTATATATAATGCCATTACCAAAACAAACCTGTGGATACAGCAATATGTGGAGCCCAATTTTCACCTTACCGGTGCAAATCTATTACGAAGATACTGACCACTCTGGCGTGGTGTACCACCCGAATTTCCTTAAATATTTTGAGCGCGCTAGAGAACACGTTATCGACAGTGATTTACTGGCTAAATTGTGGAATGAAAAAGGCTTGGGATTTGCGGTATATAAGGCAAACTTAACCTTTCAAGAAGGTGTTGAGTTTGCCGATGTCTGTGAAATCCGTACCAAATATCGCTTAGACGGCAAATTCAAAACGGCATGGTTACAAGAAGTATGGCGCCCAGGGGGCAAACGCGCGGCAGTAATCGGTGAAATTGAGATGATCTGTATGGATAAAAACAAACAACTACAACCCATACCAGTAGAAGCCTTAAGTGCTCTCTAAAAGTGCTCTCTAAGACTTCTACTGCTAGGTCAAGATGAGGAACTAACCTAGAGGTTGTGGTGTGTAGATCGCAAAAGTTGAAGGCAATACCACTCCTTGCATTTTTAATGCTTGGATACGCTGAATATACACAGCACCTTGCATAAGGTGAGTTGCTACATCCACCGCACGTCGATTTTCCACCGCTTCTAGATATGAGCCCTTCACCCAGGCATTAAAAGCCCCCAGTGCGGAACCTGCCCATATCTGATAATCCATTTCACGGCCTGGCTCACCGGTATTAGCCCAACGAGACGATAGGCCTAGATACCAACGAAAAATAAGCGCCATTTTTCGCTTCGGATTGCCCTTCGCATTGGCAATCAACTCAGGGTCTCGTTCTTCGAAGAACTCAACGGTACCTTTCCAAATATCTTCCAATGGTGCACGAAATACTTGTTTTTCTAATTTTTGACGTTCATCAGCAGGAATATCATCGATAGAATCATATTCACGATAGAGGTCGTAGAGTTTCTGCGCACGCATAGGAAACAACGTGCCTCTTTTAAGTACTTGCAGCTTCACACCCATCTCAAACATATCGGCAGCGGGTGCCATAGTTACGTCTGCCATTTGTGCTACGGCCAACGCCTTACGCACGGGATCGGATGAACCTGACTCCAAACAGGGCTGGTTGATACTCCCGGTCACGATAAAGTCCGCACCCAGTGCAAAGGTGGCTAATGTCGCCTGAGGAGTACCAACACCACCACCTGCGCCCACACGTAAAGTTTCTGGGTATTGGCGCTCAGCTTGGATCTCATCTCTTAAGGCGATAATCGCAGGTAGCAAGGTTACCATTGGACGGTTATCCGTGTGACCACCAGAATCAGCTTCTGCAGTAATGTCATCACACATGGGGACCTGTTGTGCTAACTCGGCTTGTTGCGCCGTGATCAGCCCCTTCTCAACTAGCGGTGTGAGGTATTTTAATGGCGCTGGTTCCATAAAATGCCTTGCAACCTCAGTACGGGATATCTTGGCGATGATACGATTGCCTATAACGGTTTTACCGTTAGCATCAAGCGACAAACCCGCCGCCCGATAACGTACTACTTGCTCGGTTAACCCTAAAAAAGCAGAGGCTTCTACGGTTGTCACCTTATACTTTAAAAAGAGGTCAACGTTGCCTCTTTCTAAGGCTGGTTCTTTCGGGCTATGAATCAAATTAGCCGCATAGGGTCCATCAGGAAGCTCCGCTTGGATTTGTTTCAAAGAATTTTCCACGTGAGATGGCACACAACCACCGGCACCAAAAGAACACAAAATTCCGGCTTTACCGAGGGCGATCACTAACTCTGCCGATGCAATACCATTGGCCATGGCCCCAGCATAATAGGCGTAGCAGGTTTTATGCGCTTCTCGAAACGCAGGGTCACCTAACTGGTCAACACTGGATGCAGCAACAAAAGCGACTACATTGTGATTGCCATTTTTTTCGCCTGGGTAAGCCTCATGGCTCACACCGATCACACCATTATTTTCTACAAAGTAACAGGCCTTATCAACACTACGTAATTTTTCTTGGATACCTGCTTCATCATAAGAAACCGTCGCTTCTGGCACAGACCAATTCCACTGAGGACTTAGACTGTTTTTTGTTATAGATACATTGTTCGTCATTTTTGCATTTCCTTTAATACAAAGGTGCTTTTATTATCAACCGCTGCATTGGTACAGGGCAGCGGCTTTTTATTTGGGATGCCTTTAGGTGATTAAGCTTCTTTTAGGCAAATCACAATATCTGCCACTTCGTATATACGTAAGCCATCTTTTGAAAGGCTTGCGTCTCCAACAATAGTGACCTGCCCCGCTTCGTGCCGAACATCGGTGATATGAATATCTAACGATAATTTCACGTTTAATGGATTAATCTGACCACGATATTTCCACTTAACTTTGCTCAAAACGGTTGAGAACATTGGGTTCACTAAGTTAGCACCCAAGTCATTTTCTAAGGCGTACACTTGCATCGCCTCAATGATTGCCTCAACACCCAAAGAACCTGGCATAACAGGGTCTTCATGGAAGTGGAATGAGAAGAACCAGTCCGTAGGGTCAATTGTCTTCTCGGCAAATATATAACCTTTACCTTCTTTACCTCCATTATTCACAATATCGACACGATCTATAAAGTCTAATTGGCCACCTGCCAAGCGGTAATGGGGTTTGCCAGCGGGAGCATTGTACAATCGAGACCGTGTGGGCTCTTGATGCAAATTAAGCGCGATCACTTCGTTCTGCGGCGTATTGTTGACAACGTGCCAAGGCTCCTTAACCTGCCCTTTGTCTAGGCCGAGCTGATCTTTTAACGCACTCGCTTCGAAGTACCCAAACACAGCGGTGCCTTTATAAAATGGCTCGTTATCGACACTCAAGGTAAAATCAAATGACTGTACAATGTTGCTACCAACGATAGTTGTCGACAACAAATTCGAATCATTAATAATAGTCTTGCCGCGCAAGTCCACTTCACGTAGTAACTCACCGGAACCATCCAGGTTGCGGAAGAACAACTCTTTGTCAGGAAATCTAAGGGTTGTGCCCGCCCATGCAGAAACAAAACCGTTGGGTTGCAAGGATATTTCCATCAACACAGAATACGGCATCACACTTGGGTGAGAGTTACCGGAGAAATACCAGGCATCTGCTGGCACTTCATATTCACCACGGCAATAGGAGGGTTTCTTAAGTTCACCACGTTTGCCACGCACTTCTGTTATTCGCGTGGTTAACTGCAAGTCACCACAGGGCGTTCTTGGCG
>NVVG01000142.1 GCA_002402125.1 Moraxellaceae bacterium
CTAACCGACTCCGGCGGTTTTCAAGTATTTAGCCTGGGCAAGATGCGCACCATCACCGAAGAAGGTGTGGTCTTTCAATCCCCGATCAATGGCGACAAGGTCACCTTAAACCCAGAATCCTCCATGCAAGTACAGCGTGATCTGGGGTCTGATATTGTGATGATATTTGACGAATGTACCCCATTCCCCGCCACCGAAACCGAAGCCCGCGACTCCATGGAATTATCCATGCGTTGGGCCAAACGCAGCAAAACCGCCCACGGCGACAACCCCAATGCGTTATTTGGCATAGTGCAAGGGGGCATGTACGAGAATCTACGGATAGAATCCATCCAAGGCCTGGCCGAAATTGGCTTCGACGGATACGCCATTGGTGGCCTGTCAGTAGGTGAACCGAAAGAAGAAATGATGGCGGTGTTAGATTACCTAAGCCCCCATATGCCCCAAGACAAACCCCGCTATTTGATGGGCGTCGGTAAACCCGAAGATATCGTCGAAGCGGTACGCCGCGGCATCGACATGTTTGACTGTGTCATGCCCACCCGCAATGCCCGCAATGGCCACCTGTTTGTCTCCGACGGGGTGGTGAAAATTCGCAATGCGGTAAACAAGACAGATACCGGCCCATTGGATAAAAATTGTGACTGTTACACTTGTAAAAACTTCAGTCGGTCATATCTACATCATCTAGACCGTTGTAAAGAGATACTAGGCGCGCAACTGAATACCATTCATAACTTACGCCATTACCAGATATTGATGTCTGGATTGCGCGAAGCCATTGAACAGGGTACATTGTCGGCCTTTGTGGAAGAGTTTTATAGCCAGCGAGGCTTAATAGTACCGCCAATGTAAGGCCGTATTACCAAAAGTACATATAATGACCTGCACAATAGAAAATTAGAGGCTATTCAGCGAAACTGGAATATCGCGATAAGTGCTGTATTTAAACATCATTTCAGAAATGTCTGAGGCAAGGATGCCGAAGTAAGCCTACACGGATGTATTAATGGCGCTTTCTGAAATGATGTTTAAATACAGTACGATCCCCGATCAGCGCCGAATAACCTACAAAAAACACCAAAATCGACCATTAAACTTGAGGTAAGTATGAGTTTCTTTATTTCCGACGCAATAGCAGAACCAGCCGCAGCAACACCTGATCCATTTGGCATGTTCGTACCCTTAGTATTATTCGCAGTAGTCTTTTACTTCTTCCTATGGCGCCCACAAAGCAAGCGTAACAAAGAACAAAAAGAACTCATGGGAGCCCTAAGCAAAGGCGACGAAGTAGTAATCGCTGGTGGCATGATCGGAAAAATCACCAAAGTCTCCGACGACTTTGTCGTATGTGAAGTAGCCGCCAACACAGAAATCCGTTTTCAAAAGGGATCAATCTCCGCTACGTTGCCAAAAGGCACCATAAAAAACATCTAACTCACGTATACAAAGGGTGCAGGAAAGCGCCCTCCGTATATAATCATCCAGACATTATTTTAGGCGAACTAAGGCGTAGTCATGCTGAATAAATATCCACTTTGGAAATACCTGTTATTACTGGCAGCAGTGATGGTAGGCATAATCTACTCGCTACCGAATCTCTACCCTGACGACCCAGCGGTACAGATCTCAGGTTCCACCGCATCGATCAAGGTAGATCTACTCGCGGTAGATCGCGCCAAAGAAGCCTTAACGAAAGCCGGCATCGCCTTTAAGAGCGCCGAGTTGCTAGATAAGTTGCCAAAATCCGGCTTAATTCGATTGGCCGATACGGAAACGCAACTGAAAGCCAAAGAAGCAGTAGCCCAAGCCTTAGGCAAAAACTACGTGGTGGCACTAAACCTAGCGCCCACCACACCAGAATGGTTAGCCAATCTTGGCGCATCGCCAATGAAGTTAGGGCTAGATTTGCGTGGCGGCGTTCACTTCTTAATGCAAGTGGATATGGAAACCTCCCTAAACAAACGCATGGACGATACCGTTGCGCAAATAAAAGACCAATTGCGCAAAGAAAAAATGCGCTATTCACGGGTTCAGAAATTGCCGCAAGGAGTGATCGTTAACTTTGCTGCGGAAGAGACGCAAGATAACGCATACAGCCTGTTAAAAACTGAATTTAGGGATTTCCTGGTAGAGACAAAGGAAGATGGCAGCGCTTATCAGGTGGAATTAACCCTGACGTCCTCAGCCGAGAAAACCATGCTGGACTACGCCATCTCACAAAACCTGACCAGTATTCGTAATCGAATAAACCTGTTGGGCGTGGCAGAGCCGGTAGTACAACGCCAAGGTGCCTCCCGTATAGTGATTCAGATTCCTGGCATTCAAGACGCAGCAGCGGCAAAACGAGTCATTGGCCGTGCCGCCAACCTAGAATTCCGCTTAGTGGATTGGGAACACCCCAACTTCACCGGCTCACGCGCGCCAGCAGGCTCAGAATTTCTCCCCTTTAAAGAAGGCGGCGACGTACTGTTGAAGAAAAGCATCATCGTAACCGGTGATCGCGTGGTTGGCGCACGGTCTAACTACGATGAAAATGGCCGCCCACAGGTCAATATCGATCTCGATAGCCGTGGTGGCACCATGATGCACAGAACCACGCTGAAGCACATCAAAGACCGTATGGCGGTGGTGTTTATTGAATTAAAGCCAGAAACCAAAACCGTGGTGGAGAATGGCAAAAGAGTCACCAAAACCGTGATGATACAAACCAAAGAAGTCATCAACGTCGCCACCATCCAAAGCGCCCTGGGAAATAGCTTCCGCATCACCGGCCTCGACAGCCCCGCCGAAGCCTCGGAATTATCCTTGTTGCTACGGGCCGGAGCGTTGGCTGCACCGATGTATTTTGTTGAAGAACGCACCGTCGGCCCAAGCCTAGGTCAAGAAAATATTGAAGCCGGCTTAAGCTCGTTAGTGCTTGGTTTTGCCTTGGTGATGGTGTTTATGATTGCGTACTACCGGGTGTTTGGCTTGTTTGCCAATATCGCCCTGACGGTGAACATGCTGTTATTGGTCGCCATCATGTCAATGATACCTGGCGCAACCTTATCGCTACCGGGTATGGCGGGTATCGTATTGACCGTCGGTATGGCGGTGGATGCAAACGTGTTGATATTCTCTCGAATCAAAGAAGAATTAAAAGAAGGGGCAACGGGCCAAGCGGCCATCCACGCCGGCTTCGATCGTGCCTTCGTGACCATTCTTGATGCCAACATTACGACTTTGTTAGTGGCACTGATCTTATTCATCTTTGGCTCGGGCCCGGTGAAAGGTTTCTCTGTCACTTTATCCATCGGTATCTTGACCTCCATGTTTACCGCCATTGTGGGAACCCGTGCGCTAGTTAACCTAGCCTACGGCGGTAAACCACATAAAACCGTCAAGCTTTAGCAAGGGAGAGATAATAATGACTAAACATTTTGATTTTATGGGCAAGCGTATGCTTGCAGCGATATTCTCTGCCGTACTGCTCGTGGTATCTATTGGTTCGTTGGTGACCCAAGGGCTTAATTTAGGTTTAGATTTTACCGGCGGCACCCAAGTGGAAGCCGGTTATGTAAAAGCCGCAGACCTCCCTGGCATCCGTAGCTTATTAAAAACCAACGGTTTTGGAGATGCCACCGTGCAACATTTTGGTAAGCCCACCGAGATCTTGGTGCGGATTCCACCCCGTGAAGGCCAAGACAAAGCCAAGGTCGGTGAGTTAGTACTGAAAGTACTACAGGGAGCGGATGACCAGGTGAAACTCAAGCGCGTCGAGTTTGTCGGGCCACAAGTCGGTGAAGAACTTAGGGACCAAAGTGGTTCGGCGATGATCTTTGCCATGGCGCTGATGCTGGTGTACGTCACCTTACGTTTCCAGTTTAAATTCGCCTTAGGTGCGGTAAGCGCACTATTTCACGACGTGATTATCGTGATGGGTTTCTTCTCGGTATTCAAAGTGACCTTTGAYCTAACYGTRTTRGCKGCKKTGYTGGCGGTRATTGGTTAYTCGYTRAAYGATACCATYGTRGTKKCWGACCGGATTCGAGAAAATTTTCGTAAGTTACGTGAAGGTGATGGCGCAGAAATAATCAACATCTCGCTYAACCAAACCCTAGGTCGAACKATTATCACYTCYTTAACCACMCTAATGGTRTTGATCGTATTGGCGGTACTCGGTGGTGAATTAATCCACGGCTTTGCGGTGGCATTAATYGTGGGTGTGATTATYGGTACCTACTCGTCTATCTACGTGGCCAGTAACGTCYTGTTARCAATGAATATTAGTCGTGAAGATTTCYTAGAAAAGGAAGAGGAATTYCCCGAAGAGCCATAACTTTTATACGATTTTTCACTAAAGTTTAGCGCCTATAGATACCAAATCTGGCGAATACTTAATCAAATAAAAACCGCGGCTTAACCCGCGGTTTTTATTTGCCTTTTATTTATTTTTTTCTGTCAATCTACTTTCCCATTCTTCTGCCTAGTCTACTCTGAGAGATACGAGGCAAGCAAAAGCCCCATTTAGAGATGTTAACCAAAATCAATTTCAGAATCCTTTTTACGCGACTCAAAAGAAGCGTCCAAAAAGGCGACGGAGAGTTCTGCATGAAAACGAAAGCGCCACACACCCAAACCGATAGAAAGCGAGGACACCACTATGGAAAAGTTTGAAAACTTGCAGTTAAAATGGAAATTGGTGCTGGGGTTTTCGATTCCCTTAGTGCTCATCATGACGATTTCAACCATCGTCTATTTTAGTTTGGGCAAATTGCTCCACACCACTGAACGGGTGAGCCATACCTATCAAGCCATCGATCTCGGTAACAGCATTACCAGCTCGCTGGTGAACATGGAAACCGGTTTACGGGGTTTCTTGGTCGCCGGCAAAGAGGGTTTCTTAGAGCCTTATAACAGTGGCAAGGTGGACTTTAAGGAACGCATGGCCAAGGCGAAACAACAAGTTTCCGATAATCCGACTCAAGTGGGGCGGCTTGAGGAAGTCGAGGCGATGGAAAAACGATGGCTGGATGAGCACGTAACAGTTGCCATCGGTTATCGTCGCGAGGTGGTTAAGGGGGCCGTGGCGTCAGATACCTTTAAAAAAATCGCCAGCCGTACTGTCGGCAAAGAGAAGTTTGACGGCTTCAGAGCTGCGTTAGCAGAGCTGGATGCGGGTTTTGTTAAATCCAACGATATCGAAGCCCAAAGCCTGACCAAATTACTGTTGATGGATATGATCAACCAGGAAACCGGTCAACGGGGATTTTTATTATCCGGTCAAGAAGGCTCGCTGGATCCCTACACCACGGGCATTGTCGCCTTTGAAGAGCATAATCAGAGCTTGAACAACTTAATCGCCAATGCCTATGACCGGGATGCGGCCAAGTACAATATTGATGCGATTAATGGCCTTATCCTTAAGTGGCAAACGCAGGTGGCTGACAAGGGTATTGGCATTAAACGCAAACGCGGCAAGGTGATTGCGTTTGTCAATAAAGGCACCGGTAAGGCGCTGTTTGATCAGTCCAGAGTGCACATCGATGGGTTAAATGCCGACTTCAAGAAAGCTGGCGATATCATTGCCTTGGCATTAGTCACCACTTTGGCAAAGGATATGGTCGATATGGAAACCGGTTATCGAGGTTTCTTATTGACCGGCAAAGACGATTCCTTAGCGCCACTAAAAGCCGGTAAAGAGGGGTTTAATCGGGCCATTAACGAACTGAATCTGTTGGTAGAGCGCGCCTACAATCCTGGCGCAGCCTTACGCCAGCTAAATACMGCGGTGCAATTGGCGCGGGGCTGGAAAGTCGCTGCGGGGCAACCGGAAATCGACGCCCGCCGAGAAATGAACAAGGTGACCCGCACCATCGATGATGTTACCGCCTTTATCGAACAGGGTATCGGTAAAAAATACATGGATGCGATGCGCGTTATACTCGACGCATTTGTCGAAGCCGAGAGTGTGCTGATTGTAGTGCGTAATGAGGAGCAAATCGCCACCGCCGGCACCACCACCAACGTGACGGTATTTGGTGCCTTGTTAGCGTTGATCATTGGTGGCGCGGTGACCTTTTTCTTAACCCGGGTGGTATTGACGCAGTTAGGTGAAGATCCGGTGGGGTTAAAACAAATTGCCGACCGTATTGCCAGCGGTGATGTTAATTTTGAGCTCTCCAGTAGCAATACCAGTGGAGTGCTGCAAGCTATGGCGAAGATGCGCGAGAACCTGGCGGGTCGGCAGAAGGCCGATAATGAAGCCATGGCAATCAAGAATGCATTGGAAGTCTGTAAGACCAGTGTGATGATGGCAGATGCAGACTACAACATCATGTATATGAATGCTTCGGTGACACAGATGATGACTGATGTGGAGTCTGCGGTACAAGAGGTGTTACCTAACTTTAATGCCAGTACCTTAATGGGCACCAACATCGATGTGTTCCATAAAAACCCAGCCCATCAGCGGGGTATGTTAGATAAGATAACGGAGACCTATACTACTGAGATTGTAGTCGGTGCATTAACCATCGAAATCGTCGCCACCCCAGTATTTGACGCAAAGGGTGGTCGCATTAATACCGTGGTGGAATGGAACGACCTTACTGCCGAACTGGCCCTGCAGCGTGAAGATACACGCATAGCCAATGAATCCATGGCGATTAAGAACGCTCTGGAAGTCTGTCAAACCAGTGTGATGATGGCGGATAAAGATTACAACATCATGTACATGAATAGCGCGGTGAGTAAGATGATGCAGGATGCCGAGTCGGATATTCGCACAGCCCTGCCAAACTTTACCGCCAGTAAGTTAATGGGTACTAATATTGATGGTTTCCATGTAGACCCCTCCCATCAACGCCGTATGTTGGATGGACTCACCGGTACTTATTCTACCAACATTACCGTTGGCCCTCGTATCATGAAGGTAACCGCAACACCGGTATTTAATGCCGAAGGTGAACGTCTCAATACCGTGGTAGAGTGGCAAGACTTAACCGAAGAGTTGGCTCGTCAGGAAGAAGAGCTAATTATCGCCAACGAAGCCATGGCCATCAAGAACGCACTGGAAGTTTGTCAAACCAGTGTGATGATGGCGGATAAAGATTACAACATCACGTACATGAACAAGTCGGTATCAAAAATGATGCATGATGTGGAAAAGGCGGTACAAGAAGTGTTGCCTAACTTTGATGCCAGCACCTTAATTGGCACCAATATTGATGTGTTCCATGTAGACCCATCCCATCAACGGGGTATGTTGGATAAGTTAAAAAACACTTACAGAACAGAAATTTTAGTCGGTGCGTTAACCATCGAAATTGTCGCCACGCCAGTATTTGACGCTGCCGGTGAACGCTTGAATACGGTAGTTGAGTGGAAAGATCTTACCGAAATGCTCGCCAAACAGCTTGAAGAAACACGCATTGCCAACGAATCCATGGCAATAAAAAATGCCTTGGAAGTCTGTAATACCAGTGTGATGATGGCGGATAAAGATTACAACATCATGTATATGAATGCTGCGGTGAGTAAGATGATGCAGGATGCCGAGTCGGATATTCGCACAGCCCTGCCAAACTTCACTGCCAGTAAGTTAATGGGTACCAATATAGATGGTTTCCATGTAGACCCCTCCCATCAACGCCGTATGTTGGATGGACTCACCGGTACTTATTCTACCAACATTACCGTGGGCCCTCGTATCATGAAGGTGACCGCAACACCGGTGTTCAATGAAGCCGGTGAGCGGCTCAATACGGTAGTGGAATGGGCAGATTTGACGGCATCCTTGGCRCAGGAAGAAATAGATCAGGCCTTGGCAAATGACAACGCMCGTATTAAACAGGCATTGGATAATGTYACCGCYAACGTCATGGTGGCGGATGCGGATCTAAATATTATCTACATGAATGATGCGGTGATACAGATGATGCGTAACGCCGAGGCGGATATTCGTACCGAGTTATCCAACTTCTCGGTGGATCGCTTGCAAGGTACTAACATCGATGTGTTCCACAAAAACCCTGCYCATCAGCGAGGTTTGTTAGARCGACAAARCRCCACCYTGGATTCGGARTTYTTAYTGGGAGGCCGTACCCTGCAAGTTATCGCCAACCCYATCAAGGATGACAGTGGKAAKCGTCTCGGCACGGTGGTTGAGTGGGCAGACCGCACAGAGGAAGTGGCGATCCAAAAAGAAATCGATAACTTGGTGGCGTCCGCCAGTGCTGGCGACCTGTCGGCTCGGGTTGATGAGTCRAAYAAGACCGGTTTCTTTAAGAATGTCAGTACCGGGTTAAATAACTTGGTGGGYGTYTGTGACAATGTGATTACCGATTTAGGCGGGGTTCTGGAAGCCATGGCCGAAGGTGATCTAACTAATCAAATGCACGGTGACTATGAAGGTGACTTCGCCACCTTAAAAGATAACGCCAATAAAACCATCGACCAACTCACCAGYATCATYGGTGAAATTACCGACGCATCGACCCAGGTATTAAGTGGCTCGGAAGAAATTGCCGCCGGCAATACCGACTTAAGTCAACGTACCGAAGAGCAAGCATCGTCCCTAGAAGAAACCGCCGCTAGCATGGAGCAGATGACCAGCTCGGTGAAACAAAGTGCCGAGAACGTGCAGCGCGCCAATCTGTTGGCCGGTGAAACCCAAAACAAAGCCACAGAAGGCGGTGAAGTGGTGGCAAAAGCGGTGGATGCCATGGATAAGATCCGCGACAGTAGCAAGAAGATCGCCGATATCATCGGAGTCATCGATGAGATCGCGTTCCAGACTAACTTGTTGGCACTGAACGCGGCGGTAGAAGCGGCGAGAGCCGGTGAACAGGGTCGCGGTTTTGCGGTGGTGGCCGGTGAAGTGAGAAACCTCGCGCAACGTTCAGCAGCAGCCGCTAAGGACATTAAAGACTTAATTAATGACAGTGTGGCTAAGGTAGAAGACGGTACCGTGTTAGTCGGTAAATCCGGTGAGACCCTAGCGGAGATCGTTAAAGCGGTACAAGAAGTTGGCTCCATCATCGCGGAGGTCACGCAAAGTTCAGAGGAGCAAAGCTCTGGTATCGAACAGGTGAATCAAGCCATTACCCAAATGGATGAGATGACCCAGCAAAACGCGGCGTTGGTAGAAGAAGCATCGGCGGCCAGTGAGGCCATGTCGGGTCAGGCGAAGACACTTGGCGAGCTGGTGTCGTTTTTCACCACCACCGATGATGGTGCGGCTCTGACTAAAAGGCAATCGGTAGCGGCTCCACGCAAGGCTATTCCTGCACCAGCCCGTAGGGCAAGTGGCGGTGGCGCAGCGGCGGCTGAAGATGAGTGGGAAGAGTTTTAAGTGCGGCGGAGTGTATCGCTAACGGATTAGATTACAAATAGTAGAAAGGAGGTGAAAAGGGCGGTGCATTGTGTGCCGCTTTTTTTTACCTGTAAAAAGCGACCAAAGATGGTAAATATGCTTGACGTTTTTGCGGGTAGTGCCTAGGTTTAATTTGTACAGGAAAATGGATTCCTAAAACCGGCCTAATGGCCATGGAGCATAAAAAATGAAACAAAAAACATTGCCTGCAATTACCACCATGTTGGTTCTGGTTAGCCCATTGGCCGCTGCAATGGATCTTAAATTGTACGGGGTTGGTCACCTGTCCGCCGATCGCGTGGATAATGGTCAAGACGCCAGTTTTTATGTCACCAGTAGCTCGTCGCGTTTAGGTTTTGCGGGCGAACACGGGGTGAATGCCAACATGACAGTAATTTTTCAATACGAAACAGGTCTCGATCCAACCGCCCAAGGCAGTAACGATGGCAATGGTGGGGCGGATTCAAGCGGCCAGATTTTCACCAAAGGGCGGCCTTCTTTTGTGGGGGTGAGTGGCAACTTTGGTAAAGCACTCATCGGCCACATGCCTGGCCTGGATCAGTGGGCTAACGATTACAACTTGTTTGCCGATCAGGTGGGCGATCTGGGTAACTTTTGGGAGGCATCTGGCGTACCTGGCCGGGTGGATAATGTGATGTATTACTCGACTCCGACTATTAATGGTTTTGATGCCGCGCTGACTTATGTACCGGAAGAAGGCGTAGATGATACCGACCACAGCTTTGTGAAAGGCAATTACAGCAATGATAATGTTGCCGGCGGAAAATTAAAGCTCGGCGCCGCTTATGCCAGTATTGGTTTGGGTGAAGGTGGGTCGACATTGGAACACGAACAAACGGTCTATGCTTTTACTCTGGGTTATCACATGGGGCGTTTTAGTGTTGGTGGTGGTTATCAAAGTGAAACCGATATTGCGGGAGTCTCGGGTAACGATCGTGACAGTTTCTCCCTTGGTGGTAGTGTGAAAATTGGTCTCAACGGCACTCTTAAGGCGCAGTATGCGAGTACGAGTGGGGATGCGACGGACACCGATGCAAGTCTGGTGGCAATTGGTTACGATCATGCTTGCGATGAACACACGACGTTATATGTGGCCTATGCACGGGTGGAAAATGACGACAACGTGCAATTCAGCGCTAATGGCAAGGGTCACGGTGATAAAGTGACTCCGGCGTTGGGGGATAGCTCGGACGCTTGGTCTTTTGGTATTGTGTATAAATTCGATGTGAGTTTAATGAAGTAGCTACACGGCGCAAAAAAATCCTAAAAAAACCGCAGGCTTTGCTTGCGGTATCTGTTGGGGTTTGCTGTCTGCTTTTTTGCTCTGATTTACGACTCTCGTTTTACTGCTATTGTTTCTTCTTGGGCTCGCTCGATTTGACGGGTACAGGTTGCATGATCATCAAACGGTAGGCTAAAACTTTCGAACAATTCCATCAACGCGCGCTTTAATTCTTGCCAATTCATAGGGCTTCCCTTTTTTCGAAATATGTCAATTAACATTACATATTTTCAGTATAGGTAACCCTGTAGAAATGGGGAGAGTACGCGATAAAAAAGCGTAAAAAGCCTAAAAACCATTAACCCAATTAACTTTTAATATAAGGTCGTATGGTTTGTAACATGGCTTTGAATAATTTTGGTGGGGCACAAACAATATTGCCGGATTTGAAATGATCCATACCGCCGTTTAAGTCTCCAACTAAGCCGCCAGCTTCTTGCACCAATAACACACCGGCTGCCAGGTCCCATTCTTTTAACCCGTATTCCCAAAAACCATCGTAACGGCCGGCCGCCACATAGGCTAGATCCAGTGAGGCGGCACCTTGACGACGAATGCCGGCGCATTGTTGAGAAAAGTCTTTAAACATGCCCATGTAACTATCAACAATGGCTGCTTGATCGGGGCGGAATGGAAAACCGGTAGCCAATAATGTGCCTGCAAGGGCTTTGCGACTATTCACTCGTAAGCGTTTACCATTCATCTGTGCCCCACGGCCACGGGCGGCGGTAAATTCTTCTTCGCGCATGGGGTCGAGTACCACGGCAACTTCCAGTTGGTCTTTTATTTTGAGGGCGATGGATATAGCAAAATGCGGCACACCGTTAATAAAGTTGGTAGTGCCATCGAGAGGATCAATTACCCACAGGTAATCTTTGCCGTCATCCAGGCCTTCTATTAAGCCGGTTTCTTCGCCGAGAAAGCCGTGGTTGGGATAACGCTTTTTGATGCCTTCTATAATGCTTTCTTCTGACATCTTGTCGACACGGGTGACATAGTCATTAACGCCTTTGCTTTCTACATCAATAAGGTCCACCTGTTCGGCGGCTTGGGCAATCATTTTTCCGGTGGTACGGGCAACGCTTAACGCGGTATTCAGCATCGGGTGCATAGAGATGTGACCTCTGAGTAAAAAAGCAAATTGAATAAAGAGCGAGGCCAGTGACCGCAATAGCTGAGGCAGGCCTGAAGTGTCGGCATTGTATCAGAAACTGATCACATTCACGTATAGGTTTTGTAGGTTATCTGAGTGAGGGGGAAGTTGGAATGCCACCTTCACTGTCGAGGTTGTTGAATCGCCCTCGACAACAAAGTGTAGGTGGTCAAACGAAAGACACTTAAATGGCACTAAAGCCGCTCACTGATTGCCAGGGGGCCGCCTTAGTGTTTTAAGGCTAATAAAGGGTCGTCTTGCTTAGCTATTAGGACCGATATGTAACCCGTCACCGCCAATAGAGATGCCGCCCCAAGGAGAGCCAGCGTTGAATCCGCCGCCATCGATGGATACGCCACCAAGGTCAGATCCTACGGATACTGCTCCATTACAAGCGGACATAACTAGTGCGAAAGTGAAAATTGCTGCAATTTTAGAAATAGTTTTCATGGTTGTTCTCCAGTTTGTAGGAACAAAGTCGTTCCTTAAGTCGTTTTGGTTATTAGTTATTGTTTTCTTAGTACTTAATTAC
>NVVG01000143.1 GCA_002402125.1 Moraxellaceae bacterium
GGACTGAAAACCAGGTACCAAGTTCATCAATTCATCCAATGTATCCAATCCCATACGGGAAATTTCTTCATGGGAAAAGACGGTAACCGCAGCAGGGACAACGCTAAGGCTTTCGGGAGTAAGAGTAGAACCGGTAATTTTGAGCTGCAGCAACTGCTCAAGTGACAATGAAAATAGTTCAATTTTCTCCGGTTGCGAATACAACGGAGAGACAACCAATATTAGAACAAAGAACAACAGTTTTTTCATCACAACCTTCAATAGAAATCACACCCAAAAACAGCAATGTAATTATAGCAACGGATGAAATGAAAACCATATAGCCTTAACGCCTATCCTTATTTAGCCGTTTATATTCCGCCAACTCTATTTCACTAGCCATAAACTAATGAAAACCCTCTGATTTGTCGACCTACTTACATCGCCTAAGCCTCAACTATCGCTAATGTTACCGACTCTCCCATCTGCTCGCTACACACCCTGTCGAGCAATCCCGATAGGGTTTCTTTGGATATTGACGTCACCCATTGCTCACCCACCCTGTCCAAATGATAACCGCCACTTTTTGCCGCCACCCAAACCTGACGCATCGCGGTCTGCCGATTGATAATGACCTTACTGCCATTATCAAATTCCAAGGTCAAAATGCCTGCCACTGTCTCATAATCGATATCAACACCGGCATCTTCTACCGCATCCTCAATGCTGATAAGTAAATCATCAATGTGTTGATTAAATTCGGATTCATTCATATTGCTGGTTGTTCCCATAAATTGTGACTGCACGTGACTGGCCGTAGCGCTGATGCATTCGCAATAGTATACTACAACCCATTCATCCAATGCCGGATATCAACACAACCAGGTAAATATGCGCCCATGCGACCTCAGACACAGACATCGATATTTGCCCGCTCGATTCGCATGCTTACGATTACGATAATCTCGCTATCTGCCTACGGCTGCGGCCAAAAGGGCCCCTTGTTTATACCGCCAGCCCCACCCACGGTACAGGATTCAACATCAGAACAAAAAACCTTGAGCACAGAGCAATGCCAGCTGCCGGATTGTGATAAACAAGACTAATATCAGCCCTATTTTACCCGGYATTTGTTGCCTSGTAAGTGTRCCTGCAACCGMTATCCGACGCYRCACCAATAACCTTACTTTGTAAACAGCTATCATYAYACGAGTCGTTMCATGAGCATWTTTCACTATAAAAACAACCACTTATTCGCCGAACAGGTTTCTGTTWCGGARATAGCCGAGGCTATCGGCACCCCCTGYTATATCTATTCTCGCAARGCCTTCGAAGATCATTGGAAGGCTTTTGATGATGCRTTYTCTAGCCGCTCTCACTTGGTGTGTTATGCGGTAAAAGCTAACTCTAACATCGCSGTCTTAAATGCCTTGGCTCGTATTGGYGCRGGYTTTGACATCGTYTCTGCCGGGGAACTGCAACGGGTATTACGCGCCGGYGGTGACCCCGCCAAGATMGTATTCTCCGGCGTTGGCAAGCAGCCCTTTGAAATGGTGCAGGCGCTAGAGGCTGGCGTGCATTGTTTTAACATTGAATCTGAGGCAGAACTCTATCGCTTAGATCGTGTTGCCGGGGAAATTGGCAAAATCGCCCCCATTTCACTCAGAGTCAACCCAGACGTCGATGCACAAACCCACCCTTACATTTCTACCGGCCTTAAAGAGAATAAGTTTGGTGTTTCCATCGACGATTGTGTTTCCATCTACGAAAAAGCCGCCAAAATGGCTAACATCAAGATAATAGGCATCGACTGCCATATCGGCTCCCAGCTAACCACCGTCGATCCATTTCTTGATGCGCTGGATCGGGTCCTCGAACGTGTCGATGAACTTGCCCAAAAAGGTATCGTACTGGAACATATTGATATCGGCGGCGGGCTAGGCGTTTGCTATCAAGATGAAGTGCCGCCCACCCCTGCCGAATATGCCGCTGCGTTAATCGAGCGCCTTGGGGATCGCAAGCTTACCATCGTCATGGAACCTGGCCGTGCCATCGCTGCCAATGCAGGCATTATGATTACCCAGGTTGAATTCCTCAAACCTACCGAGGCGAAGAACTTTGCCATCGTTGATGCTGCGATGAATGATCTAATCCGACCATCACTCTACAATGCGTGGCAAAACATCATCCCAGTGAACCCGAGAGCGGAAAACGACCCGGTAACAGCTGCTCATTATGATATCGTTGGGCCTGTGTGTGAAACCGGTGACTTTCTTGGAAAAGATCGAGAACTCAAAATTACCGACGGTGACCTATTGGCTGTTTGCTCAGCGGGGGCTTACGGCTTTGCCATGGCGTCAAACTACAACTCACGTAACCGCCCCGCTGAAGTCATGGTGGACGATAATCGATTTTATACGGTGCGTCGTCGCGAAACCTATGCAGAGCAAATGGCAGGCGAGTCTCTGTTACCCTAATACCTGATGAGTGAACGCCGAACAATGAATATTTCCTTTACCAAAATGCATGGCCTTGGCAACGACTTTATGGTGATCGAGCAAATATCGCAAAATATTTCGCTTAACAATGCACAAATCCAAAGGCTGTCCGACAGGCATACTGGCATCGGCTTTGACCAGCTGCTGCTGGTATCCGCATCCAATAGCGCCAATGTCGACTTCCGCTATCAGATATTTAATGCTGACGGTGCCGAAGTTGAACAGTGTGGCAATGGTGCGCGTTGTTTTGCACGTTTTGTGCAGGAAAAGAACTTAACCGATAAGCCTATCATCGTTGTTGAGACCAACACCGGCATCATTACACTGAATGTTCAGGGGGATGGCAATGTCACCGTTGATATGGGTGCGCCTATTTTAGAACCCAAAGACATTCCTTTTATCGCCAATGAACAGTCGATAACCTATACCATCGCGAGCAATGACGGTGATGTAACATTAGCCGCTGTATCCATGGGCAACCCTCACGGCGTATTGGTGGTTAATGATATTGACCATGCCCCGGTAAAAAGCCTAGGAACTGAGCTAGAAAAACACCCAACTTTCCCAAACCGAGCTAATATTGGTTTTATGCAAATTGTTTCTCGTGATCATATCCGCCTTAGAGTATTTGAGCGTGGGGTGGGGGAAACACAAGCATGCGGTACTGGCGCCTGCGCAGCCACGGTTGCAGCAATACGCCAGGGACTAACCAACAATCGCGTTACCGTGTCATTACCCGGTGGCGACTTAACGATTGAATGGCACCCAGAGAGCGATGCTGGCCATGTCATGATGACGGGGCCAGCAACTACAGTTTACGAAGGAACCATAACACTATGACCGATGCGGCAATTGAAGAACCAAAAACTCAAACCACATTAACAGCCTCTCAGGTTTCCGAATTCCTTATAAAAAACCCTAATTTTTTCCACGAGTATGAGTACCTGCTTGCCGACTTAATATTGCCTCACCCATCGGGTAGCGCGACATCCCTGGTAGAAAGGCAAGCCAAAGTATTACGTGAGCGCAACAGTGAGCTGCGCCAACGGCTAGGTGATCTTATCGCCGTAGCCCGCGATAACGACCTGTTGCTTAAACTCACCAAAAAACTCGGCTTAAATTTATTAGAAGCTGAGTCCCTAGAAGACAAAGCGCGCGTGCTGCACCATAGCTTACGCAACGAATTTAAAGCCGATTGTGCCAACATCATTTTATTTGACCAACCACAAATCAAAACAACGGCCTTAATCACCCAACTTTCCAGCGAAGCGGCGAAGAGTGTTTTAGGCAAACTAGTACGTTTTGATCGCCCAACCTGCAGCGCTTTACGGCTCAATGAACTGCAATACCTATTTCCGCAATATGAAAAAGACGAAGGCTCGGCGGCTATTATCCCTCTTTCACACAAACAAGAGTTTGGTCTGCTTGTTGTTGGCAATTTTGATGCTCAACATTTCAGCTCCGACATGGAAACCACATTCATCAAATATATTGGCGAGGTCGCTAGTCGCTGCATCGCTCAACATCTCGATCTATGACAACACGTGAATCCCTATCCTCTCTTCCTATTGCTATAGAATCGTATCTACAACAACTGGGTACGATTCGCCAACTCTCTCCCCATACTGTCAATAATTACCGACGAGATTTGCAGCTCTTCACCCAATATTGTGAAGATTCAGGCGCGCAGGATATTCACCATATAAAACCCAACATCATTCGTCAGCATATAGCCCAACAACATCGCCAAGGTAAATCAGGCAAAACGCTACAACGGCACCTATCCAGTATACGCGGCCTAATGGCCTACCTTATCCAGCAGGGAGTGATAAAAACCAACCCTGGCAATGGCATCGCCGCACCCAAAACTGCCCGCAGACTGCCTCACACGCTGGACGCCGATCAAACATCACAACTACTAAACATCAAACAGTCCTCCGAGCAGCACAACGATATACTGGTTATTCGCGACAAAGCAATTCTAGAACTATTTTACTCTTCTGGTTTACGTCTCAACGAATTAGTAACACTGGACCAAGACAGCTATAGCGCCAGCGACCGTTCGGTTAGGGTACTAGGCAAAGGCAACAAAGAACGGGTGGTACCGGTAGGGAAAAAAGCCATCGACGCATTAGCGCAGTGGTCCCAGGTACGCCACCTGCTGATCAAAAACGACACCAACAATGCGTTATTTCTTAGCAAAAATGGCACACGGCTAAAACACCGGTCGATACAACAACGCATAAAGGAATGGGGGATTAAACAAGGCACAGACCGCCCGGTCCACCCGCATATGTTACGCCATTCCTTTGCTAGTCACTTGTTAGAATCCAGTGGCGATCTACGAGCAGTGCAAGAACTACTGGGACATTCAGATATTTCTACCACACAAATATACACACACCTTGATTTCCAACATTTAGCGCAAGTCTATGACAATTCGCACCCACGCGCGAAGAAGAAAAACTAACATGCTTAAACTCATCACCCTAGATTTAGACAATACCTTATGGGATGTCACCCCTACCCTGATCAAGGCAGAAAAGGTATTAGCGCAATGGGTATATAGTAACGTACCGAATGCCAAAGGATTTTACCAACCCGACAACCTGCTAAAACTTCGTCGGGACTTCTGCCAACAAAACCCTGATAAAACAAAATTTCCAACACACATCAGAAAATACGTATTGGAGCAATGTTTTCTACAGGCAGGCGTTCAAAACGCCAAGGAGACTACAGAAGAGGCTTTTGCAATTTTTTATAAAGAACGCAATTGCGTACAATTATTTCCAGAGGCGGTTTCAATTCTCAAAAGCCTGTCGGAAGATTTCAAAATTATTGCATTAAGCAATGGCAATGCCGATTTATCTTTAATTGGAATAGATCAATATTTCTTTGCTCACTTTTCGGCGGAATCTACCTCGAAAGCCAAACCCGACACCACCATGTTTTATAAGGCTCTGGCGGCAGCAAACTGTAGCCCACAGCAAACCCTACATATTGGAGATCACCCCACAGAAGACATTGAAGCGGCAAATGGGGTAGGTATTAGAACTATATGGTTAAACCGTAACAACAAATTGGAATCTTCCCTGTGCAACCCTACTCGCGAAATTAATTCACTATCTTTACTACTTGATGAAATAAATAAAATTCGTGATGATTTTTTTGTGACGCCCTGAAACAAAAAAACCTCATACGATGAGTATGAGGTTTTTATACTACGCCAATACACTTAGATAGGACGACTTCCATAATTCGACTCTGGCCTACGCGGCGGGTCAGTTCGTTGATTGCGCTCAATCTTTTCAACCGAGCCACCTTTCGCCATGAATGCCAACATTGCGGCTTCCAGTTCTATTCTTTCTATTTCACGTGAAGTAATTGAACGGTCACGCCCATCATCTACATGGAAATGTTCGTTGCCGGTATCACTTTGTACTGAATCACTCATCTTCAAGCTCCCTTATGTTTGCTCATTGTTAATGGGTAGGAATATTTATAGTCCACAGCAAAAAGAAAGCGAGGAAAAAAAGCCTAATTTCAATAGCATTTTCTCCTAACACGCTTCGGTTCTATAGCTTAAATGACTATAAGGCGGTTTAAAAAACAATCAGCTATGGATGAGCGCTCTCTTATTCCTTATAGCCCCAAAACAGGTTATTTATTACACAGATAGAATTAACCGCAGAGACTTTCTATAGGCACGATACATATAGATAAAACAACAAAGCAGAACAAAAAAGTTATAAAGCTCCTTTATGTTCTGGCCTTAACCCCGCCAACTCGGGTGTTCGCATTGCCGCCTCAATCTGCCGCAAAAACTGTTTTTTGTCCTTGCCCAACACACCTTTCAACACCAGAGAGTTGGACACATGATCACTACGAAATATGGTCTTCTGCAAATCGAGCTGTGAAATCAAAGTATATAACTCCTTAAACAGCTCCGGTTGTTGCATCTTGACCCAGCGACCTTGGAATTTTTCGCCATAGGTAGCTTCATCACCAAATTGAAAACTCACCACCAATGTTGATAAATAGTCCGGCTGAGCTTCATTCATCAATCGAGCCGAGTATTTGATATGTTGCTCACTAAGCTCCCGCCCGCCCAAACCGTTAAGTATCATTACTGAACTCTTCATTCCCGCCTGTTTGATTTTTAGCAGCGCAGATAAGGAGCTATCATAGGTCTCACCTTTTTCTACTAAACTAAGCACTTCATTGTCACCTGATTCACAACCGACATACATCAAGGTTAAGCCCATTTGGCGTAATTCACTGAGCTCTGCAACCGATTTCTTGGCCAAATTTCTCGGTAGGCAATAAGAAGATACTCGCTGAAGCTGCGGGAAATGTTTTTTTATCGACTCAAGAATGGCTGTTAACCTACGAGTCGACAGCGCCATGGCATCACCATCGGCGAGAAATATACGCCGCACAGGCATGCCCGTGTTTGCCACAGCTTCGAGTTCTGCATCAATTTCATCGATGCTTTTAGTACGAAAACGTTTTTGTGGATCAGTGTACATCGTGCAAAAGGTACATTTATTCCAAGAGCAGCCGACCGTTACCTGAATGATTAAGGATTGCCATTCACTGGGCGGACGAAATACGGGCTCTACATAATTAAGGGGGTACATGTTTGTTACCTTTTAGACTATTACTGTGCGTTCTATTCCTGGCTTATTTTCTATTTAGGAAGTGGTGATTTTTTTGCGATGCGATCAGCACATTTTACTACCGCGCTCGACATAAATGGCAATCGAATATCACCCATCGGTGTACCAATTCCCGTATTCACTGTCATCGCCACACTAAGCTGTCGCTCGGGATCACACCAGGCTCCAGATCCACCAAAACCAAAATGACCAAAACCATGCCGTAACGGAAGCCCTGCTGCAAACACGCGATGATACCCCATACGCCAATGCATAGGTACAAACAACACATTGTCTAACGTACGATTCTGCACTTGGGACATTTTGCGCACGGTGTCCTGCGTTAATAGCTGAACCCCATCGATTGTGCCCCCCATCGATATGGCCGCATACATCTTTGCAAGCGAMCGAGCGGTAAAATGCCCATTAGAAGCAGGCTGTACCGCTTTCATTAGTTCAGGACTATTCCAGCTAAATCTGTCTTCCGTAAAAGGAAAGAAAAAAGCACGTTTAATATCATGAGACGTTTTAAAAAAWAWTGAGCCAATTTTGAGCGCAATATCAACAATAATATTGTCAAACTTCTTCAAAAAGTCTTCTAAATAAAAATGTTCAGACTTTTTTCCTTTACCCATAATCTTTGCGGTACGGTGAAACTCAGATTCTGGCAAACCAATATATGCACCATCAAGCTGAAGAGGGTCAACTAACTCATCCTTTAGCACCTGCTTGAAACTTTTCCCTGAAATCTTCTCAATGATACCACCCGCGAGAAAACCATAATTGAAACCGTGATAACCATGAGCAGTATCAGGTTCATGGGTGGGCGTCGCCTCCTCAATTCCTTTTAGGGCCTTCTTCCAGTCCAACATATCCGTTGATTTTTCCAATTGTTCGGTAACGGCATACAGGCCCGCCTGGTGTGACATGGCAGTCCTGATAGTAATATTCTCTTTTCCGTTCTGGGCAAACTCCGGCCAGTATTTTGCAACGGGATCTTCGTAATCTGCMAAACCCTTCTCAATWAGTATATGGAGTAAGGTAGAGGTAACACCCTTTGTRGTRGAAAAAGAACACGCAAGGGTATCTTCCTCCCATGGATCGCCATCGACATTCCTAGTTCCTGCCCAGATATCAACGACCTTCTCGCCTCGGTGATAAACACAAACTGCAGCCCCACCGTTAGAGTTCTTAGGCAACTGGCGTTCTAAAACTTTCGCTACTTTGGCAAAATCAGGATGCACATATCCCTTTATCATTAGTGACTATCTCCAGTCGTATTGCTAACCAATCGAGAGGCTTCCATAAAATAAAATATTCTCCTGCCGACAAAAAATCACACCGAAAATTGTGACTTATTCTTCGAAGAAGTTGCCGCATATTTTGTAACACGATCAGCACACTTCACCGCTACACTCGATAATATTGGCATACGGCTATCTCCCATCGGCGAGCCAACGCCGGTATTTACCGTCATGGCAACGCTTAGCTCTCGGTCTGGGTCACACCATGCACCAGAGCCCCCAAATCCAAAATGACCGAAAGCATTTTTCAGTGGCATTCCCGCAGTAAAGACTCGGTGATATCCCAAACGCCAATGCATTGGAACAAACAACACCTGGTCACTGCCACGATTCTGCACCTGCTTCATTTTTTCCACCGTTTCTGTGGAGACCAACCTGACACCATCTACTGTGCCACCCATGGATAATGCAGCATACATCTTTGCCAACGAACGTGCAGTAAAATGACCGTTAACGGCAGGCTGCACCGCTTTCATCAGTTCAGGGCTATTCCAACAAAATTTATCTTCCGTAAAAGGGAAAATAAATACTCGCTTGAACTCATAGGCATTTTTTATAAATAACGAAAGAAATCGAAGTATAAAATTTGCTATGGGTGTTTCAAATTGCTTTAAAAAACCTTCTACAAAGAAATTATCTGAACGTATTTTCGGTGGAATGAGATTAGCTTGGCGATGATGCTCAGACTCTGGCAAGCCCATATGAGCGCCATCAAGCTGAAGAGGATCAACCAACTCATCTTTTAATACCTGGCGAAAGGTTTTTCCGCTAATTTTCTCAATGAGACCACCAATCAGATGACCATAATTGAAACCATGGTAGCCATGTTTGGTATCAGGTTCATGGGCGGGAACGGCCTCCTCAATACCCCTAAGGGCGAGATCCCAATCCAACATATCGGTGGATTTTTCAAGTTGTTCTGTGACAGCATACAATCCTGCCTGATGTGACATCGCGGTACGGATAGTAATATTTTCTTTGCCATTTTGGGCAAATTCAGGCCAATATTTAGCAATGGGGTCGTTATAATCTGCTAATCCTTTATCAATAAGAATATGCAGTAATGTGGATGTCACACCTTTGGTGGTAGAAAAGGACACAGCGACAGTATCTTCTTCCCAAGGATCTCCCGCCCAATTTTTAGTACCGCCCCAAATATCAACGACTTTTTTACCCCGGTGATAGACACAAATTGCAGAACCACCCGCCGTTTTTTTGGGAAGTTGTCGCCGCAGAACTCGCGCGACATCGGCAAAATCAGGATGCACGTATCCGTTTATCATTTAGGTTATCTCCACTTTATATAGCGACTTTATCTACCTGTCAGGCAGCCTGATAGATAGAGCTAACCGTTCCCTCTCATCTATCTGACCTGTGATGTTTAATCCTATAGAGATAGGGGGGGGGGTCACTCTGTATACAATACTAGATAGCATTCCATAGTGTTATAGCACCAAGCATTAGTCAACAATAACGCTCATCCATATTTAGCCGCCTACACACCCCCCGGTTAAAGGCAATAAAGTCCCACAATTCAATGCATTACAGAACCCTTACAGTAGATTCAATACGCCCTTAGAATGCATTCTTATGCTTGACTTAGCAAAATCGACATGAAAATATCGATAACCAGGCCTAACACTATTTGCATTCTAAATATTAACGAGTAAAGCCACATGGAAAGTCAAGAAACACCAGGGTTGCGGTTTAGAGATAGACTCACTCGCGCAACATTTCGAAAGGGTCTTTCCTTACTGATGAGAAACCGCGCCTACGTTTCCAACAAACACTTCCCAAGCACCGAACATAGTTATGGTGAGCATCAGCAACAACAACTACAAATTTTTACTGGCAACAAAGAAAAAACACCCATTGTTTTTATTCACGGTGGAGGTTGGTTTTTTGGTTCTATGCAATCTGTGGCTATTGGCCATGGGCATTTTATTCAAGAAGGATATCCAATCTTTAATATTAACTATCCACTAGCGCCGGAAAATCCTTTTCCTCAAGGCCTTATCTCCTGTTTTAAATCACTGATGTGGATAAAAAAGCAAAACCCAGAGATAAAAAAAGTACATCTAGTAGGAGACTCCGCTGGGGGCAATCTAGCAGCAATGATGGGCCTACTTATCAGCAATCCAGAATTATTAGCCACCTATGAAAAATACATTCCGAATATAAATGCTGACGACTTCCCAAAAATCACGTCTATTGTCTCAATGTACGCAGTGTTCGACCGGCCATCCTTTTCAGAAGACTTTGTTTCTAGATCAATATTTCGGATGTATGCCGGTGATAAGTGCATGGAAGAAAGTGTACCCGATGAACTGCGCATCACCCCATTAGATTATACGTGGAAAAATTGTCCGCCGATGTTTTTAGCGGCTGGAAAGTTTGACCCTTTAGCAAAATCAAGCAAGATTGCCGCAAGCTACTTTCAAGACATCTGCAACAATCTCGTGCTAAAGATATACCCAAGAGCTGTACACGGATTCTATGAAACCCCTAAATGGAAAGACAGTATAAAAATGAAAAAAGACATTGTCACGTTTTTCGACTCCCTTTCGACCGCCTAGAGTAATCACTGATTATCCCAAATACGTATATCCTTTTAGCCCCGTCCTTAATCTGTCTAAAAATTCAGATTGTACAGCACTCGACAGGTCACAATGCAGCAGTTTCTCATGCATTTTCTGTAACATTAACGTCGGGTCAAAATTCACAGAACGCAAACTATCTTCCACACTCTCACCCAACATAGCATGTTGTAGCTCAAAAGAGCCATTCGAATCTATCATCACATCTGCCGAGCAAGTATCGCCAAAGAGATTATGCATATCACCCAAGATTTCTTGGTAAGCCCCAACCATAAACATCGCCAAACATTCCTCCTCGCCATCAACTATTTCTGGCATCGCTAAATAGTTTGATAACCCCTGGTCATCCACATATTGATCAATCCGACCATCAGAATCACAGGTTATATCTTGAATGATGCCATGTCGTGTCAGTGGTTTATCCAAATGCCTAGTGGGCATGATTGGAAACACCTGATCAATCCCCCAAACATCGGGCATCGACTGAAAAATTGAAAAATTGACAAATAGCTTGTCCGCCAACTTCTCATGGATCGCATCTAACACTGTTTGATGGTGACGATTGGTTTTATCCAATAAAATGTTAAGTTTTTCACAGATGGCATAATATAACGTTTCACCGTCGGCCTTTTGTTGTAAACCTAACACGCCATGAGTATACATTTCATTAATTTCACCCATGCGATAAGCCACATCGTGGTATAGCTCCACCAGAGGGCGCTGCACCTGTTCTGTATCAGCTGACACCTGCAGCCAACACATCTCCAATTCCAGCAAGGCGGCAGGTGATTTTTTTGGTAATGGTTTAGGGACAAAACCTCTCTTCCTATCCACTCCAATCACGTTACTAACCAATACAGCGTGATGGGCGGTTAACGCTCTACCCGCTTCAGTAATTATATCTGGGTGCGCCAAGCCTTCCTTATCACAAGCCTCTTTAAGTGCTGAGGTAATACCTTGGGCATACTCTTGCATCGAGTAATTTACCGAACAAAAACTTCTCGATTGAGTCCCCTCATAGTCCACACCAAGGCCGCCGCCTACATCAACCACAGTAATATCGGCACCCGCCTGTTTCACTGGGCACTCGCGATACTATTTTGCGTCTCAGCCTTTTCGGCTTTCCAAGATAAATTCGGCATTTACGCCGATATGCACCTTTGGTCCGGCTTCAGCATATTGGTGCTAGTAAGTTGGCGTCTTATCTGGGGTTTTGTTGGCAGCGAACCATCGCGCTTCAGTCATTTTGTCAAAGGCCCCAAGGCATTACTCGCCTATCTGCGCGGT
>NVVG01000144.1 GCA_002402125.1 Moraxellaceae bacterium
TTAAATAGCACTTTAACAACGTCGCCGCCTTTTTTGGACATGCGCTGAGCTAATTCAGAAACCGTAATATTCTCAGGAATCAAAACTTCGTGAACGATTGGGCCCGTCGGACTCTTAAATCCATGCTCACCAGAAGACTTAAGTTTCAACGCGCGCGCTGGTTGTGACAACACAGACTGGCGTTTTTTAGCTCCTCGCTTCGGACCACGCTTAGTTCTTTTCGCTTCACGATCCAAGCTCTCTTCAAACGCCGCTTTTACAATGGCGTCCCTCTCTTCATTGAGAACTACTTCTACTTTCTTTTCTTCGCCACGGCCAGCCAACTCTTTCGCTATACGCTCGGCCTCTTCCTTGGTTTTTTTCGCCAATTCAACTTCAGCCTTGTCACGCGCCTCTTGTCGAATCCGGCCTTCTTCCTTCTTAACCACAGCTTGCTGAGCAGCCTTTTCTTCTTTGGCTTTACGCTCCACTTCAAGCTCTGCTTTTGACTTTTCCGGAACCTTAGTCTTCGTGGCAACACTCACCAATTTAGGCTTATCATCAACGTTAACAGTTTCACTTACAGCAAGTTCACTGGCCGCCTTTTCAGACGCCAGCTTCACAGCAGCTATTTTCGCTGTCTCTTCCGCTTTTGCCGCCGCCTCTGCATTATCTACCGCTTCAGCTTCCACGCTCGCCTCCGATTCAACCACGCTACGCTTAACATAAGTACGCTTTTTGCGCACCTCAACGTTAACTGTTTTGCCACGGCCTTGGGAGCTACTTACTTTAAGCGTACTCATACTTTTACGCCTAAGCGTTATCTTTTTGGGTTCGGCATCACTGCCGCCACCATGAGATTGCTTAAGATGGGAGAGTAATGTCTGCTTTTCATCATCACTCACTTGTTGGCCCGCGTTACCATGGCCAAGCCCAGCATCTTTCATCTGCTGTAGCAATTTTTCAACGGGTATACCCACTACTTCTGCAAGCTGGGCTACAGTCACYTCTGCCATATCAGCTTCTCTCACTCCGGTCATTGTGCATGTGTGTTTGGTTTTATATGCTGCTTCAATTCACAGCATTATTCCTCTTCAAACCAAGGTGCACGGGCTGTCATAATTAGTCGCCCGGCTCGTTCTTCATCAAGCCCTTCAATTGAGACAATATCGTCCACTGCTTGTTCTGCAAGGTCTTCCATCGTAACAACACCCTCTTTAGCAAGAGCGTGTGCCAGATCTCTATCCATACCTTCCATTTGCAGCAAATCGTCTGCTGGCGTTTTCCCGCCTTCAGCTTGCTCTTCCGATACCAACGCCTTCGTTAATAACGCGTCTTTGGCTCTCTTACGCAACTGTTCAATTATCTCTTCATCAAAAGCTTCAATTGCCACCATTTCTTCTAATGGCACATACGCAACTTCTTCTAAAGAAGTAAATCCTTCCTCAACCAACAACATTGCTAAATCTTCATCAACACCTAATTCTTCAATAAAGGTCTCAATAAATCCGCCGGCTTCTTGGTCTTGCTTTTCTTCTGCTTCAGCCACGGTCATCACATTCAAATTCCAACCAGAAATCTCACTGGCCAATCGAATATTCTGTCCACTGCGCCCAATAGCCTGGGCAAGCTGGTCTTCTTCTACTGCAATATCCATTGAATGACTATCTTCATCAACAATAATTGCTGCAACTTCTGCTGGAGACATAGCATTGATAACAAATTGTGCAGGATTGTCATCCCACAACACAATATCAATTCGTTCATTACCTAACTCTGAAGAAACTGCCTGAACCCTAGCACCACGCATACCAACACAAGCACCAATCGGATCAATTCGCTGATCGAAAGTTTTTACGGCAATTTTCGCTCTTGAGCCTGGGTCTCGTGCAGCACCCATAATATTAATAAGATCTTCGCCAATCTCAGGCACTTCAATCTTAAACAACTCAACTAACATCTCTGACCGGGCACGACTAACGAACAGCTGCGGACCGCGGCTTTCTCGGTTAACGTCATATAAGACACCACGAATACGATCACCCATGCGAACGTTTTCACGAGGTATCATTTCATCGCGACTAATAAGTGCTTCTGCAGTACCACCTAGATCCAAGATAATACTATCTCTTGTCACTTTCTTTACGGTACCGCTGAGCAACTCACCCATACGATCCTCGTAGGCTTCAATAACTTGATTGCGCTCCGCTTCACGCACCTTCTGCACGATCACTTGTTTGGCTATCTGCGCGGCAATTCGTCCAAAACCAACAGATTCAACTTCTTCTTCGTGGACATCACCAAGCTCGTACTTAGTATCAACGTCCTTACCTTCTTCCACGGTAAAGTGGCGACCAGGAAACTCGAAATCTTCATCCAGTACGATGGTCCAACGACGGTAAGTTGCGTGACTTCCATCTTTACGATCAATCGCAACCCGTATGTCGGCATCTTCATGGGGGTAACGCTTTCTTGTCGCCGTCGCTAATGCTAGCTCAACAGCCTCAAAAATAACGTCTTTATCAACACCCTTCTCATTAGAAACAGTGTCAACTACCAGCAGTATTTCTTTACTCATTGCATTGCCTCACCCTGAGACTACCTTTCACTTCAACTAACTTCCAAATGGAAGCCACCCAATTAAAACTTCGGAACAAGATTGGCGCGATCAATTTGAGCCATTGTCAGCTCAATCGTCACATCATCCACAGTAAATGTTATCACTTCTTCATTAACTGACACTAAACGCCCAACAAATTTGCGCTTACCTTGAACTGCCAGCCTTAATCTCAACTTAAATTCTTCACCTTCAAATCCAACAAACTGTGCCGCCTCAAACATTGGTCGATCAGCACCAGGGGAAGATACTTCTAAATTATATTCACCGCTAATAGGGTCCTCGACATCGAGAATGCCACTTATTTGGTGGCTAACCGCTACACAGTCTTCAACCAAGACACCATTTTCCGAATCAATATAAACACGTAATATGCTATGTTTTCCTTGGGGCGAATACTCAACCCCCCAAAGACTCATACCAGCAGCAATTACCGCTGGTTCAAACATCGCTTTTAACGCTTCAACTTTTGAGCTAGAGGACATTTACCACCTAAAAAAGTTATGGCGCAACCAAAGCTTCAGAAACAAAAAATGGGCACAAGGCCCACTTACTGAATTCTGGTTTTTAAACTTCCGCCAGAATAGCACAGTTCAATTCAAGCCAGACAACATCAACTTAATCCGCTCAAAATTCTGCGCTAATAAAAAGCCCCTTAAAAGGGGCTTTTTATAGATTTTGGTAGCGGGGGCTGGATTTGAACCAACGACCTTCGGGTTATGAGCCCGACGAGCTACCAAACTGCTCCACCCCGCATCAGCAATGCGTGCAATATATGTAAAATCACCCTCAGTGTCAACATACTTCCGCAAAACAGGTAAATTGTTGACATAAAAAAACCAGATGTTTTTTTATACAGTTATAAAACAACATCTGGCTTCTTATTTTGGTGCCGAAGGCCGGACTTGAACCGGCACGACCAGAGGTCACTACCCCCTCAAGGTAGCGTGTCTACCAATTTCACCACTTCGGCAAAGGACGAACAATTTACCAGATTCCCCAAAAACATCCAGGGAATTAGCAACTTAATTTGATGTCAACTACTGTGCTGCCGGCACATTGCCGTCAATCGGAGCTGCAACGTCAGAAGCAGACTCTGCCGCCGAAGCCGCCTCCGACACAACAGGAATATCAGACACACTAATATCCACCGCTGGCACGTCAGATACCGACGACTCACTCACTTCAACAAAAGGTACGTCGCCAGCTGGAGCTGCCGACTGACTCTCAGTGGTTTCTACAACCCCTGCGTCAAACTCAAAACGCCCTTCATTCTCTGCCTTCTCACGAGCGATATAAGCCAGAGACAAACACAATACAAAGAACGTCGTCGCCAAAAAAGCCGTCGAATGCGTTAAAAAATTTCCCGATCCTGAGCTACCAAAAAATGTCTGAGAGCCACCAGAACCAAATGACGCTCCCGCATCAGCCCCTTTACCTTGCTGAATTAGAATCAAACCTACCATGCCTAGAGCGACAACTACCAAGGTGATTAGCAATACTGTTTCAATCATTTTTATTTCTCAACTTTAATTTCACAACTTTAATATTACAACTTTAATATTACAACGAAACCTAACAACCAGGTCACTTCAACATCCGGCGGCTTGGCATATCGCCGCAAACTCTTTTGCATCCAAAGAAGCTCCGCCAATAAGCCCCCCATCAATATCTTCGCAAGCAAACAATGCCTTCGCATTCGCAGACTTCACGCTGCCACCATAGACAATTTGTAAACCTGCCGCAATGGCCGCATCTTGCTTAGCAACCCATGAGCGTATGCTCTTATGAACATCTTGAGCCTGCTCTGGTGATGCCGTAAGCCCCGTCCCAATGGCCCAAACTGGCTCATAGGCAACAACACACTTGGCTACAGCAGCAATACCGCACAATTCAACCACTGCGGCTAATTGCCTTTCCACGACATCAATGGTAGCACCAGCCTCCCGCTCCTGCAGAGTCTCGCCCACACATAAAATGGGCAATAAACCTTCTTTCAGGGCTGCGGCAAACTTACTTGCTACAATCGCATCCGATTCTGCATATAGAGCTCGACGCTCAGAATGCCCAAGAATCACATATTTACAACCAATCTCTGCAAGCATGACTGGAGAAACCTCTCCAGTGAATGCCCCCGATAACTCATGGCTAGCATTTTGAGCACCCACTGACAGACTAATGCCTGCGGGTGACATCGCTACAACATTGCCGATAAACAGCTCTGGCGGGCACATCACCACGTCAACGAGATCGCAATCACCAGCAAGACCATTCTGCCTTAGAGCAACGAACTCTTCCACAAGCGAGCTAACACTTGCACCTGAGCCATTCATTTTCCAGTTACCAGCAACAATTGCCTTACGCATACTTATACCCAGTTATCGCGAGCGGGCAATGGTATCGAAGAAGGCCTCAAGATACAAGGAACTTACACGGCACAATGCCGCCGACACCGAGCACTACCTCAACTAGAAACAACAGCCTGCACCACATCGGCAATTTTTTGCGCCAAATCTTGCACTTCGGAGACGACATCACCTTCAACCATCACCCTAATAAGAGGCTCCGTACCCGAAGCCCGCAACAACACTCGCCCCCGCCCCTCCAGCACTGCTTCTGCGTCCGCAACCGCTGCTTGAATTTGCTTATCCTCAAGCACCTCTCTCTTTTCCGGTAACCGAACATTAATCATTGTTTGCGGTAGCTTTACCATGCCTTTTTTCAGCTCAGAAAGACTCTTACCACTTTGTACCAAGGCAGCCAACACTTGCAAGGCCGAAACAATACCGTCTCCCGTGGAGGTCTTTTCCAGACACAAGATATGCCCAGAAGACTCTCCACCAACATTCCAACCCCGCTCCTTAAGCTGCTTCATTACATATCGATCACCGACATTAGCCCTAACGAACTCGACACCCATGTCCTGCATCGCCAACTCAAAGCCATAATTCGTCATCAAGGTACCAACAACGCCACCTTGCAGCTCTCCGCGCCCATGCAAATCCTGAGCGATAATAAAAATCAACTCATCGCCATCAACAACCTCACCCCCGTGATCAACCATCATCAAACGGTCGCCATCACCATCAAACGCTACACCCAAATCAGCACCAGTCTCCAGTACTTTGCTGCGCAAGGCATCCAACGAGGTTGAGCCACAATCAAGATTGATATTAAGACCGTTCGGCTCAACACCTATCGAAGTAATATTAGCCCCCAATTCAGACAGTACATCTGGCGCCATTTTGTAGGTAGCGCCATTGGCACAATCAACAACAATAGTTAACCCATCAAAACTCACATTTCGGTCGATAGTTCCCTTACAAAACTCAATATAACGACCTCGAGCATCTTCAATACGACGGGTTTTGCCCAGCTTTGCCGACGGCACCATATCCATAGGCTGGTCGATCAGCGCCTCAATGGCCAATTCCATTTCATCATCAAGCTTTTGGCCTTTATCGGAGAAAAACTTAATGCCGTTATCATGAAACGGATTATGCGAAGCGCTGATAACAATTCCCCCGCAACGGCGAAAAGTACGCCCCAAATAAGCGATAGCAGGAGTAGGCATCGGCCCTAGCATTAACACATCAATGCCAGCAGCAACCAGGCCAGCCTCTAGGGCTGACTCAAACATATAGCCAGATATACGCGTATCCTTGCCTATTATCATGCGGGTACAACCCCGCTCAGAGAAGATCTTGCCAGCGGCCCAACCCAACTTAAGCATAAACTCTGGAGTAATTGGCGTTTGCCCTACCGTGCCCCGAATTCCGTCAGTTCCAAAATACTTCTTCTTAATCGTCATATGCGCTCCAATTCCTTAGCACTGCCTGAACTTCAATTATTTCTTAATCTCAATGCTTCCACTATGCGTAAAGCATCGACGGTTTCCACCACATCATGCACCCTTACAATGTGCGCCCCACGCTCTACCGCCAATACCGCGGCCGCAACACTGCCAAACAAACGCTGATCTACAGGTTTATCCAATATCTGACCAATCATTGTTTTGCGCGACATACCAACCAGCAAGGGCAGCCCATAGGATGTAAATCGATTCAGGTGACTCAATAGCTCCAGATTATGCGCCAAAGTTTTTCCAAACCCAAACCCGGGATCGAGTAACAGCCGATCTCTAGCGATTCCCGCCGCCAGACAGGCATCAATACGCCGATCAAAAAACGCCGATACATCCTGAGTAATACTCGAATATTGAGGGTTGCTCTGCATATCCACGGGCTGCCCCTGCATATGCATCAAACAAACTGGCAGATCCAGTTTTGCGACCACATCCAATGCGCCATCGCGCTGCAAAGCCCTGACATCATTAATGAGCACGGCACCTGCCTCGGCTGCCGCTAACATCACCTCGGGGCTACTGGTATCGACAGAAACAAGACACTGATATTCTTTGATGAGCATCTCAACAACCGGCACCACACGATTCAACTCTTGTTGAACCGTGACAGATTCCGCACCTGGGCGGGTTGACTCCCCTCCCACATCAATGATTTTTGCACCGCTAGCTAACATCAACCCTGCATGGGTGACTGCGTTTTCCTGCAAAGCAAAGGATCCCCCGTCTGAAAAAGAGTCGGGGGTGACATTTAACACACCCATCACTATGGGCGAAGACAAATCAAGTGAAATAGACCCGCACCGCAATTGCGGCGCAGCAGTATCACTCATAAAGAAGGTACCATAATCTAAATTGAGAACAATATACTAATGTGTATTCGCGGGCCCGCCAATAGTACCTTTAACGTCGCTACCTTTGCCATCAGCACCCTTGTCATCAGTCCCTTCATCCTTTTTGACCTCGGTTTTCTCCACAGGAGTCGCATTACCGGAATCAGAATCATGCCAATCCTTAGGTGGCCGAGGGGGTTTTCTAGCCATTAAATCCTTAATTTGATCGGCATCCAATGTTTCAAATTTCATCAGCGCATCGGCCATCGCATGAAGAATATCGATATTATCCTTCAATAACTGCTCTGCATTACCGTAACAGCGATCGATAATCGCCCGCACTTCGCTATCGATATTCTTTGCGGTTTCACTAGAAATCCTACTGCCTTGAGTGGACGGGCGCCCAAGAAAGATTTCGCCCTCTTCCTCTTCATAAGAAAGTGGCCCCATTCTGGTAGACAAACCCCATTTGGTGACCATATTCCGCGCAAGCTCACTGGCTCGCTGAATATCATTGGAGGCTCCCGTGGTTACTCCCTCTAAACCTAAAATCAACTCTTCGGCAATACGACCACCAAACATCATCGCGATTTTGCTTTCTAATAAGCGCTTACTGTGGCTATAGCGGTCTGCCTCAGGTAACGCCATAGTAACACCCAGCGCCCGCCCCCGAGGAATGATGGTAACCTTATATATAGGATCATGCTCCGGCACAATCATGCCAACGATAGTATGCCCTGCCTCATGGTATGCCGTATTACGTTTTTCTTCTTCCGACATCACCATGGTCTTACGTTCGGCGCCCATCAAAATTCTGTCTTTTGCTAACTCAAAATCTCGCATCTCTACAAAACGTTTGCTGGCTCTAGCCGCAAATAAGGCCGCCTCATTCACCAAATTAGCCAAGTCAGCCCCAGTAAAACCAGGGGTACCACGAGCGATAATAGATGTCTCAACATCATCCGACAGCGGTACTTTACGCATATGAACTTTTAGAACCTGCTCTCGGCCACGAATATCAGGAGGCATTACCGTTACCTGTCGATCAAACCGGCCAGGTCTCAACAATGCCGCATCCAATACATCTGGGCGGTTGGTGGCAGCAATAACAATAACGCCATCATTGGGTTCAAACCCGTCCATTTCTACCAATAACTGGTTTAATGTTTGCTCGCGCTCATCATGACCGCCACCCATACCGCTACCACGAGAGCGGCCTACTGCATCAATTTCATCGATAAACACGATACAAGGGGCCTGCTTTTTCGCCTGCTCGAACATATCACGAACGCGTGAAGCACCCACACCAACAAACATTTCAACAAAATCAGAACCTGAGATGGTGAAAAAAGGCACCTTGGCTTCGCCAGCAATGGCTTTAGCCAGTAAGGTTTTACCGGTTCCAGGAGATCCTACCATCAACACACCGCGAGGAATCTTGCCGCCTAGCCGTTGAAACTTACTCGGATCCTTTAAAAATTCGACCAGCTCCTGAACCTCCTCTTTGGCCTCATCACAACCCGCAACATCGTTAAATGTTGTTTTGATTTGATCTTCACCCAGCAAACGAGCCTTGCTCTTACCAAATGTCATCGGGCCGCCTTTGCCGCCCCCTCCACCCTGCATTTGGCGCATAAAGAACACAAAAATACCCACAATCAGCAGTATTGGAAAACAAGCGACCAGCAATTGCATCCACAGGCTTTGCTTCTCTGGCTGGCGACCCTCTATATTAACGCCGCTTTTCAACAAGATAGGTAACAAGTCGATATCCGTCACTGACGGCAAGACTGTCTCAAAGGTCTCGCCGGTCTTCATATAACCCACAGCACTGATACCATCGATAGTCACTCTGTCGACCTGGCTATTCTCAACACTTTGAATAAAGTCGGAATAACTCAGCCGYTGGGTGCTACTTTGGGTGGAAAAGTTATTAAATACYGATAGCARTACCACTGCTATCACTACCCATAAAATTAGATTTTTTGCCATATCGTTCAAGGGTCTACCCTCTATTTACCATCTTGTGAGGTTACACTAATACCATAACAGGATAGTGATAGGTTAAAGCGCATAAATTACGCGCTACATATAGTTAACATTACACCAACTCGAACTGTTTCACCATTTTTTCAGCTTTGTTGTAACCCTTGTTGCGACACGGTTACAAAACAGTTTTCRGGGGCCGAATACCTGGTTTAACTTAGCCTTTGAAGCCTTTGCCTAGTAGGTAAAGCTCCTTGGATCGCGCCCGTGATGAATCAGGTTTTCTTGTTGCCAGTGTTTTAAAGTGCTGCTGCATGAGTTGGCGGTATTCCTGGAACCCTTCTCCTTGAAACACTTTTACAAGGAAATTGCCTCCTGGTGCCAAAACACTAACCGCCATATCCAAAGCCAGTTCAACCAGATACATCGCTCGTGGCTGATCAACTGACTTCATACCACTCATATTGGGGGCCATATCGGAAATTACAAGGCCTACGGGTTGCTGATTTATTGCCGCCAGTATTTCTGCATAGACCGACTCCTCTCTAAAATCACCCTGGATAAACCCCACCCCTGGCACCGGATCCATAGCTAAAATGTCCGACGCTATCACAGCACCTCGGTCACCCACACACTCTGCTGCCACCTGGGTCCAGCCACCAGGGGCGGCACCGAGATCCAGCACGGTCATTCCTGACTTCATTAGCTTGTCTTTTTCTTGTATTTCTAGCAGTTTATAGGCCGCTCGGCAGCGATAACCATCCTGCTGCGCCTTTTTCACATAGGGGTCTTTAAAATGCTCATCCAACCAACCTTTACTGGTCTTCGATCTTGCCACAAAAACCTCACTCACTATAAAACACTAACGTTTATTCTCAATCCAGAGTAAACTACCGCCTGCAAATTTGCGACCAAATACTATTGATTCAGGTTTACCTTATGCCCTTAGCTCAAGACCAAAAGAAGCGCTTCCGTCAAATCGGACATCATCTCAAACCCGTTGTCATGGTTGCAGAAAAAGGTCTCACTAAAAACGTTCTTAATGAATTAGAAAGAGCCTTGGAAGACCACGAGCTTATCAAAATAAAATTGGCTATTTTAGATAGAGAAGCAAAGCGTACCACCATCGATACCATCTGCAAGCATGCTGGCGCCGAAATTGTTCAGACTATTGGCAAAACAGCTCTAATTTATCGCGCGGCCAAAAAACCTAACCCCAAATTATCCAATGTGCTACGCAACCATTCATAAGTTAACGCCCTTTTTAAGATATTCTGTAAAAGTTAGCACACCCCATAAAAAAACGCCCGACAATGGTAGGGCGCTTTTTTATGGGTAATTGACTATCAGCTGTGTCGAACCTTCAATATCTCAAACTCTTTGGTGCCCCCAGGCGTTTCCACCTGAACTTCATCACCTTCCATTTTCCCTACCAGCCCTCGAGCTATCGGGGATGTCACTGAGATCTTTCCGACTTTTATATCCGACTCATCCTCACCAACAATCTTGAAGGTTATTTCTTTTTCGGTATCCAAGTCATACACATCGACTGAAGTACCGAAAAGCACTTTTCCTGTATAAGGAACCTTGGATATATCAATGATCTGGGCAAAAGATAATTTACCCTCAATATCCATGATACGACCTTCAATAAAACCCTGCTGCTCTCGAGCCGCATGGTATTCGGCATTTTCTTTCAAGTCGCCATGGGCACGCGCTTCGGCAATATCCGCAACAACTTTCGGCCGTTTGACTTTCTTCAAATGCATCAACTCATCGTTCAGCGCATCTGATCCTTCCACTGTCATAGGGTATCTGCTCATGTTTTTATCCTAATATATCCTGTAAACGTCTAACACGTTTCTCGCCATCGCTTTTGATAGCAACACAAATCGCATCGGCGCCCGCAATCGTAGTGGTATAGCAAATTTTATTCTGCAATGCCTCTCGACGAATTTCATAGGAATCAACTATCGCCTGAGTACCCTCAGTGGTATTGATAATCAAATTCATATCGCCATTTTTAATACTATCTACGACGTGAGGCCGCCCCTCTTTTACTTTATTTACTTTGGTGACGGACATACCGGCATCTGCCAACGCTTTTGCCGTACCACTGGTTGCCACCAATTCAAAACCAATTTCAATCAGCATTTGAGCCACACTCAAAATTGCCGCTTTATCGCCATCACGCACACTGATAAATGCTTTACCACCTTTCGGCAAAATCTCACTGGCACCTAACGCCGCTTTGGCAAACGCTTCAGCAAAGGTATCCCCTACTCCCATGACTTCACCGGTGGACTTCATTTCTGGCCCTAAGATAGGATCCACACCGGGGAATTTAGCGAAAGGAAATACTGCCTCCTTCACATTATAAAGTTTAGGGATGATTTCCTCGGTGAAAGATTGTTCTTTCAGCGAAGTGCCCGCCATACAACGCGCGGCGATCTTAGCCAAAGACCGACCGATACACTTCGATACAAAAGGCACCGTTCGTGATGCGCGAGGATTAACCTCTAACACATAAACGTCTTCACCTTTTACCGCAAACTGCACATTCATCAATCCAATCACACCCAGTTCCAATGCCATTCGCTTGGCTTGGTCGCGCATGACATCTTGTAATTCTACACTTAAGTTATACGGAGGAAATGAACAAGCCGAATCACCAGAGTGTACTCCAGCCTGCTCAATATGCTGCATGATGCCGCCAATGGTAACGTCTCTACCATCACAGATAGCATCAAGATCAACTTCAATGGCATCATCTAAGAAACGATCCAATAACACCGGCGCATCGTTAGATACCTGCACCGCTTCTGTCATATAACGACGCAATTCTTTTTCGTTATAAACAATTTCCATTGCACGACCACCTAACACATAGGAAGGCCTTACCACTAATGGGTAACCAATCTCCTCAGCATAACGCACCGCCACTTCTGGATTTCTCGCGGTTCTATTGGGTGGCTGCTTTAGATTCAAACGCTCAATCATCT
>NVVG01000145.1 GCA_002402125.1 Moraxellaceae bacterium
CCCGCAAATTTCAGAGCTACCCCAGTCTGTGTACAGCCAAATACCTGACCTGACTTTCTCATCCCACATGTATTCTAGCCAAGGACGATTTAGAAGTATTACTATTAACGGTAGAAGGCTAAAGGAAGGCAAGCATTATGATGAGCGTCTTTTGGTTAGGGAGATCACAGAGAAAGGCGTAGTAATGAGTTTTGATGGTACGTTGTTTGAGGTTGATGTATTGGGTCAATGGGGAGGGTAAAGGGGTAGTTTTATTTGTCTTTTTGGTTAGAAATTATACGCTTTATACACTATCAGTAAGCATACATAAAAACTTAGCATTAAAACTTAGACAGCCTCGTAGTATTAGCTATATTTGTATTATCATCAGTGATTGTAAGTGGCTAAATTATGAACGTTAAAACCGTAGAAGAAATCAATCAACGTAAAGTAGCTCGCCGTCATCTTATCTATTATTTGCGTGTTTTTAATGGCAAAACAGGTGAGTTATTAGGAAACCTTGTTGATATTAGTACCTGCGGTATTATGTTGGTAAGTGATAACGCCATTGCCTTAGAGAAAAGCTATGTTTTGAAGATGGTTCTTCCAGAAACGGTGGAAGGAAGTAAAGAGGTTGAATTTGAAGCCTTTAGTCGATGGTGTAAAAACGATGTCAACCCAGATTTTTATGATACCGGTTTTGAGCTTATCGACCCTACGTCCAGCTTTCTTGAGGTAGTGGACAAACTTGTAGAAGATTGTTTGTTTAAAAATTAGCCTAATGCTCTATTGTTATGGCGCGGAAAGTGATTTTTTCGCGCCCCTCCCCGACACCTTATTCTAAAAGTGTGCCCATTTCCCAAATAATCCGCCAAGACCGAGTGATAATTGATCGTTTCCTGGGCGGGATTACGTTATGATATGCGAATCTTGTTACAATACCGAGGTGTTTATCGTAACCTCTCTCGTTACGCCCTTTCAGCATATGGGAAAAGGGATGCCGAGCGGCTTTTAACGCTCCTAGTTCGAGTAGGTTTTGGTCATTTGATATCGCCAAACAATAAATTCTTGTACGCCTGCCTGTTATTGCCGGCGTTATTTTCTTGAGGCTGTGTCGTGCCACCTAATAGTAAAGCAAAAGATAATTCCCAGCTGTTTCTTCAAAGACTTGTTTACGTCATTCTGACACTCAGTTTATTCGTTGTATATCCAGTTAATGCTTCCTCCACCGCAAACTTTGATCCTGTTGTGCTTGCATCAGGAGCGCAATACCAGGGAGATTTTCTGGACGGTATACCTAATGGTAGAGGCGTGCTCACTAGGCCGAACGGTGATGTTTATCGAGGTGCTTTCGTTGATGGGGAATTTCATGGTCAGGGAACCTATAAGGCATCAAACGGTGATTTTTATAACGGCGCTTGGGCACAGGGTATGCGCGAGGGTTTTGGTTCTGAAACCTATGCAAACGGTAATCTTTATGAAGGGGCGTGGCTCTCTAACAAGCGCCATGGGGAAGGTAAGCTCGCATTCCCTAGCGGTACCAATTACGAGGGAGAATGGAAGTATGATCTTAAGCACGGAGAGGGTAAGTTTCTTTTTGAAAATGGCCAGCGTTATATTGGTAGTTATATAGATGATCTCAGGCATGGCGATGGTGTGTTTGTAAAAGCGAACGGAGAATCCTATAGAGGTACTTTTTCTAAAGATCAGGAACATGGCGTAGGAGAATGCGGCTCTCGTGTCGGTAATAGACAGACATGCCTTTTCAAAAGAGGGCTGCGCATTTTGAAGCAGAACTTGGTTGAGCGTGCTATTAAGTATCAAGAGCAAAATACTGTGCCTGATGACTTTTTGGGAGGTGTTGCATTTTCTTTTGAGGATGATCTCACCAGAGGGCATCGTTATTTAAGAAATTACACTGTGTGGTGGGAGTCCTCCGGAAGTATGCTTTGTAATGAGTTAAGGATAATAAGTAAAGGGCAGGAGCAATCGGTAAATTTCACGATCCATGAGTATAGTGGACCTGGAAAATATACCGTAAAAAAAGAAGATGCTTTAGTGATGATTGGTGGCGATCAATTGTATTTGTCAGATGAGTTTGAAGCTATCGTAGAAGTAACTTCAGACAAAGATGGCCTGATTGAAGGTCGGTTCTCAATCCCGTCACTAATATCGCAAAAAAATAACGTATTGCAACATTACGCCATTAATAATGGCCAATTCGAGTTRCGTAATAGACCACCATTTGATAATTAGGAATACACGAATAATACCAATAACGGTAATGTAAAAGCCGTTATTAAACCCGTTAATCCCATCGCTAGAGCGGAAAAAGCACCAGTTTCTCGATCGTCTTCTAGTGCTCTTGCTGTGCCAATGGCGTGAGCGCAGATTCCTATTGTTATCCCTCTTATTTCCTTATTAGTAACCTTTGTTTTGTCGAGTATGTAGGGGCCGAGTATCACGCCTATAATGCCCGTAAAGATTACAAACATAGCGGCCAGCGCCGGTGCGCCTCCAATCTGTGAAGTAACCGCCATGGCAATGGGCGTGGTTATTGATTTGGTGGTTAGTGATAGCAATGTCGTTTCGCTAACTCCTAGCCCCCATGCAATGACGACTGCAATGGATACGGTGCACAATGAACCGAAAACAATAGTCATTAAAATAGGTAACAACATCGCGCGTATTCTCTTGAAGTTTTCATACAATGGGATAGCAAGAGCAACGGTTACAGGTCCTAGCATAAGGTGAAGTGGTTGGGCGGTAGAAAAATATTGCTCGAAGGATAAATCCAAAGTTATCACCACGCCAACCAAGCACAACAATCCTACAATCATGGGTTGAAATAAAGGGTTGTTACCGGAGACCCTGTAGCATTGCTGACCAATTTTGAACGCTGCAAGTGTGATAAAGACGCCAAATATTGGGCTGTTGGTGATCACATCTAGCGAGCTACCTGTCGACGTCAAATCACTCATCATCAGTACTTCCTTGCATAGAAGGTGATTGTTTATGCGTGCCGAATAGCAGGAGGGACCCGCGCATAAAAACAGGTATTAGAAAAAATGCAATCACTATGCTCACAGTAAGCGCTATGGATAAAGCGATCCACTCGTCCTTAAGGAGCGCCCAATAACTCATTGCCCCAACACAGGCCGGCATTAAAAACAGGGGGATGTAGGGGAATAGTGCTGAAGAGGTTGTGGATAGCGGCAACGGTGTGCTCCCTTTAATAAGCAAGAATAGAAATAGCAGCGCCATTCCTATCACAGCACCTGGAAAAGGTAGGGCAAGCAAAGAGGATATAAATTCACCTGCTAGCTGGAAACTTAATAAGATTAGTACACCCTTTAACAACTTATGCCTGCCTAATAGAGTTTGCCCGATGAAAAAACCATTCAAATTATAACGTAAAACAAGGGTGTGTGGGGCTCAACCATGCTGACTGATTGGTCAGAAATTATTTAGGAGGTTTATTGTACGGTTAGTTTGCCCATTGTTAAGAATTGTTAAATGAATGGTGTAAAACTGGGAATTTCCCAGTCTCCGTCTATACTCTTTCCCACAAGTCCACATTATGGAATTTGTATTTGGACGCTTCTCAAAAAATAAAAGATGTTCGACCAAGAGGTGATGGTTATTATGGAAAACAAAAAAACTGAAGTTTTTAAGAAAATCTCTAATTCGCTAGAAGAGCGAACAGGAGACGATAGGCGTGATACAAAGACTACCGCCGAGTACATCAATGAGGAACTTGACCGAAGAAAAGATAAGCGAAGAGATACTGCGGAAAGCTGATTCGTTTGGATTATGATCTTTCAGATCGACATACCTAATCTGTCGATCTGTCCTACCCTTTTTTCTACAAAATCCCCCTCCTTTCCCTAGTATCCTATATTATACCCACTTATTTTAAAATATGGATCTATTTTGGTTGTGTGCTGTCCAAATGACACTTAACTCAATTCGATTTGACTTTATATTTACCTATTCAATTTTCACTATTTAGCGATAACATTTTTGACTTTGGAAGAATTATGAAAAAGACAGTTGTATCTATAGCACTTGCCAGCTCCTTAGCTTTAACAGGTTGTACGGTTGATCCTTATACAGGGGAGAAAAAAGTGAGCAAGGCGGCTATAGGGGCTGGACTTGGCGCCATATTGGGCGCTGCAGTTTCAAGCAAAAAAGATCGAGGAAAAGGCGCGTTGATTGGCGCAGCGCTAGGGGGCGGTACAGGGTATTATTTTGACAGGCAAGAGAAAAAGCTTAGAGAAGAATTGGCTAATACTGGGATCAGTGTTACTCGCACACCAGAAGGTATTCAGCTAAACATGCCTGGTCAAATCAGCTTCCCTTCTAGTCAATATGCGTTGATGCCTTCGCTTTACGAAACTCTAGACTCTGTCGCGTTGGTATTTAAAGAGTTTGATAAAACCGATGTGCGCATATCAGGGCATACCGATAGCTCAGGTAGTGAAGGGTTAAACCAAGTCCTTTCTCAGCAGCGTGCAAGTTCAGTCATGAAGTACTTTGCCAGCCAAGGCGTTGAAACAGCAAGAATGTCATCAGTTGGTTATGGAGAACGTTATCCGGTTGAGAGTAACTCTACAAAACAAGGGCGCGCGGCAAACCGTCGGGTTGAGATTCAAATCTTAAATCCGGAAGTGAGCCAGTAACATGCAATTTATCTAACATGACGATTTAGTTTTTCTCTTATAGGATTCGTAATGGAATTTCAATTTGATTTGTTTGTTATTGGTGCCGGTTCGGGCGGTGTTCGTGCTGCTCGAATGGCTGCAACTGAAGGCGCCAAAGTTGCTGTGGCAGAAAAGCAAGCTTTAGGTGGCACTTGCGTAAACGTCGGTTGCGTACCGAAAAAACTGTTTGTTTATGGGGCTCATATTAGCGAAGAAGTTGAAGCGGCAAAGGGTTTTGGCTGGACTATCAATGACGTAACCTTTGATTGGCCAACGCTTCGCGACAATAAGACTAAAGAGATAGAGAGGCTTAATGGCATTTATGAAGATCTACTTAAGAATTCTGGTGTAGAGCTGGTTGTTGGAGAGGCAAAAGTTATTTCTCCTCATGAGGTTCAGGTTGCAGGCGTTGTTTATTCTGCAAAAAACATCCTTGTTGCAACGGGTAGCACACCTTACATACCTGAATTTCCTGGTAGCCAGCACGCTATAGATTCTAACCAATTTTTTTATATGGAAACGCTTCCCAAAAAAGCCATCATTGTTGGTGGTGGTTATATTGCGGTAGAGTTTGCCGGTATTCTTAATGGTTTTGGTGTGGAAACGCACCTTATTTATCGAGGCCCTTTGTTTTTAAGAGGCTTTGATACGGATATACGAGAGTTCGTGAAAGCAGAGTTAATTAAGAAGGGTATTCATCTGCATTTTGAAACAAATATTCAGGAGATAACAAGAGCCGATTCCGGCGTGTTAACCGCGCATATAGACGGAACAAGCATTGATGCAGATTTGGTGCTATACGCTACGGGTCGACGTGCGTTAATCGATAATCTTGGGCTGGATGCTGTTGGCGTAAAGTTGCAGGAGAATGACTTCATAAAAGTCGATGACTATTACCAAACATCGGTACCGTCAATATACGCTTGTGGTGATGTTGTTGGACGTATGCAATTAACTCCTGTGGCTCTTGCTGAGGGTATGGCAATTGTCGACAACCTTATAAAGGGACATAAACGCAAAGTTGATTATAGTAACATCGCTACCGCTGTTTTTTGCCAACCGAATATTGGCACAGTAGGGTTGTCCGCAGAAGATGCAGAGAGGCAATTCCCTGGTGATATCACCATTTTTGCTTCTGAGTTTAAGCATCTGAAGCATACACTCAGCGGATTGAGTGAAAGAACCTATATGAAACTTGTCGTACAAACTAGCACAGATAAAGTGCTAGGGGCGCATATGGTTGGCTCTGATGCAGGCGAGGTTGTGCAAGGACTTGCTATAGCGTTGAAATGTGGAGCGACTAAGGCTCAGTTTGATAGCACAATCGGCATACATCCTACTGCTGCTGAAGAATTTGTTACGATGAGAACACCCGTTAAAAGTTAAAAGGAAATTGGTTATGACTGATAAAGCAACAGAGATTGAAGCTAAGGTTTTTCGACGTTTGCTGCAACATCTTGATGAGCGTAAGGATGTGCAAAATATTGAATTAATGAATCTAGCGGGTTTTTGTCGGAATTGTCTTTCCAAGTGGTATGTGGCAGCGGCAGAAGAGGAGGGCGTGTCAACGGACTATGAAGAGGCACGTGAACTTGTTTATGGTATGCCGTATTCTGAATGGAAGGAAAAACATCAGAAAGACGCTACTCCTGAGCAGTTGGAGAAATTTAATAGTCGATAGTGGTATGCATTCCTACGAGGGGGCTGTGAAGGAGAATGTAGTGATGGACTCTGTGGGTTAGCGTTGCCTTCTATCCGGCGTTAACTTCGTCGCCATAATACTTATAGATAGAATACCGATAAACAACAACGCAACTGCCGGAGACTGTAAGGAAAAATCCACAGTAGAATGTAATAACATATGGACAATTGCCACCGCGCAACCGAACGACAGCCCTTGGTACAGTGGTGTTTTGCGTTTACGCATGGTTTTAAGGCAGATAAACAAACAATACAATACCATGACCCCCAACATCAGGCTGGCAGGTAATCCCAGTTCCACTGCAAACTGAATGTAATCATTGTGGGCGTGATCATAAAAGCCGGGATAGGGTTCAGGATGATAGCGCGGGAAGGTGGAATAAAAACTGCCGCCTCCGGTTCCCGCAAATGGATAATCGGCAATAATGGGTATTGAATCCCTTACCACTTCATCGCGGGTTTCCGATTGAAAGGTGGTTTCTACTAGACGTTGCTTTACCTTTTCAATGCCAAAGACACTACCAATCAACACCAAGTCCACAATAAAAAAACTGATAATTAACGCCCGCTGGTGTTTGGGTTTGCGATTGTAAAAGAAAAACGCAAACAAACCAATCACTGCCAGGGCAATAAAAAACGCCGAGTTACCCATACGGGAACGGGTAAGGATTAAGCCAATTACCATAATAATCAAGCCCAGCCGGATGATGATTTTAGGGCTTAAGATATTTTGGGCCAGGTCTCTGAGTTTATGTCGTAAACGCCCCCCAGAACTATAAAGGGATAGCTGACTCATTAATATACCAATACCAATAGACAGACATAACGCCAGATAATTGGCCAGCTGATTAGGGTAGACAAAGCTGCCCTGGGCCCTTGGGGCGTAGGGCATCGAAAAAATGGGGCTAGCCATACCTTCATTCAAGTTAAGCCATATAGCATATATCGCTTGGATAAGACCAGAAACAATAATGGTGATCGAAAAGCGATATAACCGTTGTTTGGTATTAACATGATAAAACAGCATCCACGCGTACAGGGTAAATGCCAGGGTTTTTAAAAACATAATATGGGTAAGAGAAGGGTCAAAGGACAGTGTACTATGACCTTTACCATCTATCATACGCCCTGCAAATTCCCCCAGCCCCGGCAGCATCTGAATCTGCAACCAGACCAACGTCACCGATAAGGGTAGCAATACCGGTAAAGAGTATTTTGGTGGTAGTGGTGATTGTTTATTTTTGATAGCAATAATGAGGTGTAATAAAAAAATTAAAAAAACCAGAAACTCAATGCTTGAACTTGCCCAAATACGATTAGCGCCCAGGGGAAGAGGGGCGTAAATAATCAAACCACATAAGGTTACAAAAAGAAATTTATTCATAAACGGGTCTATTACTGAGGTTGTCTAATTGGGTTGCTTATAATAAGCGTAGTAAACTTAGTAACTTATAAACAATAAAAACAGGCAATAAAACAGATAACAAAACACATAATAAAATCGGCAATAAAAAAGGTTCCGAAGAACCTTTTTTATTGCCGATTTGGCTTATGCGTTCGGGGATATGCCACCACCACCACCACCACCACCAGTACCTGGGTTAGCGGCACGTGTTCTTGTAGTAGGGTTTCTTGTGGTAGCAGTAGGTGTTGTACCTGCTGCAGCTGCATTTGATGCTATCGTTGCATCCACTCCAATTGCCACGGCAATGCCAGTAACCGTATCTGCATCTGCGCCCGCGCTTCTAGCTGCTAAGAGGATAGCTAGAAGCGCTTTAGTAGTGTCGGAACCAACCGCCGTTATAGCTGCTGCTATAATTGACTCGACTGCAGCTGTATCAGATCCTGCTGATTTGATGGCAGAAGAAACGACTGCTTTGATAACTGCAGTATTAGAGCCTGCTGCTTTGATTGCTGTAGCAACAATTGTTTTAATCGCTACAGTGTCAGAATTGGCTGCTTTAATGGCCGCAGAAACAAGAAGTTTAATAGCTGTAATGTCCGTAATAGCGGCGACTAACGCTCTGGTAGCATCAGTAGCGCTTTGTGCTGTAGCTGAGTTGTCAGCAGCATCGACTGCATAAACAGGAGCAGCAATGACTCCAGCGCCCATGGATGTAACAAGTAGGCTTATTAACGTCAATTTTTTCATAGGATAATCTGCACCTTTGCTTTGGCCGGTAGGTTATTAAGGCATACTTCAGCTAAATCGGCCAGTATTGGCATTGTTTTTTTTCACTATAAGGCGCTAATTTTTTGGTGGGTTGAATAAAGTTACCTTGCACACCGTCACAAGCCAATTCTTCCAACAATCTTAAGCTAGTTTCGTTTTCCACATGAGTGGCTAATACCTTAACGCCAACCCCATGCCCCACCTGACTTGCCGCCTGAATAACATGAGTGTTACCAGGGTTTTCATCCAGGTCAGAGATATAGCTGCCATCAATTTTCAGGTAGTCTACGTCTAAGCCCCTTAAGTATTTAAACGAAGTGAAACTTGATCCAAACCGCTCAATACAAACCTGAATACCACAGGCTTTAACTTGCTGTATAAAACGAATGCTGGAATCAATCGACGCGAGTATTGCAGTTTCACTAATTTCCAAGACTAACGTGGGCAGGTTAGAGGCATTATGCTGATAAAATTCTTCTAGCCACTCGCCAAATTCCGCGCTATGAACCGTCTGATGGGTTATATTTAATGCCACGGTAACATCACGCTTAAAATCACCAATTGTCAGTAATTGCTGTAGTAGCATTTTGTCCAGTTCCAAGGATTTATTCAGCAGCTCCGCCATGGCATAAAGCTCGCTGTTGGCCAACGGTATGCCATCCTGCAAAAACTGGCTGAACAATTCAAAATACAGCACGTTCTCGCTGGTTTGATTGCCTTCACAGGCCAAGACGGGCTGAAACATAAAGGTGACCTGGTTGCTTGCTAACAAATCATCAATTATCTCACCCCACTGGTGCAAACCATTGGCATGCTGAAGCTGGGATTCCTGCTCGGGTGCCCAATACACCAACCCTGTACCGGTGGTAGACGATTCTCGGGTTAACAAGTTGTCTAACTGTGATACTAAGGGGTTCAATTGCTGTTTGTTATCGTAAGACGTGGCAATAATATTGGCAAACCCCTCACTATAATGGCTGGAATATAACGCCGAAAACTGCTCGTGCAGATGATTACATAATTCCTCTACCGTCGCGCCAGCACTGGCCACTTTAAAGAAGAAGCAGCTACCCCCGGTACGATATAAGGTGCCGCTGGTACGATGTGCCAATGCCTGAGAAATCACCTCACTGGCCTGACGGATATACCCATTACCAGCCTCATACCCCAGTTTGGCGTTAATAACTTGTAGCGAGGGTAATTGAATTAACCCTAAAGTAGCCAAGTCATTGTCCTGCATTTCACCTACCTGGGCAATAAACTGATTCTCAAAGGCTCGGCGATTACCCAGCTTGGTTAAGGGGTCTATAAAAGCGTCGCTGCTGAGTTTTTCGGCATGCATGGCCATCTGAGTGAAGCTGGTTTGCAGGTTGGTTACCATGCTGTTCATTGCCTGAGTAACGGTATTCAGTTCTCGTGTAGAAGGTAAGGGAGTTATGGTGGCGAATTGTTTATGGGTAACTGCCATTGCTTGCTGTTCCAGCTGGTGTAGTGGCAGTAATACCGAAGACAGAATCAAATGGGCCAATGCCAGTGCCACCCCCCCAATGAATACCGACAAATACCCATTATTCCTGGCATTGCGCCATAATTTGTCGTGAGACGAACCAGGATTGCTAGTCACTGCCAACTGACCCGTCATCTGCCAGCCATTGTTAATATCGGTTAACTGAGTCGGGGCTTGTATCGGAAAATAGCGAATAAACCACGCCGGAACCCCGTCAATCTCTACCGGGTTTTCCAGGGTCAGTAATTCCCTGCCATCAGCATCGGTTAACACCATGGACAGGTAATACCCTGAATCAAAAATAGCCGCCACCATGGTTTCCACCACCATTGGACTATTACCATCCATATAGGGTGAAATGGATAGACCTAAACTAGTAGCGGTATCCTGGGCATGGGACTGCATCTGTTCGTTCAGGTAAGTGCGGGTATTATCGATGCTAAGCCATAATGAGCATGCAAAGGCAATGACTGCAATAGTAATCACTAGCCCGTAAATTTTGGTTCTTAAGCTAACCCCTGGGCGCATAATGGCTCCGTTTATAAGGATGGGTTGTTGTTTCTGTTATGTGGCTTTATATGGCTATACCTGCGTCTAGTACAGCGTCTAGTACAGCGTTTAGTGAAGCGGTTGGTATTGTCGGGTGTTAGCACTAGCAAAACTTACCCCCGGTAAACTGCCTTGCTCGATGCGCTGTAGCAAATTATCCCAGGCTGACACTCCGCGACTATTGGTTACCTTACGGCCTAACCCCTTAGCTTTGGCCATCCATAACCCGCCCCCATTAAAACTGTATATGGGTTTTAAATCAGGTCTTTTATTGGCGGGCAATATGTCGAGGTTATAATTATCCAACACCAAAGGGATCGACTTTGGGGTTTCAAAGTAAATCAGCACCATGTGGGGCTGGTTAACCGTAAGCTGACGCACATACATCAGGCGTAACTTGCTTTCCGGTACGCCAAGAGCAGTTAAACTGAAAAACTTGGCAATGGCGTAATCTTCACAGTCCCCCTTGCCACGAGCAATGGTTTCTACGGGGGAGGCCCAGTAATCCCTTTTGCCCCATAGCGGCAGGTCATCCTGGTACTGGATGGCCTGATTAAAAAAGCGGTTCACCTTGTTGAGTTTATTCCATTCACTATCGTTTTGGGCACCCTTAATGATGTCTTCCCAGGATTTAGCCCTATTTTCGGCGACCTTGCCGTAATTTAGCGCCATGTTCAGGTAAAAGTCTGTGGTGAAAATTGACTGTAAGCGCTCCGAATAAGCAACGGAAACACAAAGCAAGATAATACATACCGTGGTGACAATGGTTTTCAAGATGGGTCCTGAATATGCGAAGCAAAGCCGTTATATGTTGTGTAACGCATAGATTCTGCCTTTGCCTAGATAGAAGTTACTTTTAATTAAGTTATATTTAGCATAGCGCACCTTACGTAGGGCGTTTGATCGATACCGAATATTACACACCGATCTAATGTACAGCGGGATTAATACGTTGCTGACTTAAGGCGAGGAATCCTAACGGATGAGACGGGCTCATAGCACTTATGGGGATGGAAAATATGTGAGCGTATTGTTAATAAAATCCGGCAGCATTTTTGCAAATTTAGCGTTACATCACACGGTTAGAAGTGATGTAACGAATGCTAGGTATTTGGATTGAGGGAGCATTCTATCTTGAGAAAAAGCGGTTGACTGCCTATAGTAAAGTATATTGACTAAGTCTGGGTGTAAACTGCAAAGTGCGAGTAATAAATCAAAGGTTAGCGATACTTCTTTCGTTAAAGTTCCGGCAGACGCAGGTAATGATGTCTGTTACATGGACATAAATCCCGATGATATTGCCAGCTTACGGGGTGCATTGTCTCTATTTATGAACCCGGCTTAACGGATCCAGTAAAGAAAAACTATATCGACGGGCACCTGGTATTTACTACGAATGCAGCCCAGGGGCTTAATTTGGGTGATCTGCAGTTTGTTGCGCTGGACACATACCCTGATGAGCACTGTTTGGACGATTTACAATACTTGTAGCGGCAACAATTTCTATTTACATGTCTACACCTTATGAGTGCTTGATATGCTAATTCACGTCCAAAGTTTTTCAAAGTCTAGCCTCATTATTTTAATTTCAAGTCAGGTGGCTGTTTCTTCACTTGTTTACATTAACAATGCTTTAAGTGTAGTTATAAACGCCTTA